>JBDUBP010000240.1:0-37651 GCA_040004075.1 Acidobacteriota bacterium | reverse complement strand
GATCCCCGCCTCCGCCCCGATGGTGGCCGACGGACAGCTCGCTGCACATCCACTGAATGACGCGGTTCAAGTCGTCGCGAACCACGACGTGCGGGAGAAACGCCGCGTACTTCTCCCGCATCGCCTTCCAGTCGACTCCGTGCATCTTCGGATCGTAGAAATAGTCGCGGTTGATCCTCCATGCCTCCTGGAAGATCTGCGGCCACTCCGCGCGCGGGTCGATCCGCGCCTCGAGCGCGTCCATCCTGATCTTTCCCTCGGCGACATCGATCTTCTTCACCGACGACGCCGCGATGGCCCACGTCTCCTTCACGCGGTAGAGGATCTTCTTGCCGTCGGCCGAGATCTCGTAGCCGTCGGCCTCGGCGAGCAGCGTCTCCGTCTTGCGGTCCTTGAGGTCAAAGCGCTGCAGCGCCTTCTTCCCGTCCACCTCCCGCAGGTAGAAGATCTGGCCGGGGGGCCCCGCCTGGAGATTCGAGATCTCAGCGGGAGGGACGGGCAGGTCGAGGATCCGATATTCCAGCCCCTCGCGGTCGATCGTCACCCGCTCGACCGGAGGCGGCGTCCGTGGCTTCTCCTCTCCCGGCTTGTCCGCCGGCAGTGAGGAGGAAGCGGCTGCGGGCTTCTCTTCGTCCGCCGCGACTCCCTTCTTGTTGTCATCCTTCCCCTTCTCCCGCTCCTTCTCCCGCTTCGCCTCGGGGGTCAGCTTTTCCTCGTCGCTCTCCTTGACGAGCGGCGAGGGCAGGTCCTTCCGGAGCACCGCCATGTAGATCGACCGCGTCACGCGGACGTCCTCGTTCTCGAGCGAAAACCAGTTGCGTGCCGGGCCCGCATTGGTCGAGGCGAGGAGGTAGAGGTACTTGCCGCTCCGGTCGAACACGGGCTCTGAGACGTCCGACAGCCCGTCCGTGACGGCGAACGCCTTGTCCTGTTCGACGGAATAGGCATAGACCGTCTGGATGTAGGTCCGGTTGGCGAGCGTGTAAACGATCCAGCGGGAATCCGGAGACCACGCCGGCCAGACCGTCTTGACCGGGCCGTAGAGATATTCCGAGCCGACCTTCCTGACCGCGCGCGTCGCGAGATCGATCCAGAAGACGCTCCAGGAGTTGTCCGTGAAGGCGATCCTGCGGCTGTCCGGGGACCAGACCGGGCGGTCGTAGAAGCCCGCGCCGGGCAGCTTGAATCGGGCGACCTCCCCTTTCCCGTCCTGGCTCCTCAAGCAGAGCTCGTACTCCCCGGACTCGTCGGAGAAGTACGCGATCCTGCGGCCGTCCGGCGACCAGACCGGAGATCGCTCGTGCGCCCCGGAAGTGTTCGTCAGGTTGCGCACGTCCCCCTTGTCCGCCGGGACCGAGAGGATCTCTCCGCGAAACTCGACAGCGAGCCGGGCGCCCGAGGGCGAAAGGGACGTCGACCGGACGTACTTGGCTCCCTTGACGAAGCGAGGCCGGGTTTCCTGCAGGTCCGAGGCGGCGCCGATCGCCACGCGGGTCGAGGCTCGCGCCTTCGGGTCGTACACGTGAATGTAGCCGGCCTGCTCGTAGACGACGGCGCCGCCTCCCGCGGAGGCGTTCAACACGGGAAAGTCCGAGTGCGTCGTCAGGCGCGTCACGGCCCTGGAGCGGGAGTCCCAGGAATAGAGGTTGAACTCGCCGTCGCGGTCGGAGAGGAAATAGACGCTGTCGCCGAGCCACATCGGGGCGGCGTCGTTGGATCGCCCCGCGGGCTGCGGGACCTTCTCGATCGCATGGGTGGAGAGGTCATAGACCCAGACGCGCGAGACCCGGCCGCCGCGGTACCGCTTCCACTGCGGGTAGGCCGCACCCAGCGGGTTGTAGGCGATCCGCCGGCCGTCCGGCGAATACGAGGCCCGGTCGGCGTTGGGGATCGGAAGAGGCGTGTCATTGCCTCCGGCGACCGGGACCGTGAAGAGCTGCCGGTAGCGCAGCGTGTGCACCGCGCGAGGAGAGGTGAAGAGAACCGAGGAGCCGTCCGCCGTGAATCCCTGCACGATATCCGCGCCGGGATGCCAGGTCAGCCGCCGCGGCACGCCCCCCTCGACGGACACGATGTAGACGTCGGTGTTTCCCTCGTACTGCGCCGAAAATGCGATCGACTGGCCGTCGGGAGAGAACGCGGGGCTCGACTCCGCGCCGACGTCCGAGGTCAGCCGCCGGGCAGTCTTGCCGTCGCGTCCGCAGACCCAGAGATCGCCCGCGTAAATGAACGCGATCCGTTCGGCGCTGATCGCCGGCTCCGAAAGGAGGCGGGTGTCGTGGATGTCGACGGCGGGAGCGGACGCGGAGACCGCGTCCGCTCGGAGCGTCGAGAGGCCGCTCGCGGCGAGAACCAGGGCGCAAAGGACAGCGCGCGATCGCATGGGCAGTTCCTCTTCTCTTTCGGCGCCGTAAAGGCGCGCGTCCCGGCCAACCGTTCGTTTGGCGGGAATTATACGAAGGGAACCGAGGGGCGAGTCTGACTCAGAGCTGACAATTACCCCTCCACACTCCTGGCCCGGACCTGCTCCGAGGTCAGCCCGTAGATGGGAGGGGTTGGGATGTCCAGCATGGAGAGGTACAGGTAGATCTGGCCGCGGTGGTGGATTTCGTGCTCGACCATGGAGCGCAACCACTTCCGGGTCGAAATCGGGGTCCCGGCCGGCGTCACGCTCTTCGCCGCGAAGTCCGCGTCGCTCAATCCCCGGAAAATCGCCATGGACTCAGCGTGCGTCCGGTCGAAGAACGCGCGGACGGAATCAAGGCCGTCGGCCAGCTCTTTCCCGTGGCCCGGATAGCGGCTCGGTTTTCCCAGCACGTTCTCCGCGTACATGAACCGCTCGATCGCCGCGATGTGGCGGACGAGGTCTCCCAGAGTGAATTTGCCGTCCCGCCACGTCCAGTCGACGCGTTCGGCGGGGATGCAGTTCACGACCCGCGAGGTCCGCCCCCGGACTTTCTCGTAGTGGTCGAGGAACGCCGCCGCTTCCGCTCCGGCGGCCGGATCCGGAGCGCTCACCGCGCGACCGCCGGAGCGGGCGCGCCGGCCGCCGCGCTCGCGTAGACGGGCCAGCACCACCGGCGATATCGCGGGACCAGGCCGCGGACGATCTCGGCGTTCAACTTCCGCAGGCTCGAGGTGACCGGGCCCATGCGCCCGGACCCGACCGGGCGGTGGTCGATCCGCGTCACCGACACGATCTGAACGCCCGTGCCCGCCAGGAACACCTCGTCCGCGAGCGAGAGCTCGGTGCGGTCGATGGACCGTTCGATCGCGGGAATGGCGAGCTCCTCGCGAAGCATGTCGAGGATCGACCGGCGCGTGATCCCTTCGAGAATGTTGTCGGTGATCGGCGGAGTCGCCACGGCCCCGTTGCGGACGACGAAAAGGTTCGCCGCGGAAGCCTCCGAAACGTGGCCGTTCTGGTCCAGGAAGATCGCGTCGTCGAACCCGCCCCGCTGCGCGTCGGTCTTGGCGAGGGCGGTGTTGACGTACGCGCCCGAAACTTTGCCTCGCGCCGGAATCATGTTGTCGTCGATGCGCCGCCAGGCCGAGATCTTGACGTGCGCGCCTCCGTCATTCTCGATGTATTTCCCGAAGGGGATCGCGACGATCGAAACGGCCGACCGCATCCCTTCGAGACCGAGCGCGCCGATCCGCTCCTCCGCCGCGAAGGCGAGCGGGCGGATGTAACAGTCGGCCCGCAGGCCCTCCTGCCGCAAAAGGCTCCCGAGAGCCGCGACGAGGTCGTCGACCGAATACGGGAGCTCCAGGGAGAGAAGACGCGCCGACTCGAGGAAGCGCTGAAAGTGGTCGTGGGGACGGAAGACGAACAGCTCTTCCTCCGCGTCGTTCCAGAATCCGCGTAACCCTCCGAAGCAGCCCGTGCCGTATTGCAGCCCGTGGGTCATCACGCCGACGCGCGCCTCACGGTAGGGAACGATCCGGCCGTCGAAGAACGCGAACTCCGGCAGGGGCGTCGGGGTCGTCATGACCGATCCTCCTCCATTTTTATACAGTCCACTTTAAATACCACTTTGACGCCTTTCTCAATCCGGTTTACTCTTGCGCCGAATTGGTATGAATACAAGATCCACTTATGCCTCGGAGTGGACTGGTCGAACGGGCTCCGTCGAGCCGGACGCGCTCGCCGTCCTGCTGGGCGACTGGGCCTCCGGGCCGGGAACGCTGGCGGTCCGGCTCTCCGCGGCTCTCGCCCGCCTCCTCGACCGCGAAGAGATCGCGGCCGGCGCCCGCCTTCCTTCCGAGCGCGCGCTCGCGTCCGCGCTCGCCGTCAGCCGCACCACCGTCGTGGCGTCTTACGAAAATCTGAGGCAGGAGGGACGGGCCGAGAGCCGCCAGGGCAGTGGCACCCGCGTGCTCCCGCGAGAGGGAGATTCCCGAGGGCCGGGCGATCGGACCGACGGGCCCCGGACGGACGAACCCGGCCGCGGAATGCTCAACCCGGTCCTGCGGGCTCTCACCGACGAGCATGCCGCGGGCTCGGTCTCCTTCGTCGCGGCGCATCTTCCCGGAGCCGCGGAGTTTTTGACCGAGGCCTTCGCGAAGAGCCGCCGGCAGCTCGCCGCGCTGTCGAGCCATCACGGGTACATGCCGCTCGGGTTGCCCGCTCTGCGCGCGGCTCTCGCGCGCACTCTGTCGGAGCGAGGACTCCCGACGCGCGAGGACGAGATCCTCGTCACCAACGGCGCGCAGCAGGCGATCGCGCTCGTCACCTCCCTGCTGCTCTCACCGGGCGACGAGGTCATCCTCGAGGATCCCACTTACCCCGGCGCGATAGATCTCTTCGGGGCGTCCCGGCTGCGCATGACGCCGGTGCCGCCGGCTGGTGAGCCCGGAGCGGTGGAGCGCATCGCGGCGGCGCTGCGGCGGCCGCGCGCCCGGCTTCTGTATCTCCAGCCGACTTTCCACAATCCGACCGGCGCGGTTCTGCCCGAGCGGCAGCGACGGGAGATCGCGCGTCTCGCCGAGCAGAGCGGAGTCGCGATCCTCGAAGACCACACGCTCGCCGACCTCTCTCTGGGCGCAACGCCCCCGCCTCCCATCGCGGCGTTTGCCCGCCGCGGAACCGTGTTGACGGTCGCCTCCCTCTCGAAGCTGTACTGGGGCGGCCTGCGCATCGGCTGGGTGAGGGCCCCCGAGGCGATCCTGCACCGGCTCGGCCGGCGCAAGGCGATGGAGGATCTCGGCAGCTCCCTTCCCGGGCAGATGATGGCGGTCGAGCTGCTCGAGAGGACCGCCGCCGTCGGAGAGCTGCGCCGGCGGCAGGTCGAAGAGCGCCTCGACGCGCTTGCGAAAGGGCTGACGCGCCGGCTCCCCGAATGGTCCTGGAAAAGGCCCGCCGGCGGGCTGACCGTCTGGGTCAAGCTGCCGCGCGGACAGGGAGCCGAGTTCGCGCAGGTCGCGTCCCGGCAGGGCGTCTCTGTGCTTCCCGGCCCGGTCTGCTCCCCCACCAATTCGTTCGCCGATCACCTGCGCCTCGCGTTCGTGCCCGAGCCCGACGAGATCAAAGAGGGAATCGACCGCCTCGCGCGGGCCTGGGACAAGTACTCCGCCGGACGGGAAGCCACGCGCGCACGCGTCCGCGTGATCGTGTAGGGACGGGCCGGGCGCCGGACGGGGCGCTGGGGCGCCGGGCGCCAGGCGCGCGGGAAGGAATCGGGAATCGGGAATCGACCCGTTTCTCACCGCAAGTCCCTGACTCTCGAAATTCTCTTTGGGCACTTGACTCGCGCTTCGCCATTGCGCCCTTACGCCCAGCGCCTCCCGTCCCGCCTTACCGTCGTCATTTTAGTCTGTGCTAAACTATCCCCCGATGTCCTCTTCCGTCCTGCGCGCCATCGCCGAGCCTCGCCGGCAGCGCATCCTGCGGCTGCTGCGCGACGGCGAGCTCACCGCTGGCGCCATAGCGGCCGACGCGGACGTGACGTTCGGCGCGATCTCGCAGCACCTCCGGGTCCTGAAGGAGGCGGGCCTCGTCGAGAACCGGCGGGAGGGCCGCCATCAGATCTACCGCGCGAGGGGCGAGGCGCTCGGTCCGCTCGCCGCGGTGCTTCAGTCGATGTGGCAAGACCGGCTCGGGGTGCTGAAGGGGCTGGCCGAGTGGGAGGAGCGGGGAAAGAGGAACAGGGACAGGCGGGGGGCCCGGATCGGCTCCTCTCCGAAAACTGGAGCCGCGCGCGGCTCCCGGAGGACTCCGCGGTGAACGAAGACCCGTCGTCGAAGCGGAAGTGGAGATCGCGGCGCGGCCGGAAACCGTCTTCTCTTATTTCTCGGACCCCGAGCGATTCCGGCGCTGGATGGGAGAGGGCTCCGCTATCGCGCCGGCGCCGGGAGGCGACATCGGGGTCGGAGGGCCGGGCGGCCCTCCGGCCACGGGACGAATCCTCGAGTGGGTCACCAACGAGCGCGTCGTCTTCTCCGGGACGGCTCCCGGGGTGCCGGAAGACGCCCGCTCCCGCGTGACCGTTCTCTTCGCGGCCGTCCCGGGCGGGACCCGCGTCACCCTCCGGCACTCCGGAATTCCGTCCGAGGGGGCGCGGCGCGAGCACGCCGGGGTATGGCGCGCTTTGCTGGCGAAGCTTTCGATGGCGACCGCGGCGGATCAGGAGGCGGGGAAGCTCGACCGGATGGCTGACGCGTCTCTCGCGGCCTGGTCGGAGCGGGATCGGGAGCGCCGGGCGAAGCTGCTCGACGAGAGCTGGAGCGCGAAGCCCTCCTTCCGGGATCCGTTCGCCTTCGTCAACGGCCGCGAGGCGCTCGACGCGCACATCGAAATGCCGGGAGAGAAAGGACGAAACCGAAATCCATACTGAGAACTGGAAACGGAGAACTCTCAGGCCATCGAGCCGCGGCGCGGACGGACCCGTCCCATGACCCGGCCCAGCCAGACGTTCCAGCGGTTGTCGCGGGGCAGGAAAGGAATGGGCGGCGGCCGCCGCACTCCGAGGTCCTGCCGGACGGCCAGGAGACCGGGGTGGCGCGGAGAGAGCGCCAGGCCGCGCTCGATGGCGTCGACCGCTTTCTTCCGCCAGCCCGACATCCCGTAGACACGGGCGAGCGCGGCGTAGACGTCAGGGTTCTTTCTCTCGTGCGCGAGCGCGGAGAGACAGATCTCGGACGCCTCCTTCAGGTCTCCCGTGTGCGCGACCGCGAGCGCGTAGTCGGCAAGGAGGGTCCCGGAGATCGGCTGTTCGTCCCGGATCTGCCGGTCGCAGTACTCCGAAAGGCACGCGTTGGCGACTTCGTACTGCCCCGAACGCAGCGCGATCCGCCCCCGGCGGACGAGATCTTCGAGACTCAGCTCCTTGGGCTCCAGCATCAGCTGCATCCTCCGGGGATCGTGCAGAAGAGGATAACCGGAGGCGCTGTCCGGCGGCGCACCAAATGAGAAACCGCGCCGCGCGGGACCGCGTTGTCCCCTACGGGTCAGTGCCTTACGGCCGGGATCGATTCGCCTCCCCTCCGAGATCTGATTGTCGCGAGGGATCCCGGAGCGCGACGCGATGCCGGTCGATCCAGTACCCCCAGGGGACGATGACCCCCAGGGCGAGCGCGCCCCAGGCGAGCTTCCCGACGTCCATCGGCCGCAGGGTGCCGACGGACGACGCCCAGCCGGCGCCCAGGAAGACTAGGAGCGCCAAGAGCGACCAGAACCCGGTCCGATCGGATGCCCCGGGTCGTCGCGAGATACACCGCGATCCCGCGCACGTAGCGCGCTCCCTCGATGGCGATCGTCAGCGGCACCGACGCCCAGAGCCCGAGCCCCACATACGGTCCGCTCGGAAAGATGGGCACGTCGGCCCGGTGCATCAGCGCGTCGAGAAACCAGTGGCTGACGACTCCGGCAAAAAGGAGGAGGGCCGCGCGAGTGTTGCGCCGCCGCGCCCAATGCGCGACGGCGAAACCGGCGCCCCAGAGACACAGTGTCAGGAGACTGTGGCTGATCGGGTAGTCGTAGAAATCGTACGGGTTGGTCGGCATCAGTCCCGGCGCCCCGCGCACGTGCTCGACTCCCGCAATCAACAGAATGGGCCAGAGGAGGTCCGCAAACTGGAAGGACAGGAAGAGAGTCCCGAGGGAGACCCGAGGCGCCGCGCGTTGGCCGCCAGGGCGGCTCCGAAGTGTCCGACGAACATGCGTGAGTTCTCAGTTATTGGTTATCCGTCATCAGTCTTCCGTTCGCCGTTTCACGTTTCCATCCAGCCGCGGGAGCGCTCGACCGCCCGCTTCCACCCGCGGTACGCCTCTTCCCGGCGGTCGGAGCTCCATTCGGGCTCGAAGACGCGATCTCGCCGCCAGAGCCGCGCGAGATCGGCGAGAGAGCCATACGCGCCGATCGCCAGGCCCGCCGCCTGAGCAGCTCCGAGAGCGGTCGTGTCTGAGACCTTCGGCCGGACGACGGGAAGCCCGAGCACGTCGGCCTGGAGCTGCATGAGGAAGTCGTTGGAGGTGGCTCCCCCGTCCACTTTCAGCTCGGCGGGCACGCGCCCCGTGTCCGAGAGCATCGCCTCCAGCACCTCGCGGCTCTGAAAGGCGATGGCTTCGAGGGTGGCGCGAACGAGGTGCGCCCTCGTCGCGAAGCGGGTCAGGCCGACGATCGCGCCCCGGGCGGTCATGTCCCAGTGGGGCGCGAAGAGACCCGAGAACGCGGGCACGAAATAGACGCCTCCGGTGTCGGGCACCGACCTGGCCAGAGGCTCGGTCTCAGCGGCGTTCGCGATCATGCCGAGACCGTCACGCAGCCACTGCACGGCCGAGCCGGTGACGGCGACGGAGCCTTCGAGAGCATAGGCGCGCGAGCCCGACGGAGCGCCCGCCGCCGTCGTCAGAAGCCCGTACTGGCTCGCGACCGGGGCATCTCCCGCGTGCTGCAGCAGGAAGGATCCGGTTCCGTAGGTGTTCTTGGCGTCTCCCGGCGCGAAACAGGCCTGTCCGAAGAGCGCGGCCTGCTGGTCTCCCAGATCGCCGCAGACCGGGACGCGCGCTCCAAACGGCCCCGACACCAGCGTCCATCCGTACGGCTCCGCCGGGATCGAGGGCCGGATCCGCGGCAGCGATCCGGCCGGGATCCCGAACCGGTCGATGAGCTCCGGATCCCACGCGAGTGTCTCCAGCGAGCAAAGGAGGGTGCGCGACGCGTTCGTCGGGTCCGTCACGTGGGCGCCCCCCGCCGCGCCGCCCGTGAGGTTCCAGATGACCCATGCGTCGATCGTCCCGAGACACAGGCGCCCGGCGGCGGCGAGCTCTGCCGCGGCCGGCACCTCCGACAGGATCCATCGCATCTTCGTGGCCGAGAAGTACGTGCGGATCGGAAGGCCGGTGCGCGCGCGGACGCGGTCCTCGATGCCGCTTTCGATCAGCGCCCGGCAGTCCGCTTCCGTCCTGGTGTCCTGCCAGACAATCGCGTTGTGAACCGGTTCCCCCGTGGACCCGTCCCAGGCGACGACCGTCTCCCGCTGGTTGGTGATTCCGACCGCGAGCACGCGGCAGGCGGGCGCCCCGACGAGCGCCTCGGAGACCACATGCTCGACGTTGTCGCGTATCTCGACCGGATCGTGCTCGACCCATCCCGGAAACGGGAAGATCTGCCGGTGCTCGCGATACGCGGAGGACACCACCCGGCCCGAGAGGTCGAAAAGGAAGCAGCGCGTCCCGGTCGTCCCCTGGTCGATCGCCGCAAGCACGTCGGGCACCTGCCGACGCTATCAGCGGCGCGGAGATTTTTCGACGGAGACGGCGCTCGCTATACTGATAGCCCCATGCGCCCCCGCCGCTGGATCGGCATTCTCCTGGCCGGACTCCTCGCCGTGCCCGCGGTCGGCTCGGCCCGGCGGCGGCGGGAGCACAAAAACCCTCACGAAGAGGTCACCGCGGTGGCTCGAGTCGAGACCGCCCCCAGGCGGACGCGGCATCGCAACGGCCGCACCTTCGAGGAGCTCGACGTCCTTCTTCTGTCGGTGCATCCGGCAGAGCCGCGCCGGCAGTCCGGCATCGCGTTCGACACGAGCCGGCCCGTGCACGTCGTACATGACCTGACGTGCGGCGGCACGTGGGTCGATCTCGCGCCCGGAGACCGCGTCGAAGTGAAGGGCGAGTACGTGCACCCGCCTTCCGGACGCGATCTGGTTCACTTCACGCATCCTGCCGATACTTCCTGCGGGCGCGGCTCGCACCCGAGCGGATTCCTGCGGCGGGAGGGCGCGCGCGCGGCAGCCGCGGCCAGCCTCCCCGGCGAAACCGCATCCCCTCCGGCGCGCGACGCTTCCGCCTCTCCCGCGGCCGGAATTCCTCCCGCCTCCGTGGAGCTCTTCCAGGCGAGCGTCCGCCCCATTCTCGCCGCGCGCTGCACCCCCTGCCACGAGCCCGGCGGCAAGATGTATGGCCGCATGCCTTTCGACAACGCATCGGCCGTCGCCCTGCATGCGGCGCGCATGGCGGGACGGCTCTCCGGACCGGACCGCAAGACGCTCGAAGACTGGGCCGCGGGCGTTTCGGCCGCTCCGGCGCGTTGACGCCGGTCCTTCTCGCCGCGGCCGCCGCTTTTTTCGCGCCGCCCTCGCCCGCTCCTCTTCCGCTTTCGACGGCTTCCCCGGCCATCTCGGACATCGCGCGCTGCGACGCGATACTGCTCCCGCATCTCGAACGGTTCGAGCGCACGCGGTCGGCGCGCGACGCCCGTACGGCCCTGCGGGCGGCGCGGTCCGCGCGCGAAGATCTCGAACGGTCGACCATTCCACGGACCCTCGAAGACGCGCGTCGCGAGGAGCTCACGTTCTTCAATCACGTGATCACCGGGATCTCGCGCTGGCTCGAGAACCCCGGAAGACCCGGCGCGCGAGACGCGCTCGACGGGATCCTGCGCCGGGGCCGCGCGCACAGGAAGAGGGCCCGGGAGGCGGAAGGCGGCAGACGGGAGGCGGGGCCGGGAAACGGGAATCGAAAGAGAAACGACGGGTGACGATCAGTCCGTAACGCCGAAGGTCAACTCCCGACTCACCTCTCACTTATCAACTATCGAGCTCCGACAAATCGATATTCGTCAGGTCCAGCAGCCGGATGCCGGAGCGCCGGTCGAAGAGCCGCCGGCGCTGCGCGAGGCCGCGCCTTTCGTTGACGCGCCGCATGTCTTCGGCGAGCTCGGACGGCGTGTCGCCGGTGCGGCGCTCGTTCAAGCGGCGGCCGATCGAAAGCCGGCGCTGCGCCCGCCGGCGCTCCCTGGTTTTGGGCGCGGCCGGATCGGACTTAGTTCCGTTGGACGACTTCGCTGGGCTCGAAGACGCCTTCGCCGGGATGACCG
This sequence comes from Acidobacteriota bacterium, assembly GCA_040004075.1. GTDB lineage: Bacteria > Acidobacteriota > Thermoanaerobaculia > UBA5066 > Gp7-AA6 > JALYUA01. The sequence goes on along the minus strand of JBDUBP010000240.1, from coordinate 26,331 downwards.
TCAGACGCTTGGCCATGCCGAAATCATATAACCCCCGTCCGGAAAGCGAGCCGCCGGCGCCCGCCCCCGGGCCGGCTGGAAAGTCGTGTACTTTGGCCGGATGATCAGACCTTCTGCCGTCTCAGGCCTTTCTCGCTCACTGGCCATGGCAGTCCTCCTCGTTTCGGGCGCCGCGGCGGGACAGACGGCCGCCCCCGGGCCCACGCTCTCCATCGAGGAATACGACCCGAAATCGACCCTCGTCGTCCCCGAGCACAGGGTCCCCAGGTCGCGATTTCCGTTCGTCGACGTCCACAACCATCAGGAGACAGCCGCCCGGCCGGAGGACATCGACCGCATCGTCCGGGACATGGACGCCATGAACATGCGGGTGATGGTGAACCTGAGCGGCGGCTCGGCCGACGCGCTCGCGGCGGGCGTCGCGAACTGGAGCGGGCGCCATCCCGGGCGCTTCGTGACGTTCGCCAACCTCGAATTCTCCGGCATCGACGACGCCGCCTGGGGGGAGCGCGCGGCGGCGCAGCTCGAGCGCGACGTGCGAAAAGGTGGCGCAAAGGGACTGAAGATCTTCAAGAACTTCGGCCTCACGGTGAAGGACCGCGCCGGCCGGAGAGTCGCCGTGGACGACCCGCGCCTGGACGCCGTGTTCGAAAAGTGCGCGGACCTGAGGATCCCCGTGCTGATCCACACCGGCGAGCCCCGGTCGTTCTTCGAGCCTCAAGACGCACACAACGAGCGCTGGCTGGAGTTGAAACAGTTTCCGCAGCGCGCGCGGCCCCCCGACCGGTTCCCGACGTGGGATCAGGTCATGGGCGAGCAGCATCGCCTCTTCGCGCGGCACCCGCGGACGCAGTTCATCGACGCGCACCTCGGATGGATGGGCGGGGACCTGGCGGCTCTCGGAAAGCTGCTCGACCGGCTTCCGAACGTGACGACGGAGATCGGCGCCGTGCTGGCGGAGCTCGGCCGGCAGCCCCGCTTCGCGCGAGAGTGGTTCGTCCGTTATCAGGACCGCGTGATGATGGGAAAGGACACGTGGGCGCCCGAGGAGTATCCGGTGTATTTCCGCGTGCTGGAGACGTCCGACGAATATTTCGACTACTACCGAAAGAGGCACGCGTTCTGGAAGATGTACGGCCTCGACCTGCCGGACGAAGTTCTGAAAAAGCTCTACTACAGGAACGCGCTCCGCGTCATACCCGGGATCGACGCCTCGCCGTTTCCGAAGTGAGCGACCCGGGTGTCATGACCCGAGCTTCTTTCTGAGCGAGGCGATCGTCCGGTCCGACCGCTGGCCCTCGGGAAGCGCCTCCGCCGTACGAAGCGCCTCCTCGAGATAACGGCGCGACGCGGCGGCGTCGCCGCGGCCCGCTTCGATGTCCGCGCGGACCTGCAGAATCCCGATCCGGCGGGGCCCGTACGCTTTCCCGAGAGCCCGGTCGGACGCCTCCGCCGCTTCGTCCCGCTTCTTCATGGCGTTGTAGGCGACGGCCAGGCGCGCGGGCGGGTTGTAGTCGCCGGGAAAATCCTTTTCCGACTGCCGGAGCATCGGGACGGCGCGCTCGGGCTGCCCGAGGTCGAGGTAAGCGCCGAGACGGTGCGAGTCGAAGACCGCCCGCTCTTCTGGCTTTTTCGCGCTCGACGCGCGCCGCTCCAGAAACGATGCGTGCTCTTCGAGGAGGGTCCGGCGTCCCGCGGTGTCCTTCGCGTCCTCGCGGTCCTGCTCGAGCGCCTGGAACACCGAGGAGACGTCGTCCGCCGCGATATCCGACCGCTTCGAACGCACGACCGCCAGCGCGTCCGCGCGCAGCGCTTCGAGCAGCTCCTGCCGCTCGGGATTGTCGGGCTTCATCGAGAGAGCGCAACCGAGACCGCTCGCGGCCACGTTCGCCGCCGACGGGGTCGACTTCAGCCGGACGAAACCGTCGCGCGCCATCCTCGCGCACCCCTCCGGGTCTTTCGTCGCGTCGAGCGTATAGAGCATGGATTCCAGCGCGCGGCCGTACCGCGGCCAGGTCCGGGGCGCCGCGGCCAGCGCTTCGCGATAGAGGCGCGCCGCCTCGGCGTTCTTCCCTTCGCCGAAGACCCGGTCCGCCCGCGCCAGGATCTCATCGACCCCGCGGTTGCCGGCGGCGACCGTCCGAAGCGCGTCGTCGAGCAGCTCCTGCACTTGCGCGACCGTCGCGCCGCCGAGCCATTTCAGCGCGGGCGCCTCGGTCGCGGAATCGAGCACGAAAAAAGTCGGGAGATCTTCGACGGGGAACTGCCGCGTGAAGGCGGCGTTGCCCGCCTTTTCCGTGTCGATCGAGAGCCAGACGAACTGTCCGGCGCGCCGCTCGAGGGTCTTGTCCGTGAACACGAACGCCCTCATCGAGCGGCACGTGTGTCACCAGGGCGCCCAGGCTTCCACGAAGATCGGAACGTGCCTCGACTTCGCCGCCGCGAGAGCCCGGCCATAGTCGTCTTCGATGAATGGAAGGCCGGCCGCTTCGCGGGGGTGGGACGGCGCGGGAAGAGCGAGCAGGGACCCCGAGAGCAGAAGCGCCGCGGGCAAAGATCGTGGAAACCTCATGGAGAAATCGTAACAGGTCGCCCCCTCCGGCGCGCGCGTCGGAACGGGACTTGCAGCCTTCCAGCCGCCATGGTGGGCGAGCTCCAGCCGAAGACGGCTCCGGTCGCGCCGGACAAACGCGGGTCCGAGTACCTGGCGAACGAACGCACGTTCCTCGCCTGGATCCGGACGAGCGTCGCGATGATGAGCCTTGGGTTCGTCGTCGATCGGTTCGGGTTGTTCCTGCGCGAATTGGGCTCGCGAACCGGTGCGGCTCACGTCCGTCTGTCTCCGGCCGTCAGCTCTTTTCTCGTGGGGGATCTCCTGATGGGATTCGGCGGCGCCCTCGCGCTTCTCTCCGCCTGGCGCTACCACGTCGTCGACCGGTCGATCGACCGGGGAGAGGCGAAGGCGGATCGCGGCCTCGTGGCGGTCGTGTCCGTCCTGGTGGCTTTCCTGGCCGGCGCGATGATCCTGATCGCCCGCCCCTGAAGCGCCGACGGAACTTTTCCCCGGCGAGCGCGTACCCGGGAACAGGACAACCACCGCCGGCTCTCCGGCGGCCGATCCAGGGAGGTCTTCGTGCGCACTGCTCCTCTGCCCGTTCTCTTCGCGGTTCTTATCGCTGGCGCGGCCGGCCCGCTTCACGCCGAGGCCACCCGCGTGCTCCGGTTCGAGGCGCCTGTCGGGGCGTTCGCGGTCGAGAACCTCGCGGGGCGGATGTCGATCCGGGCGGGCACCGGAGACCGCGCCGTCGTCGTTGCCACGGTCCACGCGGAAACGGAGGCTCTGGCCGCCGCTGTCCGCCTGGAGTCGGTGAAGGGAGACGGGCCGGGACAAACGATCCGCGTTCGATATCCCGACGGGGAGAGAACGATCCTGTACCGCGGTTCGCACGGCTCCAACGACTCTTTTCTGGTCGGCCTCTTCACCGACCACTTCCAGGGAAAATTCTCCTACGACGGCCGGTCGATGCAGGTGAGCAGCACCCGGGGGAGGCTCCTCTATGCGGACGTCGAAGTCGAAGTCCCGGCTCGCGACCTCGAGGCCGCGTTTCGCAACCGCGTCGGCGCCGTCTCCGCGACCGGCCTCTCCGGCCGCCTTTCCTTCGACGTGGCTTCCGCGGACCTGAGGCTCGATCATCTCCAGGGCGACATCCGCCTGAGCGGATCCTCTGGCGACGTGCTCGCCGATGACATCCGCGGAAGCTGGACATCGGATTTCTCGAGCGGGGACGTCGTGCTCGAGCGCTTTTCGGGCGAACGCGCCGACTTCCACAGCAGTTCCGGCGATGTCCGGATCGGCTCCATCGACGCGGCGAGCCTGTCCCTCGATACGAGCTCCGGTGAACTCAGGATCACCGATGCTGAGATCGGCGACGTGTCGCTGCACACCGGGTCCGGAGACATTCGGATCGAGTCGCGGGGACGGCGTCTCGCCCGCCTGCATGCGAGGACCGGGAGCGGAGACGTGGAAGTCCGCCTGCCACGAGAGGCGTCGTTCGACGCGCACGCCACGTTGAGCTCCGGCGACATGCACGTCGGCTTCACCGATGGGACGGCCACGGTGCGCAGCGGCGACATGATCGCGTATCGCCGCGGCGACGGAGCCGCGAAGATCGACGTTCAGGCGGGGAGCGGAAATCTCACCATCGAGCCGAAGTGAAGTCGAGAGTTAGAGGAGAAGTTGAGAGTTGAGAGTCCGGAGATGACGTTCCGCGATAGAGGCTGATCTCACAGCTCTCGCTTCCGTTCGATTCCCGATTCCCGATTCCCGGCTCCCGATCCAGTTGACCGCGGAGTACCGCGGCCGTCTCGCTCCCGTTGGTCACTCGGCTCCCGGCTCCCGGTTAACGCTCTTTCGATCTCCGGCGCAGCGCGGCGACCCGGCGGTTGTATCCCTCAGCGCTCATCCAACCCGTGGGCGGCTCTATCCTGCGGAGGTCCGCCGCGGCGAACGTCAGCAGCTCGTCCGTCGACTTTCCCTTGCGGCGCACTCGCACGGAGAACTTCCCGGCGCGATGCGCCCGCACCCGCCCGGGCCGCCCGTCGGGCACGCGGACGCACTCCCCCGTCTTCAATGAGCCCATGCGACCTCCCCGGCCCCCAAAAAACGGGCCGCGACTCTTTATTGTCGCGACCCGTTCTCGAGCCGATTCGGAGCGGAGAGCGCAGAAATCCTGGAGCTTGCCCTAGCGCGATGCGACGTTCGGCGAGGCGCAGCGGTACGCGGCGCCGGTCCTCGCGCCGTCGGCGAGCAGGACCGTGTCGGCTCCCTTGTCGCGGGCCTGGTTCGCGACTTCGGTGACGACCTCGTTGTCAGCGGTGCGGCGTCCGGCGTCGACGTCCGTCACCTTTTGACAGGAAGAAACGTCGGCCGAGCTGCGCGTGACGCGAACCGGAGCGCCGGCGTTGTACTGCGAGCAGCCCACGGCCGTCACCACGAGGACCGAAGCGGAAAGAGCGAGAGCTTTCGTGCGGATCACAATGTGCCTCCTGAAAAGCGGTTGTCCCCGGCGCGCCCGGCAGTTCCCGCGCGCGTCATTTGTTACGACGCGCCCCGTCGAAGGTTCGACGCGTCGGAAGTTTTGTCGCTCTCCCGGCGCCGTTCGCGAGGACGCTTGCGACGGAATCTCACAACGTGGGACAGAAAGAATCACGCGCCTGCCGATCGCGCGCCGCGGTTTGATTTCCTCGCGGGAGCGCGCGCGTGTGGCACGGTGCTCCGCTTCGCCGGGCGCGGCGGGATTTATTCCGAAGCGACGCCGGCCGCGGCAAGCACGAAGGGAAGGGTCTTCGGTTCTCCGGGCAGGACGCGGCCGCCCGCCGAAAGGACCCAACGGTGCAGCCACGTGATCCCGTTGTTGGCGATGTATTTGTCGGGAGTCGCGTACGCGGAATCCTCGAGGGCCCGGTCGAGGGTCACCAGCGAATATCCCCGGCGCGCGAGCATCGCCAGGATTTCGTCGAAATGATCGGCGTTCAAGGAATTCGCGTGCACGAGAAGGATCTGGCGTATCTCGCGGCCGAAGAACGCCGCCGACTGCCGCTCGAAGTACTCGAACTTCGCCTCCATGTACGGCACGTACGCGGCCGCCACCCGGCCGGCGAGCGCGCGCGAAGAAGAGTCCAGCGCGTTCGCGTAGGCCCTCGCGAAGATCCACTCGGAGTTGTCGAAGGTGACGGGAGCGATGCGGTACCCCCGACCCGCCAGAAAGCCCTCCAGAGCCTGCTTGTCGTCGAGGCTCAAGCCCGTGTGCAGGAACGGATGCCGGAACCACCGCAGCCGGCCGCCCGTTTCCGCGAGGAGGGCGCGCAGGTCGGGCTCGCCGATCTCGACGTCGCGCTCGAACGCGGACAGCCCGGCGCGGTGCAGGTCCGGATGGCTGAACGTGTGATTGCCGAGCTCGAGCCCGGCCGCGCGCCAGGACCGGAGGACCGCCAGCCGCTCCGGCGCCGGCGAACCGGCGGGCCCGAGCTTCCCCGTGTTGGCGAACCCGACCGCGGGAACATGCCGGTCGCCCAACGTCCGCAGGAGCTTCGACGTCATCGCGACGAGCGCGGCGGTGTCCCCGGGCGAGCCCGCATTCGTCACCGAGACTCCGGGGAGATCGTCGAAAGTGACCGCAACCTCCCGGGCAGGGCGTGCGGGAGCGCCAACGGACCCCGGCGGGCCCGCGGACGCCGCGAGCCCGAAGAGAATCCAGACGATGACGGCGCGCACCGTCTCAGTATAGGTTTCGGGGGGAAACGGCGGGAGCTTCGCCCGCGCAAGCCGAGGAGGACACGATGCCGAAGAAGGAACGCTACGAACCGGGAACTTTCTGCTGGGCCGAGCTCTCGACGAGCGACGGAAACGACGCGAAACGTTTCTACACCGGACTGTTCGGATGGGAAGCCGCCGACAACCCGATGGGGCCCGACATGGTCTACACGATGCTGCGGCTGCGCGGATCGGAGATCGGCGCTCTGTACAAGATGCAACCGGAAGAGGCGGGCCGCGGCATCCCTCCGCACTGGAACTGCTACGTGTCCGTCGAGAACGCGGACGAAACGGCTCGGAAGGTCAAACAGCACGGCGGGATGGTCCACGCCGAGCCCTTCGACGTCATGGAGTTCGGGCGGATGACGGTGCTGCAGGATCCCGCCGGCGCCGATTTCTGCGCCTGGCAGCCGAAGCAGCACATCGGAGCGACGCTCGTCGATGACCCGGGCGCGCCGTGCTGGTACGAGAACCTGACGCGGGACCCGGCCGCCGCAGCGGCGTTCTACCGGAATGTCTTCGGCTGGACGACGAAACAGGATCCCGTCAAGAGCGACTACACGGAGCTCTATCTCGGAAAGACAGTCGTCGGGGGGATGATGCCGATCTCGCCCGAGATAGGGCCGATGCCGTCGAACTGGGGCGTTTACTTCGCGGTGGCCGACTGCGACGCTTCCTCCGAAAAAGCGCGCTCGCTCGGCGGGAAGGTCCACAAGCCCCCGGCGGATATCCCCGAAGTCGGGCGGTTCGCCGTTCTGGCGGACCCGCAGGGGGCCTGGTTCTCGATCATCCGGCTCCTGCCCGGCGCCCGATGACGCCGGCGCCGGTCAAGCCGGCCGTCGGGGTCGACGAGCTCGAGCGGATCGACGTCCGCGTCGGCGGCATCCTCGCGGCGGAGGAAGTCGCCGGGTCGAAGAAGCTCGTCCGACTGACGGTCGACTTCGGCGACCACACGAGGCGGATCCTCTCGGGCATGAGGCTCGAGCGTCCCGACCTGGCCGGGCTCGTCGGGAAGCAGGCGCTCTTCGTCGTGAACCTCGCGCCGAGAAAAATGGCCGGGGAGATCTCCGAGGGGATGCTGTTCGACATCGGCGCCGCGGACGGGATCCTGCCGGCCCTGGCGATGCCGGAGCGGCGGGTCCCCGAGGGGGCGCGAGCGGGTTGACCGGCCGGAAATTGAGAAACGGGAAACGAAAAAGGAAACGCGGGGCGCACCCACGCGAGAAGCGGACACGAAAAATCGCGCCTCATCCGCTCGCATCCGGACCTGTCGGCAATCCGCGGCCGCGGCCGCGAGGGGCCCTCGTTGCGGGCCTCGGTCCCGGCTCCTGACGCGGCTCGGGCTTCCTACGCCATCTTTCCAGAGGCGACGTCGCGGAAGAAGCCGAGCAGGTGGCGGAAGTACGCCGCCTGATCGTCGTACATCCCCATGTGGCTGCCGTTCTCACAGACCGCGACGCGCGACCGCGGGATGGCGCGGCCCATCCTCTGGATGTCCGCGACGCTCATCGTGTCGTGCCGTCCGACCAGGAGAAGCGTCGGAACGCGGATCTTCGGGAGGTCGTTCCATCGGTCCCAGTCCTTGAACGTCCCGTTGACCACGAACTCGTTCGGACCCTGCATCGTGTTGTAGACCGGCGTCGCGAGGTGCTTGAACGTGCGGACGACCGGATCCGGCCACGGGTCCAAACGGCAGAGGTGCTGCGCGTAGATCCGCTTCAGCATCACGTCCTGATATTCAGGCGCCTCGAACTCGCCTTTCGCCTCGTACTTCTCGAGCACGGCGATGACGTCGGGCGGCAGCTTTTTCCGCAGCTCGTTGATGTACTCGACGTAGGAGGCCACGCTCGCGGTCATGTCCGAGATGACGAGCGCCTTCAGGTTCCTCTGGTACTTGAGCGCGTACTCGATCCCGAGCATCCCTCCCCAGGAGTGGCCGAAGAGATAGAAGTTTTCGAGGCCGAGAGCGGAGCGGACCTGCTCGACTTCCTCCCGAAACCGGTCGACTGTCCACAGGCTCTTGTCGTCCGGCTGGTCCGAGTACGCCGATCCGAGCTGGTCGTAGTAGTAGAACTCGATCCCCTGCTGAGGAAGGAAGTCCTCGAAGCACTCCAGGTACTCGTGCGTAGCGCCCGGACCGCCGTGGAGGGTCAGGACCTTGATCCGCCCTTCCCCGACCTTCTTCGTCCAGACGTTGTACTTGCCGTCGACCTGGATCAGGCGGATTCCGCCGGTCTTGATCCCGCCGGCCGCAACGGCCGGACGCTTCGCGGGCCGGGTCGCGGCTCCCGCCGGAGCGGCGGCCGACATGAGCGCTCCCGCTCCGAGCTTGAAGAAATCGCGGCGATGGACCGGCATCTGTGCGAGAGAAAGATACTGCAGGGGAAGTTCAGGCAATCCACCCCCTGCTCTGATACTCCATGTACTTCGCCGTGCGCTCGGCTGCCGGGCGGCCGAAGTAGCGCTCGACGACGCGCAGGGCCAGGTCGATGCCGGAAGTGAGTCCGCCGGCGGTCGAGATCTTCGGGCCCTCGACGTAGCGCACACCCGTCTTCACGTGGATGTCGGGAAACTGGCTGGCCAGCCGGTCGGTGAAATCGTGGTGCGTCGTCGCCTCGAGGCCCGAGAGCAGCCCCGCCTTCGCCAGGTGGAAGGCGCCCGTGCAGACGGACATAGTCACGTCCGTCGTCCGGCTCGTTTTCCGGAGCCACTCGTGCAGCGAGGCGCTGCCCGACTGTGCGGGGACGACCACGACGTGCGCCGGAGGCGCCGACGAGAACGTGTGGTCGGGAATGAGCTGCAATCCGGCCGAGCCACGGATGGGCGTGAGGGACTCCGAAACGGTGTAGAGCCGGAAAGGCTGCTCACCGCGATCCACGCCGCGTTCCATCGTCACGGCGTCCTGGAAGACTTCCCAGGGCCCGGAGAAATCGATCACGGTGACGCCAGCCGAAATTGCGACCGCCACCGCGATCGGTCCGCGCGGCGGGGGCTGGAGCCTTCCGCCCGAGGAGACCGGGGCCTGCCCGGAGAGGGCGCGCGCGACGCGGGAACCAGCAAAAACGGCGGCCGTCAGGGCCGATCCGGTCAGAAATTCACGACGCTTCATGAGAGCCCCCTTCTGATCGACGTCGCAAGGACGCTACGCTCGCTCTTGTCGAATGTCAACAGGAGAGGCTGCGCCTCGGCGGCGGAAATTCCCGCGCGAGCGCTCGGGTTTTCGGTTCCAGTGCCGGCAAAGAGTCTTCCCTTTCTGCTTTCTTCGGCGATCCTCCTCGGCGGCAGCGCGCCCGCGCCCGCTCAGACGCCGTCGGCGCCTTCCCCGGCCTCCGGTCCGTCCTCGATCGCTGACGAGAAACCGCTGCCGGAGCTCGGCCCGTTCCTGCAGGACGTGCGCGCCCGGCTTCACAGCGACGAGGTCCTGCTCGATCAGTACACCTTCACGGAGCGGCACACCGAGCGGGAGCTCGACGCGCGCGGCGGCGTCCGCAAGGTCAAGACGGAGACGTACGAGGTCTATCCCTCGCTCGAGCCCGGGCATACCTACCGGCGGCTGGTCGAGAAGGACGGCCGCGCCCTCGACGCGCGCGAGCTCGCCGCGGAGGACCGGAAGCACGAGAAGAAGGTGGCCGACGACGGATCCGTCGAAGAGCTGGAGAAGAAGAGGACGGCGCGGCTCGCGCAGTCGCGTCAGCGGGAGGAGTCCGGAGTCCGGCAGGTCTTCCGGATCTACGACATCGCCGTCGCCGGCCGGGAGATGCTGGACGGAAGGCCCGCGATCGTGGTGACCTTCAAGCCGCGTCCGGATGTCGAGGTGAGCGGGCGGGCGGGCCGCGTCCTGAAGTCCCTGGCGGGGCGCGCCTGGATCGACGAGGAGGACCGCCAGCTCGTGCGCGTGGACGCGGAGCTGATCGACAACCTGTCTTTCGGCCTCGGGGTGCTCGCCCGCCTTCACAAGGGGAGCCGCGCGTCCCTGCTGCGCCGCAAGGTCAACGGCGAGATCTGGCTTCCCGCGCTGGCCCGGTTCTCCGGGAGCGCCCGGCTCCTCCTCTTCAAGGGCCTCCGCCTGGACGCCCTCAGCGAGTACTCCGACTATCGGAAGTTCCAGGTCGCGACCTCGACCGACATCCTCGTCCCGGAACCGAGCCAGTGACGGCCGCGGGCGGGACCTCGCCGGTGACCGCCGCCGGCGCTGCGCCCGTGCGTCCGATGGCCGCGGACGACCTCCCGGCCGTGCGGGAGCTGGCCGCACAGCTGGGATACCCCGCGTCGGCTCCCGAGATCTCCGATCGTTTCGAGGCCCTGGCGCACTCTCCGCTTCATGCGCTGCTCGTAGCCGCTGCGCCGGGAGAGTCGCCGTCGGGTTTCCTGCACGTGTCCGCCTCGACGGCGCTCCTTCACGCCCCGGAGGCCGAGATCGTCGCCCTCGTCGTCGAGGAGCGGGCGCGCGGCCGCCGCGTGGGCGCGTCTCTCGTCGCGTCGGCGGAAGCGTGGGCCCGGTCGCGCGGCCTGAGGTCGATGCGCGTTCGCTGCCGGGTCGAAAGGGAACGGGCCCACCGCTTCTACCAGCGGCTCGGCTTCGAGCAGTCCAAGACCCAGCACGTCTTTACGAAGGCCCTGGCCCCCGCCGTGACCCGCGCGGGAAACCGCTTCGAAAAAGACTAGCCCAGAGCGGAGGCCGCGATTTCCCGGCCCAGCCGGACCACGATCCCGGGAACCGCGCGGACGTCTTCGAGAGTCGTACGGAAGTTCACGATGCAGGCGCGGAGCGCGAACCGGCCCGCCACCCGGGCGTTGCTGACGAAGAGCTCGCCTCCGGTCTTGCATCGGGCGAGAAGAGCCTCGTTCCACCGCTCGAGGATCTCCTCTTCTTCGGGGCGGCCCGTTCTCATGCGCGGCGGGGCATAGCGAAAGGTGACGATCGATAGCGAGCGGCTCAAGAGCTCCAGATCCGGCTCTCCCTCGACGGCCTCGGCCAGGAGCCGCGCCAAGCGGCAGTCGTCGCCGATCATCCGCACGTACCCCTCGCGGCCGGCCTGTCGCAAGCCCATCCAGACTTTCAGCGCTCGGAAGCTCCGCGAGTTCTGAAATCCGAGGGCGTAGTAGTTGGGCGGGGGGTTCTCGCTCCCCTGATCGAACGCGTAGTACGTGGGGTTGTACGCGAAGGCGTCCGGCAGCGCAGCGGCGTCGCGCACGAGAACGCACCCGGCCTCGAGCGGCGCGTACAGCCATTTGTGCGGGTCGACGGCGATCGAATCGGCGCGAGAGATCGCGCGCAGGTCTTCCGAGGCGTCCGGAAGGGCGGCCGCGGGCGCCCCGTAGGCCCCGTCGGCATGGAACCAGAGCCCTTCCTCCCGCGCGATCGCGGCAATCTCCCGCAGAGGATCGATCGCGCCGGTGCTCACCGTGCCGGCGGCTCCGACGACGAGAAAGGGCCGGGCGCCCGCCGCTCGGTCTGCGGCGATCGACTCCCGCAGAGCGTGGATCTCCATCCTCTGACTGGAATCGACGGGGATCCAGCGGATCGCGTCCGTGCCGTGGCCGAAGAGGTCGGCCGCCTTGTGGATCCAGGTGTGGGTCTCGGTCGAGGCGTAGACGAGAAGCGGGGCTTCGGCCGCGGAAAGCCCTCCGGTCCGCACCGACGCGCCGGCGCGCGCCCGACGCGCCGCCAGGAAGCAGATGAAATTGGCGACGTTCCCGCCGCTCACGAGAAGGCCGTCGCAATCGCGGGGATACCCGACGAGCTCTGCGATCCACCCGATCGTCTGCTCTTCGATCGCGTTGGCCATCGGCGAGAGCTCCCATGCGCCGCAGTTCGCGTTGACCGCCGCCGCGAGCAGGTCCGCGAGCGCTCCGATCGGGGCGGCGGGGGCGGTGATGTATCCGAAGAATCTGGGATGGCCGTTGAAGAGGGAATGCTCGAAGAGGAGCCGCGAGGCCTCGTCCAGAATCTCCTCCGCCGGCGCGCCCCGGCCGGGTAGACCGCCGCCGGCGAGAAGCGCGCGCAGCTCGCCCGCCGGTTTTCCCGACGTCACCTTTCTTTCCCGAATGGAGCCGATCAGGCCGGCGATCCGGTCGACGAGAGCGTGGCCCGCCGCCCGAAACTCCTCCGCGCCCATGTCGAGCGGCGCGATCCGCCCCGAAAGCTCGCGTTCATCCGTCGGCGTCATCGACTTCTCCTCGAAGGAGGGAATCCTAATGCGCGGGCCGGGCGAACAGTCCGAGCACAATGGCCGCCCCGCCGAAGAGCTCGACGATCCCGGCGGCCAACTCAACGGCTTTCATTCCGAACAACTTCTGCGCCTCGTGCGAAGCGAACAGCCTCCCCGCCACGACCCGAAGCAGGGCAAACGCGGTTCCGATTTGTCCCGGCATCGCTTTTCCTCCTTCGAGGCCTCCCCGAGCGGATTTCGAGTCGCCGAAACCTTTGGTGCGGCTTTCCGTCTCCCGTCTGAGAGAGCCCCAAGGAACGGGTCCCACAACAACCGGAGGTTCGGATGAAAATGAGCTCGATGATCGCGGCGGCGGGCCTGGCGCTGGCCCTTCCTCTCCCCCTCGTGGCCCGCGGGGGCGCCGATGTTCCCTCGCGTCTCGGGATTCGAGACGACGAAGACACGGTCGAAGTGGAGGCGGCGCGCCCGAGGGCCCGGCTCCGGCATGCGGAGGGACGCGGCGCGATCGGCGTCCGGCTGGTCGAGATCACCCCCGGGCTGCGCGCCCACTTCGGGGCCCCGAAAGACTCCGGCGCGCTGATCGGCGAGGTCGACAAGGACAGCCCGGCGAGCCGGGCGGGCCTCGAAGTCGGCGATGTCGTCACCGCCGTCGACGGAGAAAAGGTGTCATCCGCCTGGGAGGTCGCGCGCATGGTCGGGCGCAAACAGGAGGGGGAATCCCTCAAGGTGGAGCTCGTCCGCAACCGGGCCGCCCGGACCGTCCAGGTCAAGGTCGAAGAGCGCACTCGTCGCGAGGCGGACCTTCTCACGGGCGAGCTCGGCGATTTCGGGCGCGATTTCGGCCGCGACGTGGGCCGCATGGGACGCGACCTCGGTCGTGAAATCCGGCGGGAGATGCGCTCCCGGCCGTTTCACTTCGACTTCGACACGCAGGCCTTCAGCCTCCCGCGACGCGACGACCTCCGCAGGCTCCGCGACCGGATCGAAGAGCTCGAGAAGCGGCTGAAGGGCCTCGAGGAAAAGCGCCGGTAGTTATCGGTCATCGGCTGTCAGTCGTCGGTCGTCCGTTTTCGGTTCGAGTCGTGACAGTTGATTTTCTCCGGCTTGCGCGTGCTTCGAGAGACTTTCCACTTTCCGCTCACGCATCGCTCCGAAGGCTGCATCGTCGTCGAGCGAAAGGAGCCCTCGATGGCGTCGCCGGAGCGGCGGCTATTGAAGGTCGTTCGAGCCTCCCACTCGCAATCCGGATCGACGCAAGGCGCGAGGTCGCCGATCGACGCGCCGCCCGAGGCTCCGCGAAGCGGACCGTCAGGACCGCCGGCATGTTCCGGGGTGTCCGCGACCGCCTCGCACCGGTTGGGGCGAAGCGGCTCCTTCGAGCCCTTCGGCATCATGAGCACATCCCCGGAGCCTTCGCCATTGCGAAACTCGAAGACGATCGTGCCGCGTCGTCCGGTCTCCGGGGTCATGGATGACCTCCCTTCGTCGCCCCAAAAAATATCAGCAGGGCGCCAGCGTCTGTTCTTTGAACGGGGGGCCGCCATTCCACGATCGGGACGGCTTCGATCCGGGTACCTGCCCTGCGCTCCGAACGCTCAACGCTGAAACGCTCAACGCCAGGGCTCACGACAATACAATTCACCGAATGGACGCGGCCCACATCGGGATCGTCGCGTGCAGCGCCGAGGGCGCCGCGCTCTGCTATCGGACGGTCTGCCTCGAAGCCATCCCGCGCATGGGAGAGCACGACCACCCGAGGATCACGCTCTCGGCCATTCCGATGGCGAGGCACATGGAGCACATTCGGGCCGGGAACTGGGGCGGCGTTTCGGACCTCCTTCTGGAGGGCGCCAACGAGGTAGCCCGCGCCGGCGCCGCTTTCGCGATCTGTCCCGACAACACGGTCCACGAGGCGTTTCCCGCCATGCTGCCTCGCTCGCCGATTCCGTGGCTGCACATCGCGGAGGTCGTCGCGTCCTCGGCCGAACGCCGAAAATTTCGAAGGCTCGGAGTGCTCGGCACGCGCTATCTGATGGAAGGACCCGTCTACCGGGACGTGCTCGCCGGGCGCGGCATCGAGATGCGGGTGCCTTCCGCCTCCGCGCGGGAGACGATCAACCGGGCGATCTTCGAAGAGCTCGTCAACGCGGTCTTCACCGACGCGACCCGTGAGATGTTCAACGAGGAGATTCGAAACCTGCGCGAGGAAGGGTGCGACGCGGCCGTCCTCGGCTGCACGGAGATCCCGCTGATCGTGCGGCCCGAAGAATCGGTCCTCCCGACGCTCGATTCGACGCGGTTGCTCGCGAAGGCCGCCGTCGACCGGGCGCTCGCCGCCGCCTGAGACCGGACGCCGGCGGCGTCCTCCGGGGAAGGCCATGGGAACGACGCCTCAGCGGTGGGGAGGCGGCGGCGAGGCGGGCTCGGAGGAAATCACTTCCGCGTCGATGGCGCCGGCCCTCGGTGCCCGGCCGACCTCGCCCCGGGTGGCGAAAAACACGGCCGCGGTCCACGTGGGCACCAGGTCGAGACCCGGCACCAGCTCCGCCACGAAGGACGGAAGAAACGCCCAGTGCCAGCCGACCAGCCATGTCATCGCTCCGGCGACGGCCACGTCGAGGGCGTCGTTGACGGGAGAGGCGGCGCCCGGCGCGAAGAGGGGAAAGATGCCGAGCTGCAGAGCGTCCGCCGCCATCGCCACCATGCGGGCGGTGCGAACCCTCCCCTTTCCCAGGAACCGATCGGGTCCGAGCATGCCGGACCGTGAAGCGAGAACCGGGCCATAGAGGACGGGAGGCGGGAGACGGGAGGCTGTAGGCGGAAGGCGAAAGGCGGGGGATTGGGAAACGGGAAACGAAAGAAGAGGCCGACAGCTATTCTTGCCCGATGCCGTCGGGACGCGACTGGCTCGATCTCGCCCGGAGCACGTTCCGGGCGGTCGGGCGCAAGGACATTTCGGGCCTGTATGGCCGCGAGTGGCGCCACGCCCGCGCCCGGCTGACGGCTGACCACGCCGAAGAGCTCGCGCGGAAGGGCGGTCGGATCAGGCGCTTCCTCCGGACGACCAACGCCGTCCTGTTCGGCCTGTCCCGGCGGCTCGCGCCGGCGCGGCGTGTCCTCTTCGCGACGGCCCTGCTCTGCCTGCTCTTTGCCATGCAGGGCCCTTCGTTTTCGCGGTCGACGGAGAAGGTGGGCAAGGTCGTGCGCACGACCGAGTACCACGTCTACTTCGACAACGGCTGGCTCTTCCTTGCGCTGGTCGTGGTCGTTCTCCTGCTCGCCCTGGAGCTTGTGGACAAGATCAACTTCCGTGACGAGCTCGAGCTCGCGCGGGATCTCCAGGCGAGCCTGATTCCGCGCGTGCTTCCCGACGCGGGCGGATGGGAGCTCGGGGCGCACAACGAGATCGCGAACACCGTCGGCGGAGACATCTACGACTTCGTCCCCCTTTCCGACGGGCGGCTGGCCGTGCTGTTCGGCGACGCGTCCGGCCACGGGATGGCGGCAGGGCTCGTGATGGCGGTGGCGCACGCCGCCTTCCGCACGCAGCTCGACATCGACCCCGCGCCCGAAGCGGTCTTCGCGGCTCTGAACCGGATCCTCTCGCGGACGGGCGGTCCCCGCGCCTTCTTTTCCTGCGTCTACCTCCTGCTCGCTCCGGACGGCTCCTTCCGCGGCTCCGTGGCGGGTCATCCTCCGGTCCTGAAGCTGTCGGCCGCCGGAGACGTCCTCGGGCGGCTCGGAAAAGGCGCCTACCCTCTCGGCATCCGGACCCCGCTCACCTGGGACGTCGAAACGGGAAGGCTCGAGCCGCTCGAGCGGCTGCTGCTTTATTCGGACGGAGTCTCGGAGACGCGCAACGCTGCCGGAGTCGAGTTCGAGGAACGGCGGGTCGAAGCCATCGCGCGCACCGGCGCCGGCCTGTATCCCGGCGATCTCGTGGAAGCCCTCGCTCGGGAGGTGAGAGTCTTTCGCGGGGACGAGCCGCCCGAGGACGACGTTTCGATCGCCGTGATCGCCCGGCGCTGACCCCTCAGGCGGGAGGGCGGGGGACGGACGGCGAGGCGGCGGGGACGGCCCGGCGCGATCCTCCGCGGGCGGCCAGGATCCCGACGACGAGGCCCAGAACCGCGCCGGCGATCGTCCCGATCAACTGGCCCTTGATCAGCCGGGTGGTCGTGTAATGGATCACCTGCGGGATGTTGACGAGCGCCTGGACCTGCCCGTTCTGGCCCTGCGACAGAAACCCCGATTCGTTGTACCAGCTGAGCGTCGGCGGAACGATCAGGGACGCCGCGATCGCGCCGAGCAGGCCACCGAGCAGAACGAAGATCATCACTGTTTTCATGAAGCGACGCCCAAGCAAGACCCGGGCCGGGGTACGGAAGAGAGGCGGCGTTCAGCCTCAGCTAAACTCTGCCAGCTGTCAGCCCTTTGCCTTCGGGCTTGCCCCTCACCCGTTTCCCGTTTCCCGGTCCGCCTTCCGCCTACCTCCTGCCGGGCGTTTCGCTCGACGTCGGCTGTTTCTTCTCGGGATTCGCCATCGACTTCCAATCCGTCGGGCCGGCGGTGAAGCGGTGGTGGAGCATGTTCAGGAGCTCGGCGTTTCCCTTCCCCAGGTAGTCGAAAGCCTTGTCCCACTCCTCGCCGTCCTTCCAGCCGATCTGGGCCAGTCGGACGCGCGTCTGCTTCTCGCCGACGGGCTCGAATCGAAAGACGGCGATCGTCCGGTGACGGCGGACGGCCGGAAACCACTCCGGCGCCATCGCGTTGACGGAGAGCATTTCCATCGGGAGCCAGCTCAGGATGTTTCCTCCCGCGGGGGCGCCGGAACCGAAGGAGACCTGCCACTCGCCGCCGAGCTCCATGCGCACCTTCGCGCTCGGAGCGAGCCACGTCGTGAGCCCTTCGGAAGTCGTGAACGCGGTCCACACCTGCTCGATCGTGGCCGGGACGACGACCTCGAAGTCGAGCCGCTTGGCGGGCGTCCGGGTCTCGGTGACTTTCACGGCGCCCTGTGTGAACGTCGTCGCGGGCGCGGCGATGAGGGGAAGCGCGGCGAAGAGCACGGCGGACAGGGGAAGAAGGCGGAGGTAACGCGAACGATGCATGGTCACTTTCTCCTTTTCGTTCGAGGTTCGATTTTCCGGGCGACACGTTCGCCGGATTTTTCCAGTCGTTCGAAGTAGTCCCGCAGCTGGCGCACGGCCGCGTCGAAGGGAGCGAGGCTCTTCCGGGCGCGCGCCTGCATGATCCCGCCCTCCATCACGACGAGGACGAAGCCGGCCAGAGCGTCGAGATCGGTGTGCTTCGGAAACCGCGCGGCGCCCTGCTTGAGCCACGCGGCGACCGCGGCGGACCAGTTCTCGAAGTTCTTCTCGACCTTCCGACGCAGATCGGGATACGCGTCTCCGAGCTCCAGCGCCAGGTTTCCGATGGGGCATCCCATCGTGCACGCCGTCATCTCGAGGCCCATCCGGTACACGCTGAGCAGCGCGAAAACCCGCTCGATGGGATCCGACGCCGCCGCCTCGGCCCGCGAGAGCATGTCCGGCTTCAGACGATCGACGTAGCGGTCGAGGACGGCGCCGAGAAGCTCCTCCTTGCTCGCGAAGAAGTAGTAGAGGCTTCCGCTGTGAACGTCGGCCTCGCGGAGGATGGTGCTGACTCCGGTCGCGGCGTACCCCTGCTCGTGGAAGAGCCGGGCGGCGGTCTCGATCAGGCGGTCGCGGGTATCGGTTTCTGGCATTGGTTGAACGTTCAATCAACTATTAATGACGAGTGAACTCGGTGTCAAGCAATTTAGCCTTGCCGTCTACGAGGTTTCCCCGCTTCGGGGATCCTCCGCGGACAAACGCGCGCCGGTCTGAGAGGATTCTCTTCTCATGACGGCAGAAAGTTCCGCCTACGATCCCTTCTCCCGGGGCCCCCACGCGGTCGGCGTTCGAACCATCGAAGCCCGCGATGCAGAGCGTAACCGCCTGTTCCCGGTGGAGATCTGGTATCCGGCGGCGCCGGGGCACGCGGGCGAGGATCTGGACGACGCGACCCGGGATTCGTTCGCCGTTCCATTCGGGAGCCCGCGGCGCCAGAGCGCAGTTCGCGACGCGGCGGGGAATCCAGGAAACCATCCGCTCCTCGTCTTCTCCCATCACGGCGGCGGTCCCCGGCGCATGGCGACTTTCCTCTGCACCCACCTGAGCAGTCACGGCTACGTCGTCGCCGCCATGGACCATTCGGAGGTGGTGGCGCCGGAGCTCGCGCGCCGGGAACTCGAGACCGACGAAGAGAAGGCGGCGCGGTTGAACGCTCTGATCGCGAATCGGGTCCCGGACGTGCGGTTTCTCCTGGATCGTCTCCTAACCGGCACGCCCTTCGACTCCGAGATTCGGCTGGATGCGACCCGCATCGGAATCGTGGGGCACAGCTTCGGCGGCTGGACCGCGCTCGCGGCGGTGGAGGTCGAACCCCGCGTCCGCGCCGTCGTCGCCCTCGCGCCGGCCGGCGCTTCGAAGCGGAAGCCCGGGATCATTCCCGCGACTCTGGCCTTCGCATGGGGACGCGACGTTCCCACGCTCTATCTGGTGGCCGAGAACGATGCTTCTCTTCCGCTCCCGGGAATGCACGAGATCTTCGACAGGACTCCGGCGACCCGGAGGATGGTGATCCTGCGCCGGGCCGACCACATGCACTTCATGGACAACGTCGAGGAAATGCACGAGGCGGTCCGGAAGATGCCGTTCAGCGGCGAACTGGCCTGGCTGCCGAAGGAGATGCTTCCGATCGCGGAGCGGTGTTCCGGGGACGACGCTCACCTCTTCGTGCGCGGCCTCACTCTCGCCCACATGGACGCCGTGTTGCGAGGCCTGGAGGACGCCCGGCGATTCCTCGCGGGCGACATTGAGGGCGAGCTGGCAAGGCTCGGTGTCCAGGCGCTCGAGTACGACGGAGCCCGGAGCGCGCTGCCCCCCGTTTAAACCGGCGTCCGCACCGGCGCAGGCGTCTCGGACGGCGGCAGCGCGGACTTGTATGCGCTCCACGTCACTTCCCCCGCGCCCGAACTCGACCCCCGCCGTCCTCCCCGTCCGCCGCCGCCGCGCCCTCCGCCGCCTCGAGATCCTCCCGCGCCTCCCCCGCTTCCCCGCGGCGGCTCCTGAGGATCCGGCTCGTCGTCGCTTCCCGAGCTCCCCTGCGCGCGGCGCGCCCGCGCCGCCCGTTTCATGGTCCCTCTCATCGAGCCGCCATCGATCTTCCCGTCCGCGTGCTGCCTTCCGAGAGGCCCTTCGAAGTTCCAGGACACGCCGTTTTCTTTCAACGCGAGGTCGGAGAGCTCCCTTTCGTTCCCGTCCGGGCCCGTGAAAGTCCCCGCGAGCACGCCGCGCTCGGACCGGAAGTGGAGACTCGCCTCGATCGACCGGCCGCCGGCCTTCATCTCGAAGAGCCAGTAACCGGCGAGCGCCTCGGGCGCGACGGTCTGTGCTGGCGTGTCCGCCTGCGGCTTTCCCCCGGGCGCGGCAGGGCGAGGGGAGGACGCCGTCCCGGCGCAGCCTGCCATCCCGAGCAGCAACGTGGAAATCGCGCCAATTTTCCGAAATCCGAGCATCCAGCCTCCAGAGCGTCGCCGGCCGACGAGGACGGTCACTCTCGAGAGACGAGCGACGCCCCATCTGGATTACGGGGCTCGGGGTCCTCGGGCGCTCCGGGCGGGGCGCTGAGCGTTACGCTCGCCCTTCGCCCTTCGCCGCTCGCCCTTCGCCTCCCTACCATCTAAGATTCCAAGGTGACCTACTCCCGGCGCGGCCTCTTCGGCATCCTTGGAAAGGCGGCCGGCTCCGCGGCTTCCGCCGTCGGGCTCGATCCGCCCGCACGGGTCCCGGGGAGCGCGCCCGCTCCCGATCGTCCGACGGATATCCTTCCCTACGAATCCGACGGGGAGAAAGCCGCCCGGGAATCGGCGCTCGACCTTCTGGAAGGCACCGGGCCCGAGTACGGCGGAGGACTTTCCAACCATGGTCCGATGGCGGCGGAGGCGCTCGTCGTCCTCGGCCGCCCCGAGTCGGTGATTCCATGGATCGAGCGCTATCGGCGCGGGCTCGACTCGGCTCCTACGGCCGGCCGTTCGATCGGCGCCGGGGACTGGAGCGAGGCGCTCGGCCGGTACGACCGGGTCGGAGACTGGGCGGCGTTCTTCCGGAAAGAGCTTCAGGAACGGCCGTGGACCGAGGTCGTTTCGATCTGGTGCGAGCGGCTGGCGCCCGGGATCTCGGCCGCCGCCTTTCACGGTGTACTGCGCGCCGCGTACGCCGCCCGCAACATGAGGCGGAGCGAGTCGCCGGCCAGGCGGAGAGAGCTCGGAGAGGGACTGGCCTACTGGGCGGCTCGATACAGGAGGCTCCCGGAGAAACCCACACACAAGCACGCTGAAACTCTTCGCAGCCCCTCGGAGGTGTTGAGCACGCTCGAGGCTCTCCCGGCATCGCACCGCGGGAGAGGCCTGATCGACGAAGAGCTCCAGTCGCTCCACGATCTGCCCTCTTTTTCCCTCGTCGCCGATCTCGTCGATACCTCGTCCGACCCGTCCGTCTTCCTGACCCGCGTCACGGAGGCTTTCGCGGACGCGTGCCTCGCGCACGCGACGAAAGCGTCGGCCATCGCGTGGGTGCACACGGTCACGGGGCCGAGCGCGGTGCGGCTCCTGCTGCCGCACGTGAATCCGGCGACCGCCCGCTCGCTCGCGCGCTACGCCTGGCAGGGCGCGGCGGGTATCCACGCGGCCTTCTCGCTCCCGGTGCCTCGGCTCCAACGGGAGGGGGAAGGGCCGGGGGACGATCTCGTCGACAGGGCGATCCACACCGGAGACGAGCACGCCTTCAAGTTCGTGGAGACCTGCCTTCGCGAGCACGCGATCGCGCCGCGGCCGGTGTACCTGTCAGCCGCGCGCGCCATGCTCCAACACCTCTGACGAAAGACAGTCGCGTACCAGGCTCCCTGGCGGCGCCCCGCGCGCAGCGCGGAAAGGACGCCGGGTCGTATTTGGGCGCGCGCGCCCCCACGCGCCGAAATAGGCTCAAAGGGAGGAATGACGACTGAGCGGTGATTTCCCCTACTCTCGGAAAGCGTCGCGTCAAACCTCCCGCTCTGTTGCCCCGTACGCGGTCAGCGCCCAGACCACCAGGATGAAGGCGCCCATGATCATGTAGAAGCGGCGAGCCGGAGAGCCCTGCGCGTAGCCGGCGATCGAAGGGAGGATCAGCAGGAAGATCCCGACGACGAGCTCGACGATCCCGTGCACCACGAACGGGATTCGCTTCCAGTACCCCATCGGAAAACGGGTCAGCAGCGTCATCAGGAGGTGGACGACCGCGAGCGCGAAGGAGATCGCCGCAGGGTTCCCTCCGAGGCCGAAGAGGAGGGGGCCGAGCAGGAACGCGGCCACCGTGGCGAGGTCGAGCACACCGTGAATCCGGGCGTCGAGAATGCGCATGAGCGTCCTCCGTGCCGCCTAGTCTAGGGGATGGACGCGGAGGCATAGCGGCGTCCCCGTCCTATCCCCCTCGTTTCCCGTTTACCGTTTCCCGTGCCCGGCTCCCGCCTCGCTTACGGGCACACCGCCGGAACGACCGCCGGCACCGAATAATCCGGAGCGAGCAGGCTCGACTGCGAGAAGTCGAGCACCTCGGCGAGATTGTTGGCCGCGGCGTCCCGGACGGAGAGCGGCTTCACGTCCCACCGCCATTCGATCATCTTCAGCACGGACGTATGGTCGTATGTTCCGGTCGCGATGGCGCCGCGGCTCGAGAAGGGCGAGACCACGAGACAGGGCACACGGAAACCGCGCATGCGGAGAGCCGCGCTGACGTCGGGCGCCTCGGTCGGGGGGACGTGCTCGAAGAATCCGCCCCACTCGTCGAAGTTGATGACGAGAACCGTGTTCTTCCATTCGGGTCCCGTGGTGACGGCGCGGTAGGTCTCGTAGAGCCAGCGCTCTCCGGCACGGATGTCTCCGTGCGGATGGTCGTCCGACGACGTGCCGGAGTCCTCCCCGTTGAAGGGCGGGTCGACGAAGGCGACGTCGGGCAGTGTCCCCGCCGCGCAGTCCTGGAGAAAACCCGCATAGGGTCGCGTGATCGGCGCGTATTTGGGACCCCAGAGCGAATTGAACGGGATGTCACTGAAGTAATACCGGCCATCGAGTCCCTTCGCGGCGAGGCGATCCCAGATCGTCGGCAGCGTGCAGAGGTTCAGCGAATCGTCGAGGCGATCGGTGACGGCCGAGTGCTGATAGATCCGGTTGGGATACGTGGGACCGAGAAGCGACGCGAAGTAGCGGCTGCACACGGTCCAGTCGAGCGCCGCCTGGCCCAGGAACGGAAGATCGTTTTAAATGTAATAACCGATGACATACCGGTCGTTGCTGCCGGCTCGTAGCCATCCGTCACACGCGCCGTTGTCGTACTCGACGCGGGCTCCTTCGTAGGAGTGGTCGGGGTTGGGATGGCCGCAGCCCTGGTAATCGGGCGCCGGCGGGTAGGTCGCCTGCAGCACCCCGGCGCGGTCCGGATAGGAAAGCCCGGCCTGCATTCCGTCCGCGCCCGGAAGCCATCCGAGGAAGTGGTCGAACGATCGGTTCTCCATCATCGCGACGACCACGTGCTCGATGCCGCTCTTTTCCGGCTTCGGAAGCCCGTCCTTCTTCGGCTTCGATCCCGCGAGAGCGAGCCGACTTCCGGCGCCGACGGCGGCGAGCGATGCGGCGGATCAGTGCAGGAACTGACGCCGGGACAGAGATCGCATCGCGAGCCTCCTCTCCGGCCCGGATCGGCTCGGGACGGCTCAGGAACTGTTCCTGAGCTCTCCGAAACCAGCCGGGCGCCGGACCCCGGCCGCCTGCTCGGGCTGCAAGGCTCGTGCCCCCGGGCCCGGCGCCCCGTACACGCGTTCTCCCCTCTCGCTCTAGAATGCCGCCCGATGAGAGACGAAGTCGAGGTCCTCGAGCAGGTGCGGCGCGCTCTGGATGGAAGCGGCGAGCTGTCCCGGAAATTCACGCGCGTCGCGAACGCCCTTCGCGACGCCGGCGGCTATCGGTGGGTCGGTCTCTACCGCGTCGGCGAAAAGGAAATTTCTCTTCTGGCCTGGGGCGGCGAAGAGCCTCCTTCGCATCCGCGGTTCCCCCTCTCCCGCGGGCTCTGCGGAGACGCGGCGCGCCTCCGGCAGACGGTCATCGTCGGCGACGTTTCGAAGGATCCGCGGTATCTCGAGGCGTTCGCCAGCACGCGTTCGGAGATCGTGGTCCCGGTCTTAGACGCGGTGACGGGCCGGACCCGCGCTCTCATCGACGTCGAGAGCGATCGCCTGGACGCGTTCGGAGACGCCGACCGGGCTCTGCTCGAACGGGCGGCCTCGGAGATCTCCACGGCCGTGTCGGCCGCGCCGGGATGACCGAGGAGTTCCAGCTCAGATCTCAGTTCTCAGTTCTCAGTTCTCAGTTTTCAGTTCCGGTTGTGCGGGCCGCTCCTCGGGCTCCGCCGCCGTGTTCCTTCAGCGGCAGGCCTGAAAACAGGGCGGTTTCCTGCGTTTTTCGCCGTCCGGGCGGCCCGCGGGCAGGGGGCGGCTTTATAATCGACGGCACCCCATGCTGTGCTCCACCAGCCGGTGGGGAGTGCAGAGCGCCGCTCTCGAGCGGCGCTCTCTTCTCTCCACCCGGACGCGGGCAGAAGTGCCCCTTCGCCGCCCTGCGAGCGCCGACCGGCGCGTCGCGCGAGCCCTTGCGAGACTCGCCTTCGCGGCCGCGCTTCTCGGTTGTGGCGCCTCGCTCCGGGCGAGTACGTACTATGTCGCGCCGCCGCCGGCGGGCAGCGACGCGGGCGCGGGGACGGGAGCCGCGCCGTGGGCGACGCTGCAGCACGCCGCGGATCAGGTCTCGGCCGGCGACACGGTGAACGTACGCGCGGGAACCTACGCCGGCTTCGTCCTGGGGTGGGACTTTCCGCAGAACGGGACCCTCATGAGCCCGATCACGTTTCACGGAGAACCGGGCGCAAGGATCAACGCGCGCAATGCGAAGACGGCGGACGGAATCAACCTGGAAGGCGCGAGTTACGTCGTCATCGAAGGGTTCCAGATCGACGGAGTCCCTCGAGCCGGCATCCGCTCCGTCGTGAACACCGGCGTCGTCATTCGGAACAACTGGTGCGACCAGAACGGGGTCTGGGGAATCCTCACCGGGTTTTCGGACAACATCCTCATCGAGAACAACGTGACGAGCCGGTCGGGGACCCAGCACGGCATCTACGTTTCGAACTCCTGTGTCAACCCGGTCGTGCGCCGCAACGTCGTCTGGGGAAACCACGCGAACGGGCTGCACTTCAACGGCGACGTGAGCCAGGGCGGCATCGGCGTCATCACGGGAGCGCTCGTCGAACGCAACGTCATCTATGACAACGGGGTCGGCGGCGGTTCCGGAATCAACTGCGACGGCGTGCAGAGCTCCGTCTTCCGCAACAACCTGCTTTACGGGAACCATGCCAGCGGCATCTCGCTTTATCGAATCGACGCCGCCGATGGCGCGAAGAACAACGCCGTCGTGAACAACACCATCGTGATGGCGTCGGACGCGCGGTGGGCGATCAACATCAAGGACGGCAGCACGGGAAATGCCGTGTTCAACAACATCCTCTACAACTTTCACCCGACGCGCGGGAGCATCAGCATCGTGGCGGACAGCCTCGCCGGTTTCGTGAGCCACCACAACGTCGTCATGCAGCGGTTGACGGCGGACGATGGCAACACCGTTCTCAATCTCGCGCAGTGGCGGACGGCAACCGGCCAGGATCTGACCTCTCTCGTGTCCGACCCGGCGGCCCTGTTCGTGAACGCGGCCGCGAACGACTACCACCTCTCCGGCACGAGCCTCGCGATCGACCTCGGCGCGTCTTCGTCGGCGCCCCCGTCGGACCTGGACGGCCGGCGCCGGCCCGTCGGCGCCGCGTGGGACGCCGGCGCGTACGAGTTCGGCGGGCTGGCCTCCGACTTCAATACCGACGGGCGGCTCGACATCCTATGGCGCAACGGCGCGACCGGTCAAAACACGCTGTGGCTGATGAACCGGATGATCGCCCAGGGGACCGCGGCCCTGCCACCCGTCTTCGATCTGAACTGGCGGATCGGAGCCTCAGCCGACTTCGACGGCGACGGGCGGCCCGACATCCTCTGGAGGAACTCGGCCACCGGCGAGAACGTGATCTGGAAGATGAACGGGACCGCCGTCGCCTCGCAGATCGCGTTGCCGCCGGTGTTCGACCTCGACTGGCGCATCGCCGGCGCCGCGGACTTCGACGGCGACGGGCGGCCCGACATCCTCTGGAGGCACGCGGTCAGCGGTCAGAACGTGGTCTGGCGGATGAACGGAACCTCGGTCGGCTCCCTGGCCCCGCTCCCGGCCGTTCCCGACACGAGCTGGCAGCTCGCCGCGGCCGCCGACTTCAACGGCGACGGCTCACCCGATCTCCTGTGGCGCAACGCGGCCTCCGGGCAGAACACGATCTGGCTCCTGAACGGCACGGCCGTGATCGGCCAGACGGCTCTGCCTCCGGTGTTTGATCTCAACTGGGGGATCGGCGGCGCGGGAGACTTCGACGGAGACGGCTCCCCGGACATCCTGTGGCGAAACGCCGCCACCGGAGCGGACACGATCTGGCTCCTGACCGGCACCTCCGTCACCGCCGCCGTCGGAATCCCCGGCGTGGCGGACCCGAACTGGAGGATTGCCTCTCCGCGCTGAGGAAGAGACGGGGGCCGGGAATCGGGAATCGGGAATCGGGAATCGGGAATCGGGAATCGGGAATC
>JBDUBP010000061.1:0-12370 GCA_040004075.1 Acidobacteriota bacterium | reverse complement strand
AACGCCTTCTACGGACAACACGTCGCTCTTCGTCCCCCACCCGTAGACGGCGTCTTCGATGTCTTCTTCTCCCACCAGAACATCGCAAAAATCGATCTCACGCCCTCTGAAATTCGGTCTTAAAAAACCGTCCACCATGTCTCCGAACACCCGTCCACCATGTCCCCGGTCTATACAGGGAGAGGGTTGGGGTGAGGGGCGAGGCAAACTCGTCGGCGCTGGTGTTTCCGGCTTAGAATTCTTCCCATGAAATACAGAAGCTCGATGTTTGCGCTCGTCCTCCTGGCCGCGGCCTCGGTGGCGGCTGCCGCGGCTCCCGTCGCGGGCGTCACCATGCCGGACACCGTCACGATCGAGGGGAAGACTCTGAAGTTGAACGGCATGGGCCTGCGCACCAAGGTGGTGTTCAAGGTCTACGTCGCCGGGCTCTACCTCGAGACGCCGTCGAAAGACGCCGCCGCCATCCTCGCGGCGGACGAGGTCAAGTCGATGCGCCTGGCCGTCCTGCGCAGTCTGAAGGGATCGCAGGTCATGGAGGCGATCGAGGAAGGCTTCGAGAAGAACTCCAGGTCTCAGATGCCCGCGCTGAAACCGAAGCTCGACCGCCTGGGCAAGATCGTCCCCAATGTCGAGAAGGGCGACGACATCGTGCTGACGTACGTGCCCGGAAAGGGAACCGTCGTCACCGTCAAAGGCGCGGAGAAGGGGGTGATCGAGGGAAAGGATTTCGCCGACGCCCTCTTCGGCGTCTGGCTCGGCGGCAACCCGATCCAGGAGGACCTGAAGAAGGAGCTTCTGAAAGGTTAGGCGGCGGACGCCGACCTCCTCTCCGGCCGGGATCACCCGCCTGGCTTCTCCGGACCGCCCCTCATCCCCTCACCCCGGCCCTCTCGCCGAGCCCGGGGAGAGGGAGCAGAGTCAGGCCCCTACGCGGAGACGGCGGCTTCCGGCTTCGGGCCGAGGCCGATTCGCCGTCGGAACCGATCGAAGCCGACCCCGAAGAACATCGCCGCGGTCCAGAGCTTCGAGGAGAGCGGAACCCGTTCGACGCCGCCCGCGAGCGTCGTCGTGACGGCGGCGCGGATTTTGTCGAACGGCGCTTCCGAGCAGAACGCCTCGAAAAACACGGGGTCGTAGAAGGCGTAGACGAAGCGCCGGAATCGCCTGAACAGCGTGCGCGCGTAGCGCTCGTACGAGGCGAGATCCGAGGCATCCACCCGCCCGTGCCGGACGAGGGCGCGCTCGATGTCGCGCGCGGCGCGTTCGCCCGTCGCCATCGCCAGGAAGACCCCGGTCGAGAAAACCGGATCGAGGAACGCGGCCGCATCGCCGATCATCGCCCACCCGTCTCCGTGAAATCTCGCCGACGTGGCGGAGTAGTCGGAGATCCCGCGCACCGGCGAAGTCCGCCGGCCCCCCCCGAGAAGCTCCCGCATCCGGCCCGACCGCTGCAAGATCCGCTCGAAACGCTGATCGAGCGTCTCGCCTTCCGGGCCGCTGCGGGCCTCCACGGGGTCGAAGACCTCGCCGACGCTGGAGGTTCCGTCGGAGAACGGGATGATCCAGTACCAGACGCCGTTCTCGACCGGCAACAGGATGTCGCCCGCCTCACGGCCCTCCGGTCGCGGCACGTTCTCGAAGTGGGCGAAGAGGGCGGCGCGCTTCAGCTTCTTGTCGAACCGGCGCGTTCCGAGCCTGCGCGAGAGAAAAGCGTCCTGCCCGGTGGCGTCCACCACGACGCGCCCGCGGAGCTCGACGGGCGGTCCGCCCGGCGACGCCGCGCGGACACCCACCGCCCGCCCGTTCTCGAAGAGGACCTCCCGCACGTCGGTCTGCTCCCGGATTTCCGCGCCCATCTCGCGCGCATGGCCGAGCAGAAGAGCATCGAAGTCCGCCCGCTTGACCTGGTAGGCCATCGGATGTTGATCGTCCGCGGCGTCCGCGAAGACGACCGGCCGGATTCCGCCGTTCGCCTCGTTCCAGAAATACGCCCCGTACTTCTCCTGGAAGCCGGCCTTCCGGACCTTGTCCAGAACGCCGATTCTTTCGAGGATCGGAAGGCCATAGGGAAGCAGGGACTCGCCGACGTGGAAACGGGGAAACTTTTCCCTTTCGAGCACCACGACACTGCGGCCGGAGCGCGCGAGCAGGGCCGAAATCGTCGAACCGGCCGGGCCGCCGCCGATGACGATCACATCGTAAGATGAGGACATCGCGACATCTTCTCAAAACGCGGCGGCTGCGGTCGAATTCCGGGACGTGCGGAAGGCGTTCGCGCCGGGGCGCCCTGCCCTGGACGGCTTCTCGCTGACGGTGGCGGACGGGGAGACGGTCGCGCTTCTCGGACCCTCCGGCTGCGGCAAGACGACCGCGCTGAAGCTCGTCAATCGGCTGCTCTCCGCGGACGCCGGGCAGATCCTCGTGTTCGGCCGCGACGTCGCCGGCGAAGACCCGGTGTTGCTGCGGCGCCGGATTGGCTACGTCATCCAGGAGGGCGGGCTTCTTCCGCACTGGACCGTGGAGGAGAACGTGGCGACGGTTCCCCGGCTCCTCGGCTGGAGCGTCGAGCGGCGGCGTGAGCGCGCCCGGGAAGTCCTTTCGATGGTCAATCTGTCGTCGGAGGAATTTGCCTCGCGGCGGCCGCGCGAGCTCTCCGGGGGACAGCGGCAGCGCGTCGGGGTCGCTCGCGCCCTCGCGGCCGACCCCGGACTCGTGCTGATGGATGAGCCGTTCGGCGCGCTCGATCCGATCGCGCGGCGCGCGCTCCAGAAGGAGTTCCTGGCCTGGAAGCGTCAGCTCGGAAAGGCCGTCCTTCTCGTCACGCACGACATCTCCGAGGCTTTCCGGCTGGCCGACCGCGTGGCGGTCCTCCGCGATGGGCGGGTCCTTCAGGTGGGCACGCCCCGCGAGATCGCGGAGAACCCGGCGGACGATTTCGTGCGGGAGTTCGCTTCGGAATGAGCGAGCTCGGACGCTACTTCTGGGAGCGCCGCTCCGAGATCCTGTCGCTGACCGGGGAGCACGTCGTCCTGGTCCTTCTGTCGATCGCGGCGGCGGCCGCGATCGGTGTGCCTCTCGGTGTCCTCCTCACGCGAACCCCCAGGCTCGCGCGGCCGATCCTCGGGCTCGCGGGGGTCGTCCAGACGGTCCCGAGCCTCGCGCTGTTCGGTTTCCTGATCCCCCTGCCGCTCGTCGGCGGGATCGGGCCGCGCACCGCGATCGTCGCGCTCGTCGTGTACGCGCTGCTCCCGATCCTGCGCAACACGCATGCCGGAATCCAGTCCGTGGATCCCGCGGTCGCGGAAGCGGCCGACGGGCTCGGGATGACCGCGCGGCAGCGGCTCTGGTGGGTGGAGATCCCCCTGTCTCTTCCGGTCGTGCTCGGCGGCATACGAATCGCAACCGTCGTCGCCATCGGCATCGCGACCATCGCGGCGGCCGTGGGAGCGGGAGGGCTGGGCGTGCTGATATACCGGGGCATCGCGACCGTCGACAACCGCCTCATTCTCGCGGGAGCGGTTCCCGCGGCTTGCCTCGCGGTCGCGGCCGACGTCCTGCTCGGGGCGGCCGAGAAGCGCTGGTCGGGAGTCCGCCGGGAGGCCCGGCGATGAGGCGAGGGCTGATCCTGGCGGCCGCTGTCGCCTTCGTGATCTCGTCCGCGTGCGCGCGCGGGCCGCGCAAGGTTCGCATCGGCTCGAAGAATTTTTCCGAACAGGTGCTTCTCGGGGAAGTGGTCGCGCAGGCCCTCGAGGCTCGAGGCGTCGCGGTCGATCGCAAGTTGAACCTCGGCGGGACGTTCGTCTGCCACAGCGCGCTCCTTGCGGGCGAGCTCGACCTCTACCCGGAGTACACGGGGACGGCGCATACGGCGATCCTCCGGGAAAAACCGGAACGCGATCCCGTGGTCGTCCGAAAGAAAGTGACCGACGAATACCGGCGCCGATGGGGCGCGGTCTGGGCGCCGCCCCTCGGCTTCGAGAACACGTTCGCGCTGGTCGTCCGGGAAGAGGACGCGCGCCGGCTCAAGCTTGCGCGGATCTCCGACCTGAAGGCGCACCCGGATCTGCGGCCCGGCTTCGGGTACGAATTCGTGGAGCGCGCCGACGGCTATCGCGGGCTCGCGGAGGCGTACGGCCTCACGTTCAAGAATCGCCCGGCGGAGATGGACCTCGGACTGCTGTATCCCGCCCTCGAAGCGGGGAGGGTCGACGTCGTCGCCGGCAATTCGACCGACGGCCTGATCGCGGCGATCCACGGAGTGGTTCTCGAAGACGACAAGCGCTACTTCCCGCCCTACGAAGCGGCGTTCGTCGTCCGCGGTCCCGTGTGGAGCTCACGGCCGGAAGTCGTCTCCGTGCTCCAGTCGCTGGCGGGTCGCCTGGACGCCCCTCGGATGCGGGCGTGGAACGCGAGGCTCGACCGCGACAAGAAGCGGCCCGAGGACGTCGCCCGCGAGGTCTTAAAGTCGCTCGCCATCACAGACAAGGCCCCGACCGCGCGTTGACGCCTGCGGCCTGCGGGCGGGGTTTCCCGGGACGGGAGAAACGCGCAACCGGCGTCTTTTCACGGAATTACGGCTCGCGGGGCCTGAAATCGGGCCGCGATCTGTTAATCTTCCTTCCACACCCGCTCATGAAAGAAATCCTCGGTCTGTCCTCACCGGCGGGCTGGTCCCTACTCGGGGCAGCGGCCCTCCTTCTCGCGCTCCTCGTCATTTCCTTTCGGTCTCGGTCGTACGTTTTCTGCCAGTACCTGACGACGATGACCGGAATCGTGCTGCGGCCCGCGGAGGTTCGGGACGCCCACCGCCGCGGAGGCAAGGAAGGGGTGCGGGAGCTCTTCCTGGATCTCATCATCCGGGAAGACCTGAAGCACGGGCCCGTGACGATTCCGGACGGAGCCGACGCCACCGTCAAGAGCTGACGGCTGTCTCCCCGCGGGCGGGAACGGCGAAGCGTCCGATTCTCTCGATTCTGACCGTGCTGTTTCTTGCCGCCCCTCACCACAGCCCGCGCCCCGGCGTGCGGGGAGCGGGGGAAGAAGCTACGTCTCTATCAGCTTGAAGGTCGGGACCGGCTCCCGGCCGAGGACGCCCCTCAACACCGTCGCGTGCAGGACCTCGTCGGAGAGGATCCTTCCGGCGGAGGCGGACAGCGCACGGTCCTGAAAACGGTCGACCACGTAGAGGTAGACGCGCGCAGCCCCGATCTCGAGCTTGAAGGCGAGCTCCAGCACATCCTTCTCGGTGGCCAGCGGAACGCCGAAGGTGTACTCCTTCTTCGAATCGACCGGCTGCCCCGCCTTGTTCTTTATCGCCGCGGTCAGGAGGTCCCGATGGATCTCGTGGCTGCCCTGGAAGAGGAGGCCCACTTCCTTCGCCTTCGCTGAAAGAAGGCCGCTCTTACCCGCGAGTCCGTACGCCCAGATCGCCTCGTGCTCCAGCGCGAGCGCCGTATTCATCAGGCCGATGTCGTCGTAGATGGCGGAGAGCGGCGCCCCCTTCCTGGGAATCGCGAACAGAGGTTGCCCGGCGGCGGCGAGCCCGAGCGCCAGCCCGGCCTTTCCGGCGGAGCGAAAGAGATCGCGGCGATCCCGCATGAAGACCTCCCTGTACCGTTGGGTTTGCCAGATTCTATTCGAAGGATCCTCGCCAGGGCCCGCGCCGCCACCCTCGGGGCGAGGGATCGGTACGGAACGGCGTCGCAGCACCCGCTTGCCTCTTACTCTTTTTCCCTACGGCCGCCGGCTCAGAAGTCCGAATCGACTGGAGAGCGGGTTCGAAGGGCGATGTCTGCCGGCGTACCTTCGCGGCACGCCGTTTGCTCAGGAAGGCGGAGGCGCACACGAGGCAATGACCACGGAGGTCCGGCTGGCCAGCGAAACCATAACGGCGCAGGGAAGAGACCGGCGGCCCGAACTCTCGCGGCTGATGCTCCTGATAGCTCAACACGATGAAGGCTCGTTCACGCGGCTCTACGAGATTGTCTCCCCTGTCGTTTTTGGCCTTTCGCTTCGAATCCTCGGAAACACTTCGGCTGCGGAAGATACGGTCGTCGACGTCTTTTCGGAGATCTGGCACCAGCCGGCGCGGTTCGATCCTGATCAAACCTCTCCGCTCATGTGGATTACGACCCTGACCCGGACTCGTGCCCTCGAGCGCCGTCGCTCCGCTGGGAACGTGATCCCGATGACCGCTGCTCCGGGATCGCTTTCGCCGCCCGAAATCCCGGATCGGGAGCCCTGGGAACCGCCAGAGTCCGTCGGGGCCCGTGCTGCGCTCGAAGGCCTTCCGTTGGACCTTCGCCGCGTCCTCGAGATGGCCTATTTCGACGGCCTCGCGTCCGAAGAGATCGCGCAACGCCTGACCCTTTCTCCTGAGACGATCCGACTGCGCATCCGCCTGGGGATGAGCCAGTTCCGGGAAGCTCTGGGTCCCGTTTTTCGAGAGGAACGACCGCATGGACGAGACTGAGAGTCCACTCGAAGCCGCCGAGCGGTTCTCGCCGGACGCGATGCAATTCGAACAGCTGGAAATGGCGGCGGCCATCGCGATGCTGGGACTCTCGACATCTCCGGTCCAGCCGCCGGCTCGCGTGAAGAAACGCCTCATGGATTCCGTGCGAGGAATGCACGAGGAGAGCGGAACTCCGTCTTCCGACGCGATCAACCAGGTCCGCCCCGGCGTATCGCTGCTCCGAACCCGCGTTCTTCCGTGGGCGCAACACAGTTCCCCGGGTGTTCGCATCAAGGACGTCTCGGCAGATCCGATCTCCGGCGCGAGGTGTCTGCTGCTCGAGCTCAGCCCGGGCTCCGTCTTTCCCGACCACGAGCACGAGGGCGTCGAGGAAGTCTTCGTGGTTCGAGGCTCCTTCTCCGTCGCCGGCCAGGTGGTCCGGACGGGAGACTTCTGCCGTTCAGAGCCCGGGACGAGAGACTGGGACATCACGAGCGAAGAGGGGGCTCTTCTTCTCGTAACCCTCGGCCCTCCCCGCCGGCCTCTTGCTCCGCGCGGCGTCGACGAGCCCTGAAATCGCGCGGGTCCTCGACCCTTCCAGGGGCCGGCCTCCCGCAACGCCTGGTCACGGCCGAAAAAAAGCCGGCCCGGGTTCCCGGGCCGGCCAGATGAGCCATAGGCAGGTTGAGGCTTACTCGGGATCGGCTTCGACGAACGAGTTGGGCACCTGCGCCGTACTGTCGTGCTTGCGGTCGTAGCCCGAATTCGGCCGCCCGACGTAGGGGAACCCGGTCAGGTATGCGGAGTCGGGACCGTCGACGCCGTCGCCGAGCGCGTTGTTCGGCGAGACGTTGAATCCGTTGACGAGAACGCCCGCGAGGACGCGAAGCTCGATATCGACGACGTCGTCGCCGAGCCGCCGCCCGTTCGGAAAGCCGCCGATGTCGTTGGCGAGAAGGCCGAGCCGGCTCGCGATGGCTTTCGGGGTCGGGTAGACCGCCACGTTCAAGCGCAGCTCGTCGGCGACCACTTCGTTGGGGCGTCGGGTCAGACCCGGGAAACCGAGGACGAGGTTTAAGAGGTCATTGCGCGGCGCAGCGGGAGAATTGATGTTGAAAAGAGCCTTCAGAAGCTTCGGGACCTCGGGGTCGAGAACGGGGCCCGCATACTGCGCGTCGTCCTTCGGCTGCGTCGCGTTGAACTGATCCTTGAACGCGCGAGGGACGACCACTTCATTGATGAGCGGGTTCCCGAGGCGCGAGACCTGGACGAAGTTGCCGGTCTCCTGGGCCGCGGAGCCATTGGCCTGGAGCACGCGCGTTGCCGGGCGCCACGTCGAAGACCAGACGCCGATGATGGCGTTGGGATCGTAGATGAGCGTCGGCGCCGTGCCGCTCTTCGTGAGCTGCTCGATGGGCACCGAAATCGCGATGGTGTGCGTGTTGAATCCGGTGAGCGAGTTGATCCCGCCGCCGTGATCCCCGGGGAGCGTTCCCGGCCGATAGTTGACGAGGTCGAAGATCATGCCGAGGTCGGCGAAGAAGGGATCTCGGCGCGGGCCCGCGAACACCTGGACGTTGTTGTCCATCGTGTAGACGCCGCCACCGGCTCCCGACGCCTGGTCGTAGCCATCCGGAAAAGACTTCGGGCCGACGTTGTTGGGGAGCTCGAGAAGCCCCTCTCCGATGCGGGTGATCGCCGAAGCGGGGACGTTCGGTCCGGTGGAGGTCCCGATGATCTTGTCGACGCTGTATGTGTTGTAGACGATCAGGTTCGGATCGTTCCCCCACGCCTTGGCGTTCTGTCCTTCGATCGGGCCGTCGTTGTACGTGTACGTGTCGCCGCGGCGGACGTTGCGAGTGAACTGGAACCGGTATGTGACGTCCTCGACACCATCCCCGTCGTTATCGATGTGGATGAAGTAGCGGACGTTCTGGCCGAAATTCCAGAAATTGGGGCCGCCGGCAGGCTCCTCCATCGGGATCCAGTTGGCGATGATCACGATGTTTTTCGGATAGTTCGGGTCGCGGAAGGCGTACAGGTCGGTGTTGTCCGCGATCGGATCGGCGCTGATTGCCGGCGCTTCCCGGTGACTGGACGCCAGCGCCGTGGCTCCCGACCCGCCGAGCAGAACGGCGAGTACGGACGCGGTCTGCAGAGTCTTTCTGATTCGGGGCAACTTCATGTTCCTCCTCCTTTTTCGGGTAGGTGGCGCAAAGAATGCGCCGGAACCCACTCCCTGGAGCCTCTACGGGCGGTCCTCTCGGATTGGATTTCCGTGAGCGCCGTGATATTTAGGCGTCGGCCACCTCCTGCAGATGAATTCACGCCCTGCCGATGCGGACCGCGTCCTGATCGCCCGCATCGAGGGGCGGGATGCAGATGCGCTCGCCGCTCTCTACGACCGTCATTCCGCCCGCCTCATGGGCCTGTGTCAGCGGGTCCTCGGAGACACGGGCGAAGCGGAGGAGGTTCTCCAGGAAGTCTTTCTGTGGGTTTGGCGCTCCGCCTCGACCTTCGACCCGTCACGCGGTTCCGGTCTCGCATGGCTTCTCGTAGGCACACGGAGCCGGGCCATCGACCGGGTTCGGACGCGGCGTCCCGCGGCGCGCGCCGGCCTTCGGACCGTCGAGACCGTTCCCGATACCCCGAGCGGGGAAGACGTCGAAGCGGATTCGGCGTCGCGTCAGTGGGAATCGCTCTGCCGGGCGGCGATTGCCGAGCTGCCCGAAGATCAACGCCGCGCACTCGAGCTGGCGTATTTCGACGGGCTGACCCAACAGGAGATCTCGGAGCGGACCGGAACCCCGCTCGGGACCGTCAAGACTCGCGTCCGCCTCGGCCTGATGAAACTCCGCGACCGCATCCATCCGTACACCCAGAGAAGGCCGACCGATGCATAGCGAACGTTTCGAAGAGCTCGCCGCACTCCATGCGCTCGGAATTCCTCTGGAATCCGCTGAGGAGGAGTTCGCGCTTCACCTGGCGGGCTGCGCGACCTGCAAAGGCCTGATGGACGATTTCAACGCGTCGGCGGCGGCGCTGAGCGCCACGGTGCAACCCGTCGCCCCACCGGCCGCTGTGCGGGCCAGGATTCTCGGCTCGCTCGCTTCCGCGCCGGACATCTCGCCGCGGTCCGTCGCTCCCAGGGACGGCGCGCCCGTTTCGAAGGGCTCGGCGGCGGCCGGATCGCGCCGCTCCGTCGCGCCGTGGATCTTCGCCGCGGCAGCCGGGCTTCTTTTTCTTTTACTCCTGACCGATGACGCGAGGCTTCGGCGCGAAAGAGAAGATCTGAGGAGCCAGGTCGCCGCGTTCGGCGCCCGGGCGGGCGAGGGGGAAGATCTCCGCAAGCAGACTGCGGCTTTGCAAGAGGAGAAGGCCACCCTCTCCGACAAGCTGGCGTCAGCGCAGAGAAGTCTCGCGCGAAGAGACCTGCAGGCGCGCGTTCTGGAAAGCGACGATGTTCTGATGCTGTTCCTCCAGGGCAAGGCTCCTCAACCAGGGGCGCGAGGAAGGGTCTTCTGGAGCACGAGAGCGGGGCGCGGCGTGGTCGTCGCGGGAAACCTGGACGTCTTGCCGGCCGGAAAGCAATATGAGCTCTGGGCCTTTTCCGGTGGCAAACCCGTCCCCGCGGGGGTCTTCGACGCCGACAAAGCCGGCCGCGTCCTCTTCGAATCGAAGGATCTTTCCAGGATCGGCACCCCCGAGAAGTTCGCGGTAACCGTCGAACCGCGTGGCGGCGTCGAGGCTCCGACCGGACCCATCGTCCTCGTAGGAAGTTGAGAGTTCAGGGTTTGGAGACCGAGAGACTCCACAATTCTCCGCCTGACTCTCTGCGCTTCACGGTTAACGCTTAATTTTTGACTCTCAACTCTCAACTCTCGACCCTCAACTCTCTCGTCCTGGCGGGACTTCTCGTGAGCCGGCCGGGCGCCAATCAGCCGCTGAGGCCAAAGGCGACGGCCAGGACGCTTCTCGGGCTGTCGGTCGAGCTCTCCAGATCCGCGAGCGAAGCCGAACGCGTGCGCGCGGCTCAGCAGGTCCGCGGCACAGGCGCTTCGCTCCTGACCGTCACCGTCTCCTGGTCGGCCTGCGAGCCCGATAAGGGCCGTTACAAGGTCGACGAGGTCCTGAAGACCGTCCGGTTGCTTCGCCAGTCGGGGGCGACCGTTCACCTCGACCTGCCCGTGGTCTCCCTTCGCGCGCGGGACGTTCCCGCCGACCTCGCCACGACGGCCTTCGACGACCCGCGACTCTCGACGCGGCTGGGCGCGCTCTTAGACGCCCTCGAGCCGGCGCTTCTCGACGCCTCGACGTTGTCGCTCGGGTACGCCGCCGAGAACTACTTCGAGCAGCGGCCGGACGAGCTAAAGTCCTACCGTCTCCTCTTCGACGGCGCCGTGACTTTTCTGAAGAAGCTGACGCCGCACCTGAAGGTGGGCGTCACGACGGCGGCGCCCACCGAAAGCGCGGCGCCCTCCGTGGCCGCGGCGCTGCACCAGCGCAGCCCCGTCCTCTTCTACCTGTACGCCCCGTTCGAGCGGCAGAGCCCCTACGTGCATCGCCCCCCGGAATCCCTCGAACGTGATTGGAAGATGCTGCTCGAGCGCGCGGGGGGAAGGCCGATCGCCTTTCCCGAGGTCAGCTACTCCTCCTCCCCGGAGAACGGATCGAGCCCGGAGCTGCAGGCCGAATTCGTGCGGCGACTGAAGCGTTTCGCGGCAAGCGCGGACGGCAACGCTCTCCTCTTCGCGCGCTACGCGTCGTGGCGGGACGCGCCGGCGGAGCCCCCATCGCCTTCGGGCGGTTCGAACGAGGCGCGGCGTCTGGCGTTTCTCGCCCACCGCGGCCTGCAGACCGAGAAGGGCGAGCCGAAGCCCGCCTGGCGCGAGTGGATTCGCGCGGCGCGATGAGACAGGCTCTGGAAGGCTGCTGAGGAAAGGGGACACCGATGAGCCTCGGCATGAATCTGGAGCGCTTCATTCTCGAGGGGCAGCAGGAGCATCCGGAGGCGACCGGCGAGCTGTCCCTTCTGCTGATGCGCTTCGGGCGCGCGGGCAAGCGGATCGGCCGCGAGCTCGCGCTGGCGGGGCTCCGCCGCACGCACGGGTCGGCGCACTCGGAGAACACATTTGGCGAGGACCAGAAGAAGCTCGACGTGATCGCCAATGAGATCCTGATCGACACCTTCGACTACGGCGGCCTGGTCGCCATCGCCGCCTCCGAAGAGCTGCAGGAGCCGTGGCTCTACACCCGCCATGCGGAGGACGGGCGGTACGCGGTCCTCTTCGACCCGCTGGACGGCTCCTCGAACATCGACGTCAACGGCAGCCTGGGGACGATCTTCTCGATCCGCCTCCGAGGCGGCGAGGGCGAGACCGACATTTTTGGCCCGGGAGATCAGCAGATCGCGGCCGGGTACATTCTCTTCGGCCCCGCCGTTCTCCTCGTCTACACGTCGCTCGAGGGCGTGCACCTCTTCACCCTGGATCCCTCGATCGGCGAGTTCCTCCTGACCGAGCGGCGGTTGCAGATGCCTGCTCGAGGAACGGGCTATGCCGCCAACGAAGGGCGCTCAAAGGGCTGGCCGCCGGAAGCGCGCGCGTTCGTCGACTACCTGAAGGAGAAGGATCCCGAGACGAACCGCCCTTACTCGACGCGGTACTCGGGTTCCCTCGTCGCGGACTTCCACCGCATCCTTCTCGAGGGCGGGATCTACCTTTACCCGCCCGACCTCTCGCCGGGCGGGAAGCCGGGAGGGAAGCTGAGAGTGCTGTACGAATGCCACCCGCTGGCGTTGCTCGCGGAGCGCGCGGGCGGCCGCGCGACGACGGGGACGGAACGCGTGCTCGACGTCGTCCCGAATTCGTTTCATGCGCGCATCCCGTTTGCGATCGGAAGCGCCACGGAAGTCGG
>JBDUBP010000174.1:0-12376 GCA_040004075.1 Acidobacteriota bacterium | reverse complement strand
CAAGACGCCGCCGTTGGCCTGGACGAGCTTGATGAACTCCATCTTCCCGAGATTCGATGATCCTTGAAACATCATGTGCTCGAAGAGGTGCGCGAAACCCGTGCGGTTCTTCGGCTCGATGCGAAAGCCGATGTTGTAGTAGACGGCGACGACGGCTTTCGGAGCCGTCGTGTCGCGGGAGAGCACGACGCGCAGGCCGTTATCGAGCTTGTGGTATTCCACCGGCACCGTAAACGGCGCGCTGGCCGGCTCGGCTCGCGCAGCAGCGGCGGCGCAGAGCAGAAGAGCCAGGGCGCCGGTTCGAGTCAGGAACGTCATGGGAACCTCCATCGAGTGGAATCGCGAAGCCGACTCCCCGCCCGGAGACGGCACGGAAACCCGGAGTCTATCGAGCGGGCTCGCCCGCCGGTGAGCGAATTTCGTCCGGTCTGGTGGCTTCCGGGACCTCACGTGCAGACGCTGTGGGGCACAATGACACGGTCCCGCCGCCAGGTCCCTTTCCGGCGCGAAAGCGTCGAGATGCCGGACGGCGACGAGCTGCTCCTCGATCACGTCGACGGCCCGCCTGACTCGCCTCGCCTCCTGGTCCTCCACGGCCTGGAGGGAAGCTCGTACTCCGTTTACGTCCAGGGGTTGCTCGCCGGCGCCCGCGCGCGCGGCTGGCGGGGCGTCGCCGTGAACTTCCGCTCCTGCGCGAGGCGCCCGGACGACGTGGCCGCCTGGATCCCCAACCGGCGCCCGCGTCTCTACCACTCGGGGGAGACCTCCGATCTCGACTTTGTCGCGCGGCGCCTCTCTGGGGAGGACCGGGGCTCGCCCCTTCTGGCCGCGGGCGTGTCGCTCGGAGGCAACGTTCTCCTGAAGTGGCTCGGCGAGAACCCCGGACAGAACCTCGTCGCAGCGGCCGCGGCGATCTCAGTCCCCTACGACCTCGGCGCCGGCGCGACCCACATGGATGCCGCCTTCGGGCGCTTCTACGTCCGGGTCTTTCTGAGAACCCTCCGCGTCAAGGCGGCAAGCCTCGCGGCCCGGTTCCCCGAGGCGGCGGCGCGGATCGACCTGCCACGGGCGCTCGAGACCAGCTCCTTCCGCGGGTTCGACGACGCGGCGACCGGCCCCCTGCACGGATTCACGGGCGCGGAGGACTACTACGCCCGATCGAGCTCCCTCGGTTTCGTCGGGCGCGTCACGACGCCGACTCTCTGCCTGTCCTCGAAAGACGATCCTTTCCTGCCGCCCCGCGTCCTCGAGGACGTGCGGGCCCGCGCGTCTTCCTCTATCGACTTCCGCACCACCGCCCGCGGGGGACACATCGGGTTCGTGTCAGGCTCCGGCCGTTTCTGGGCAGAGGAGACGGCCCTGGATTGGATGGAGAGGAAGTTGAGAGCGGGCTCTTAACTCTTGACTTCCTTCAGCGCCGGACGCGCCTCCTCGGCTTCGCGGACCGTGTCGGCTTCGACGACGTCGCCGCGCAGGATCACCGCCTTGTCGCGGATGATGGCGTTCTTTCCCACCGTCGTGATCCCGAGCCCTTCGCCGGCGCGCTCGATGTGGCCGATGCGGGCGTTCCTGCCGACGCGAACGGTCTTGTCGAGGACGCTGCGCTCGATCCTCGCGCCGGTCTCGATGCGGGAATCAGTCAGGACGACGGATTCCCGGATGATCGCGCGCGGCCCGACGTAAACCCCGGGAGAGAGCACGCTGCGCTCGATGCGCGCCCCCGGAGAGATGATGCAGCCGTCCGTGATCATGCTGTCCTTGATCATGGCGCCTTCCCGCGTCACCACCGGCGGGCGTTCCTCCGAGCGCGTGTGAATGATCCAGCTGCGGTCGTTCAGGTCGAGCGCCGGCGGGTCTTCGAGAAGGTCCATCTGCGATTCCCAGTAGGCGTCGACGGTCCCGACGTCGACCCAGTAGCCCTCGAAGGGATAGGCGAAGACCCGCTGCCCCGCCGCGACCATCCGGGGAAGAACGTCCTTCCCGAAATCGTGGGAGGAGTCGCGGCGCCGCGCGTCCTCCTGCAGCACGGTCGAGAGCATCTTCAGGCCGAAGACGTAGATCCCCATCGACGCCAGCGTGCCCGGCGGATCGGCCGGCTTCTCGACGAACGAGGTCACGCGGCCGCCCGCGTTTTCTTCCGTGGCGAGGATGCCCATCCGCGTCGCCTCGTCGCGCGTGACGTTCAGGGTCGCGATGGTGACGTCCGCCTGCCGCTCGATGTGGTAGCGGATCATGGGCTCGTAATTCATTTTGTAGATGTGGTCGCCGGAGAGGACGACGACGATGTCGGGATCGCCTCTCTCGACGAAGGACAGGTTCTGGGTGATCGCGTCCGCCGTTCCCTTGTACCAGTCGGTGACGAACCGCCCCCGGTACGGCTGGTAGATCTGGACGCCTCCCGTGAACCCCCGGTCGAGGTCCCACGGGCGGCCGCCGCCGATGTGCTCGTTCAGGGAGTGCGGCCGGTACTGCGTCAGGATCATCACGTCGGCGATTCCTGAGTTGACGCAGTTGGAAAGCGTGAAGTCGATGATGCGGTACTTACCCGCAAATGGAACGGCGGGTTTCGCGCGCTTGTCGGTCAAGACGCCGAGGCGCGATCCTTCGCCGCCCGCGAGGATGACGGCGCGTGTCTTCACGGGGAGAGATTATCCCTGACGAGCGGCGCTCGCCCGCTCGTAAAGCTCGGTGTACTTCGCGGCCGACCGCGTCCACGAGAAGTCCGTGTGCATCCCCCGTCTCTGAAGCTCCCTCCAGCGGGCCGGTTCCGCGCGGACGCGCAGCAGGCGCTCGAGAGCGTCCCACAGGGCAGAGGGCGACGGCTCGTCGAACATGACGCCGTTTCCTCCCGGGTCGCCGGCGTCGATCACGGTGTCGGCGAGGCCCCCCGTCCGCCGTGCGACAGGCACGGCTCCGTAGCGCATGGCGATCATCTGGGTCAGGCCGCAGGGCTCGTAACGGGACGGAATCAGCAGGGCATCCGCGCCGGCGTAAATCCGCCGGGCATAGGGGGCGTCGAACCGCAGACGCACGCTCGCGCGGCCCCGGAAGTCGAGCTCGATCGAGGCGAACGCGGCCTCGAGTGACGCGTCGCCCGTGCCGAGCAGCACGAACTGTCCGCCGAGCTCGAGCCAGCGCCGGACCGCCGGCACCGCGATGTCGAGACCTTTCTGCGAGTCCAGACGCGAAACGACTCCGAGAAGCGGAGGGCCCGCCTCGGACGTGATGCCCGCCTCCCGCTGTAGGGCTTCCTTGTCGGCGGCCCGGTCATCGAGCCGGGTCACGTCGTAGCCGACGGCGAGCGCGGCATCGGTGGCCGGGTTCCAGACGGCGACGTCGATGCCGTTCAAGATCCCGGTCAGGCGGTCCGAGCGCGCCCGCAACAGGCCGTCGAGGCCGCGCCCCTGCTCGGGCGTCTGGATCTCGCGGGCGTAGGTGGGCGAGACGGTCGAGATCTCGTCCGCCCCGAGAAGGGCCAGGCCCAGGAGCGAATCGCGGAAGCCTTCGGGCAGGATCGAGACCGCGTCCGCCTTCGGCAGCAGGTACTCTCCGAGCGCGCGGCCCGCTCCCTGTCCCGCGTAGGGCAGATTGTGGATGGTGAAAACGGAGGCGACGCGCCCGAAGAACTCGTTGTGGCGGCCTTCGGTCGCGAGCCACCAGACCGCGGCGCCAGTATGAAAGTCGTGCGCGTGCACGACGTCCGGGCGGAAGCCGTTCGCCTGCGCGGTCCACAGCGCGGCCATCGAGAAGAAGATGAACTTCGGCCCGTCTTCATCGATTCCTGAACCGTAGATCGCCCGGTCCTTCGGGATCGGAGGCCCCGTGATCAGCCAGAACGGCACGCCGTGGACGTCGGCCTCGAATGAATGGGCCGCGAAGTCGCCCGCGCCGCGTCGAACGGCCACGGAGGAGACGTATTTCGGCCGCCACCTCGTCCAGTCGATCGCGCCATATCCCGGAAGCGCCACGCGGACGTCGTGCCCGGCGGCGCGCAGGGCGGCCGGCAGAGATCCCGCGACGTCGCCGAGGCCGCCGACCTTGACGAGCGGCGCCGCCTCCGCGGTCAGGAAGAGGATCTTCACGCCGGGAGTGTAGCCGTGACGAGAGGGGCGTTGGGGCGCTGCGCGGGGCGGCGAAGGGCGAAGGGCGAAAGGCGAACCGAGCGGGAGGCGAAGGGCGATTCCCGATTCGCGATTCCGGTTCCTGGCGGTTACGGTAGGCTCAAGGCGGAGGTAACTCCATGCGACGTGTCCTTGCGGG
This sequence comes from Acidobacteriota bacterium, assembly GCA_040004075.1. Taxonomy (GTDB): domain Bacteria; phylum Acidobacteriota; class Thermoanaerobaculia; order UBA5066; family Gp7-AA6; genus JALYUA01. The sequence goes on along the minus strand of JBDUBP010000174.1, from coordinate 8,116 downwards.
CCTGTGTCTCACGTTTCTGGCGGCGGCGGTCTCCGCGCAGCACTCTCCCGCACCGGACGGCCCCGCCGAAGGGCCGCAGAAGGCGAATCCGGGGTCGGGCACCGCGCCGGGAGTGCATCCTCCCTCCCCGATGTCCGGAGGCCGATTTGCGCCCGGCCCCCCGCCGCCGCCGCCGGGCGCCACGGAACCCGTGCCCGCCGGACGAGTGACGACGACCGAAAAGATCTCCGTTCCGACACCGGTGCCGACCGTCGTGCCGACGATCTCCGCCGTCCCGCCGGCGCCGACGCGCGCCCCGACGCCCGCACGAAAGAAAGCGAAGGGGAAGACTCGCCGGACCCCCGTGCCCACCAGAACCGCGCCCGCGTAGAAGGCGGTAGGCGGTAGGCGGTAGGCGGCAGGCCCGCGAGGGGAAGACCCTCGCCGCCGGCCGGGGGAGAGGGAAGGGTGAGGGGTCCGGCCCACGAGAATCGTCCGCGGCTCACTGGCCCCTCTGCCCGAGCGCGGGCAGTAACAGGAACTCCTCCATCGCACCGAATCCCGCATCTTCGGCGAACCGGCTCCCATCCTCCACCTGCCGCCTCCCGCCCGCCGTTTCCGCGCCGCCGCGAGAAACGCGCGAACCGCGAGCCATCGCGTCTCTCCTTGATGTCGCGGGGAGGGGACCCGCTCGCGTTGCGTCAGCGGATCGAGACGGCGACTCCGTTCTCGAACACCACGGTCTTTCCGGTTTGCGAGTAGGTCCAGATCTCGCGGAGCACCCCGGCATCGGTCGTTTCCGTCCGCGATTCCGACGGGGGACCAAGCAGCGCCCTCACCTGGCCGGGGGTCATGTTCTCGGTGACTCCGGCAGCCGATGGCCCCGCGTCGGCCTCCGTCTGCGCGCCCGTCGTCTCTCCGACGCGGCTGTTGTTCTTTTCGGCGGCGGCCTTCGCCCGATCGATCGGCCCCGGGGCCTCGCGGCTGAATCCCCGGAACAGGTTCGGCGACGGGCCCTGGAAGAGCCAGAGACCGGCGGCCACGGCCATCAACAGGAGAACCCACCGTCCCAGTCGCATTTCCGGAATTGTATGACGCCCGGGGAAGGCGGAGGGTCCGGCGCCGGTTGTCAGTATCGATGCGAATCCCCGCCCGCGTTTCCGGCCTCTTCGTTCTTGTCGCCGTTCTGGCCGGAACGTCCGCCTGCGTCTTCTTCCGGCGCCCGGAGGTCGTGTTCCGGGGGATCTCCGTCCGTTCGTTGAATGCTGACGGCGCCAACGTGGAAGCGGCGCTGGACGTCTACAACCCGAACTCCTATCGGATCTCGGTGCAGCAGCTCACTTACCGGGCGACCGTCGAAGGGCGCGAGGCCGGCGGCGGAATCGTCGACGCCGAGACCGTTCTCGAATCGAAGCAGACGACGCTCGTGAAGCTGCCGTTGACGCTCGACTGGAACAAGATCAAGGCCGCTGGATTCGAGGCGCTGCTGATGCGCTCGGTCGACTACGCTGTCGAGGGGGAGATCACGTTCTCGACGCCCGTGGGAACGTTCCACCGGCCCTATCGGCACGCGGGCAAGTACTCGCCGTTTGGGACGGAAGGCGGGAGGCGGTAGGCGGCAGGCGCTGAGAGCCTAGGTTAGGAGAGGGAAGATCTGGAGCCTCGCCCCGGCCGGGGAGAGGGAGCAGAGCCCGCCCGGCTCTAGGCCCGGTGCTCCAGCACGGGCAGCCGCGGCGACTTCGCCGTCGCCCACACGTTCATCTCCCGCTCGCTTTGGAGAAGCTCCCTTAGGGAAAGCTGCGCGAGCACTCCGTCGATCGCGCTCTGGATGGTCTGCCACACGGCGCGGATCGAGCAATCCCCCATGTGGGCGCACGAGAGATTCCCCGTTCCGGCGTGGCTGCCGCAGAAGTTCGAATCGAAGATCCTCCCGCCGAGCACCGCGAGCACGTGTCCGACCGCGATCTGCTCGGGACTCCGCGCCAGGCTGTAGCCGCCGGATTGTCCCCGCGTCGAGCGGACGAATCCGCCCCGGCGCAGAACGCGCATCATCTTGGCTACGTTCGGCTCCGACATTCCCTCGGCGCGCGCGAGCTCGGGGATCGTGACGCTCCCCTCGGAGAAGGCGCGGCCCACGCGGAGGAGGCAGCGCAGGCCATACTCTTCCTGAGTCGAGAGCTTCATGGGCGGCCCCCCTTCGTTTCCCGATTTCCGATTCCCGATTTCCGGCCCCGGTGCATCTTCTTCACATCATCCCCAGCTGCAGCTTGGCGGCGTCGGACATCATGCTCATGTTCCACGGCGGATCGAACAGGACCTGCACGTCCGCGTCCTCGATGCCCGGCACGGTCAGGAGCTTGCTTCGGATGTCCTCTTTCAGAACGTCGCCCATCCCGCAGCCCGGCGCCGTCAAGGTGAAGCTGACTTCGGCGCGGCTGCCGCCCTGCTCCTTGGGAATCACCTCGCACTTGTAGACCAGGCCGAGGTCCACGATGTTGACGGGGATCTCCGGGTCGTAACAGGTGCGGAGCTGGTCCCAGGCGAGCTCCCCCGGCGTCTTGCCGGAGGCCGCCGCGTCCTGCGAGGACACGATCTCCTCGCCGATCGCGTCGGCGTCGGAACCGTCGACGCGGGCCATGTAGCCGTACGGCGTCATGACCGTGTAGCTGCCTCCCAGAGACTGCGTGATCGCGAGCGGTGTTCCCTCCGGGATCCGGATCTTCATCCCGCTCGGGATCTCCGTCGCTTCGAACTCGCGGGTGGTGGTGACTTCTTTCTGCATGCGCATGGAAGACTCCTTAGCAGACGGCCGGCGGGACGGGTCCGGCGGAATGTTCGTCTTTGGGGGAAGACTCCGCGCCGCTTTCGGTGGAAATGGTCTGTCCCGCCCCGTTCAAAGCCGACCGCATGGTGTGCCACGGAAGCGTGGCGCATTTGATGCGGACGGGGTACTCGCGGACGCCCGAGAAGACTTCGAGCTTTCCGAGCGCGGGGGCGTCGGCCGGGGCGCTCGAGCCGCCGGTGATCAGGTCGTGGAAGCGCTCGAAGAGGGCCTCGGCCTCGGGCCGGCTCTTGCCCTTGAGCGTTTCGGTCATCATCGACGCCGACGCGGTCGAGATGGCGCAGCCGGCGCCCTGGAACGAGATGTCGCGGACGAGATCGCCGTCGAGCTCGAGGAAAACTGTCTCCCGGTCGCCGCAGAGCGGGTTGTAGCCCTCGGCCTTCCGGTTGGCGGTCGCGAGCTCGCGGAAATTCCGCGGCCGCTTGCCGTGGTCGAGAATCGTCTCCTGGTAGAGGTCTCGAAGGTCGGAAGACATAGGTTTACCGGGTTACCGGAACATCCGGATGACGTCGTGAATGCCCGCGGCCAGGACATCGACCTCCTGCCGCGTGTTGTAGAGGCCGAAGGAGGCGCGCGCCGTCGCGGGAACCCGGAAGAAATCCATGACGGGCTGCGCGCAGTGGTGGCCCGTGCGCACCGCCACGCCTTCGCGGTCGAGAACGGTTCCGATGTCGTGGGGGTGGACGCCGTCGATCGTGAAGGACAGGACCGCCGCCTTTTTCGACGCGGTTCCGATCAGGCGCACGCCCGCGATCGATCGAACGCTCTCCGTCGCATAGGCCAGCAGATCGTCCTCGTGCGCGCCGATCCGATCGAGCCCGAGCGACGTCACGTAGTCGATCGCCGCTCCGAAGGCGATGACCCCGGCGATGTTCGGCGTTCCGGCTTCGAACTTGTACGGCAGGACGTTCCAGGTGGTTTTCTCGAAGGTGACCGAGCTGATCATGTCGCCGCCGCCCTGCCAGGGGGGCATCGCTTCGAGAAGAGCCGCGCGGCCCCAGAGGACGCCGGTACCCGAAGGCCCGTACACCTTGTGACCCGAGAAGGCATAGAAGTCGCACCCGAGCTCCTGCACGTCCACGGGAAGCCTCGGGACCGCCTGCGCGCCGTCGACTAAGAGCGGAATGCCGCGCGCGTGCGCGATCTCCGCCATCTCCCGGATCGGGTTGACGGTTCCGAGGGCGTTGGAGACGTGCGCCACGGCGACGATCTTCGTCCGCTCGGTGACGAGCGACCGGAACGTGTCGAGAGGGACCTCCCCCTTCTGGTTGATGGGGGCGACGCGCAGCGTGGCGCCCTTTTCTTCGCAGAGCATCTGCCACGGCACGATGTTCGAGTGGTGCTCGAGAGCCGTGATCAAGACCTCGTCTCCGGGCCCGACGTTGCGGCGCCCGTAAGTCTGGGCGACGAGATTGATGGCTTCCGTGGTGCCGCGCAGAAAAATGATCTCCTTCGTGCCGGGAGCATTCAGCAGGGCGCGCACCTTCCCGCGCACCGCGTCGTACGCATCGGTGGACTCCACGGACAGCAGGTGAACGCCACGGTGGATGTTCGCGTAGATGCGCTCGTAGACGTCCCGTTCGGCGTTCAGGACCGTGAGGGGCTTCTGCGTCGTCGCCGCGTTGTCGAGATAGACGAGGGGCTTGCCGTGCACGCGCCGGGAGAGGATCGGGAAATCTTTCCGGATCGCCTCCACGTCGTACGGCGGCCGGGCGACGGCGACGGACGCGGCGGGAGGCCGCGAGACGGCGGCTCCCGGGCCGGTGGGCGCGAAAAGAGTCTCCGCGCGGCTCATCGGGGAGGCCCCGGCAGTCGCGTCGAAAGAGCCCGTTCGACTTCCTCCCGGACGATCTCCGGCTTGAACCGGGCGACGACGTCGGAGGCAAAGGCCCAGGTCAAGAGCGCTCGCGCCTCCTCCTCTCCGATGCCGCGCGAGCGCAGGTAGAACAACGCTCCCGCGTCGAGCTGTCCGATCGTCGAGCCGTGCTTGCACTTCACATCGTCCGCGAAAATCTCGAGCGCCGGAGTCGAGTGGACGAGGGCCTCGCGCGAGAGGAGAATATTCTTGTTCGACTGGATCGCGTCCGTCTTCTGGGCGTTTTTCCGGACCAGCACGGTACCGTGGAAGACGCCGCGGGAACGCCCGTCGAGAATCCCCTTGTAGACCTGGCGGCTCGTGCAGTGCGGCGTCGCGTGGTCGACGGTCGTGTGCGTGTCGAGGAGCGCGGTCCCGTCCCCGACGAACAGGCCGTTCAAGGTGCAGTCGCCGCCCTCTCCCGCGAAGAGGACGCCGATGTCCGTGCGCGCGATGGAACCCCCGAAGGCGGCGCTGCTGGACGTGAACTGGCTCGAACGCTGCGATGTCACGGCGATCGTCTGCACGTGAAACGCGTCCGGCGATTCGCGCTGCACCTTCGCGTGGTCGAGAGAGGCGCCGTCGCCGACGGAGATCTCCGTGACGGCGTTGGTGAGCGTTCTGCCCTCCCCGACATAGGTCTCGACGACGGTGGCCTGCGCCCCGCTCTCGAGGACGATCAGGTTCCTCGGATGAGCCACAGTCGGCGCGCCGGTGCGTTCCGACAGGAACAGGAGATGGATGGGGCCCGCCGCGGCGGCGCCCCGGCAGACCCGGATGAACGCGCCGTCTTCCGCGAGAGCCGTGTTCCAGGCGGTGAACGGGTTCTTCTCCCAGGCGGCATGCCGCCCGAAGTGAGGCTCGAGCCAGTCGGGATGGTCGCGAAGCACGTCCGCGAGAGGGAGGACGTCGACGCCGGGGACGCTCACGGGCGCCGGCGCCGAGGACAGCGCCCGGGACCAGCGGCCGTTCGAGAACCCGAGCTGGACTCCCGCGGCCTCGGCCTGGACGGACACTGGAAGCGGCCGCGCCGCGTCGGGGTCGGACGGAACCGGCTCCCACGCGATCCGCGCGATCGGAGCGACGTTGGTGTGCTTCCAGCTCTCGTCCGACGAGGTCGGGAATCCGAGCTCCTGGAAGCGGGCGAAAGCGCGCTCCCGCAGGCCGGCGAGCCAGGCCGGATCGGCGGCCCCCCGCCGCCGCAGGTCGGCGAAGACCGCGGCGGCCAGATCCGTCTCGGCAGACAGGACCGGAGAGGGCACTTACGCGCCCGCTCCGACGGGGGCCGGGGAGGCGGGCTCCTTCTCGAGCCAGGCGTAGCCACGCTCTTCGAGCTCGAGCGCGAGCTCCTTGCCCCCCGAGCGGACGATCTGCCCGTCCACCAGCACGTGGAGAAAGTCGGGAACGATGTAGTTCAACAGGCGCTGGTAATGCGTGACGACGATCATCGAGCGTTGCGGCGTGCGCAGCGCGTTCACGCCCGACGCGACGATGCGGAGCGCGTCGATGTCGAGCCCCGAATCGGTCTCGTCGAGGATGGCGAGAGTCGGATCGAGCACCGCCATCTGGAAGATCTCGTTGCGCTTCTTCTCGCCGCCCGAGAACCCTTCGTTCACCGGGCGGCGGACGAGCTCCTCGTCGATCTGGACGAGCTTCGCCTTATCCTTCGTGAGCGCGAGGAGATCCATCGCGTCGAGCTCCGGAAGGCCGCGATGCTTGCGGACCGCGTTCAACGCGTTCTTGAGGAAATAGACGTTCGAGACGCCCGGCACCTCGACCGGGTACTGGAACGCCAGAAACACGCCCTCGCGCGCGCGGATCTCGGGGAGCATCGCGAGCAGGTCCTGCCCCTTGTAGAGCACGCACCCGGCGGTGACCTCGTACCCGGGCCGTCCGGCGAGGACGTGCGCGAGCGTGGATTTTCCGGATCCGTTCGGCCCCATGACCGCGTGGACGGTTCCCGCATCCACGGTCAGGTTCACGCCGCGCAGGATCTCGTTGCCACCCACGGAGGCATGAAGGTTCTCGATCTGAAGGAGAGGACTGTCAGGGTTGGTCATGTTTCGTCCGTTTTTCCGTTTCCCGCCGCCTTATCCAACCGATCCTTCCAAGCTCACGCCCAGCAGTTTCTGCGCCTCGACGGCGAACTCCATCGGGAGCTCCTTGAAGACCTGCTTGCAGAAGCCGTTGACAATCATGGAGACGGCGTCCTCGGTCGAGATCCCGCGCTGCTGGAAATAGAAGATCTGGTCCTCGCCGATCTTCGACGTGGACGCCTCGTGCTCCATCTGGGCGGTCGAGTTGTTCACCTCGATGTATGGGAACGTGTGCGCCCCGCACTTGTCGCCGATCAGCAGCGAGTCGCACTGCGAGTAGTTGCGGGCGTTGTCGGCCTTGCCGTTGATCCGGACGAGACCGCGGTAGGTGTTCTGGCCGTGCCCGGCGGAGATCCCCTTCGACACGATCGTCGATTTCGTGTTTTTGCCGATGTGGATCATCTTCGTGCCGGTGTCCGCCTGCTGATAGTTGTTGGTCACCGCGACCGAGTAGAACTCGCCGACGGAGTCGTCTCCCAGGAGGATGCAGCTCGGGTACTTCCAGGTGATCGCGGAGCCGGTCTCGACCTGCGTCCAGGAGATCTTCGAGCGCCGGCCCTGGCACTTGCCGCGCTTGGTGACGAAGTTGTAAATGCCGCCCTTGCCGTTCTCGTCGCCCGGGTACCAGTTCTGCACGGTCGAGTACTTGATCTGCGCGTCGTCCAGCGCCACGAGCTCGACCACCGCCGCATGGAGCTGGTTCTCGTCGCGGATCGGCGCGGTGCATCCCTCGAGATACGAAACGGACGCGCCTTCATCCGCGATGATCAGCGTGCGCTCGAACTGGCCCGTGTTGGCGGAGTTGATGCGGAAGTAGGTCGAGAGCTCCATCGGGCAGCGGACGCCCTTCGGGATGTAGCAGAAGGAGCCGTCCGAAAAGACCGCGGAGTTCAACGTGGCGAAAAAGTTGTCCGAGTAGGGGACGACGGATCCGAGGTACTTGCGGACAAGCTCCGGGTGGTTCTGGACCGCCTCCGAGAACGAGGAGAAGATGACTCCCACCTTCGAGAGCTGCTCGCGGAAGGTGGTCGCGACCGATACCGAGTCGAAGACCGCGTCGACGGCGACGCCGGCGAGCTTGCCCCGCTCGCGCAGGGGGATGCCGAGCTTCTCGTAGGTCTCGAGGAGCTTCGGGTCGACGTCTTCCAGGCTCTTCGGCGCGTTCTTCTTCGACTTCGGCGCGGAGTAGTAGGAAGCCGCCTGGTAGTCGATCGGCGGATAGTGGACGTTCTGCCACGCCGGCTCTTTCATCGTCGTCCAGAAGCGGTAGGCCTTCAGCCTCCACTCGAGCAGCCACTCGGGCTCGTTCTTCTTGGACGAGATGAGACGGACCACGTCCTCGTT
>JBDUBP010000099.1:0-12395 GCA_040004075.1 Acidobacteriota bacterium | reverse complement strand
CCGCCGCGTCCGTCTTGGCCTGCAGCAGCGCGAGCGAAGGCGACGTCGCCGCGAGCCGGCCGAAAAAGGGAACGAAGACCCCTTCGCCCGCGAGGACGTTCTGGTCGATCAGGATGGCGACGGTGCCGCCTTGGCGAAGCGCCCTCAGGATCTCGCGCGCCGCCTCCTTCTTCCGGATGAGCCGGTTGCCGAACCGCGTCCGGCGGCGCGCCAGCTCCGCCTCGAGGAGCGCGTTGTCGAGCGGCCGGACGACGGACGCGATCGGCTCTCCCAGCAGACCGGCCCGCACCGCGCCGAGCTCCCAGCTCCCGAAATGGGCCGAGAGCAGGAAAACGCCCTTGCCGCGCGCCCGGGCGGCCTCCAGGTGCTCGCGGCCGACGACGGCGATCCGCTGCTCGATCTCCTCCCGCGAGAATCGCGGCGAGTCCAGGAACTCGAGGAAAGCCGACCCGAAATTCTCGACGCTCCGCCTCGCGAGCGCGGAAATGCCGGCGGGTTCCATCTGCGGGAAAGCCGACGACAGGTTTGCCTCGAGGATGCGCCGCCGCGAGGGAACGAGAGACACGTAGAGGCGCGCCATCCGGGCACCCGCCCGGGAGGCGGACTCAGGGCCGCAGCCCGCGAGCAGTCGGGAGGCCGCGGCGAAGAGGGCGTGCTCCGCCCGATCGCGCGCCGCCGAGCGCCCGCGCCGCCGCGTCGGAGCCGGCGGAGGAGGGGCTTCTTCCCGATCGTCCGTTGAAGGAGGCGCGCTCATGGCCCTGTCTTTCCGCTCGCGGCGTCCGCGAGGCCCGCGAACAACCGCCGTTCCATCCACGGGTAGAACGCCGGCTCGGCCACTTCGACCTCGAGGCGCACCGTGATGAGGGGGAGGGGAATCCGGCCGCGGAGCTTCACGGCGTCCTTCTCGGTCGTGACGATCGCCGTGCTCGCGCTCCGGCGGGCGGCGGCGGCGATCCGCGCGAAGTCGTTTTCCCGGTATCGGCGGTGGTCCGGAAAGACGATCGTTTCCGCGGGCTCGATCCGGAGCGCCGCGAGACTCGCGCGAAACGACGCCGGCGCGGCGATTCCGCAGACCGCCACGCAGCGTCCGGGCCTCTCCGCCGGTCCCCCCGACGCGTCGGTGAGGCCTTCGGGAAAGATCCTCGCGTGGAACACGGGAGCATCGGGGTTCGATCGCGCGACCCGTGACCGCGCCGAGGGAACGGGATGGTCTTCGAAGGGGCGCGTGAAAAAAATCCCGTCTGCGCGGCGGAGCGCCGACAGTGGCTCGCGGAGCCGGCCGAACGGGGGGTATCTCTCGCCGCCGAAGGGGTCGGCCGCGTCGAGGAGAAGGAGATCGAGGTCGCGCCGGACCGCCAGATGCTGGAAGCCGTCGTCCAGGATGAAGACATCGGGGGACAGCGCCTCCGCCGCGCGAGCCGCGTCGGCCCTCCGCGGCGCCACGACGATGATCGCGCGGGGCACGCGCGCGGCGATCGAGACCGGCTCGTCTCCGCCGGCGTCGGGGCCGACGATCGGTCCCTCCCCCCGCGACACGACCACCACGCCCCGGGACCGGCGGCCGTATCCCCTCGACAGGATCGCGGGCCGGCGGCCCTGCGAGAGAAACCGCTCCGCGAGGTGCAAAACGAACGGCGTCTTTCCCGTTCCGCCGACCGTGAGGTTTCCGACGGAGACGACCGGCCTCGAAAGGTGGACCGAAGGCGATCGGCCGCTTTCGTACCGGCGGGCGCGGGCCTCGAGGAGCCGGTCGTAGAGCGCCGACAGGGGCCTCATCGTGAGACGGCGCGGCCGACGGCCGTGGGAAGAAGGGGAAGGACGAGGTCCGCGGTGCGCGCGACCGCGCCGCGGCCTTCGGCCACCGCGCGCCTCGCGGCCTCCCCCCGGCGGGCGAGCCCGGCGGGGTCGGCGAGCGCCGCGGCCAGCGAGCGCGACAGTTCCGGTCCGTCCCGAACGACCTCCAGGATTCCGATCGCGAGACCGTCGCGAACGATGTCCCGGAAGTTCGACGTGTGCGGCCCGACGATCACGGGGACCCCGGCCGCCCAAGCCTCGATGGGGTTGTGCCCGCCGGTCGGAACGAGGCTGCCTCCCACGAACGCGAGCCGCGCCTCGCCGTAGACCGATGAGAGCTCGCCGATCGAGTCGAGCAGGTAGACGGGCGGAGCGTCTTCGCGGGCCTCCTTCCCTGCGCCCGGTGACTCCGCCGAGGAGCGGCGAACGAGGGCGTACCCGGCCTGGCGGACGAGATCGGCCACGGCGTCGAAACGCTCCGGCCTGCGCGGCGCGAGGACCAGCAGCGGGCGATCCGCCGCGGGCACGGCCGCCCACGCCGCGAGCACGAGTTCGTCTTCCCCCTGGCCGGTGGACGCGGCGACGACGACCGGTCGCCCGCCGGCCGACCGGGCGAGCCGGAGGGCGTCGGAAAACGGCGCCGGGAGAGGGAGGTCGTACTTCACGTTCCCCGTGACGAACACCCGGCCGCCGGGCGCGCCGAGCCGCTCGATCCGGGCCGCGTCTTCCCCGGTCTGCATGGCGAAGAGAGCCACCCGCGACAGGACGCGTGCGAACGAGCGCTTCGCCAGTCGGTACCGCGAAAATGACCGCTCGGAGAGTCTCCCGTTCACGAGCGCCACGGGGATGCCCCGGCGGGCGGCGCGCTCCAAGAACAGGGGCCAGATCTCCGTCTCCGTCAGCAGGATCAGCCCGGGCCGCGCGGCGTTCAAGGCGCGCTCGACGGGCCCGGCGAGATCGAGGGGGAACGCGAAGCACGCCACGTTCGCGGGCAGGACCCGGCGGGCCATTTCGGCGCCCGCGGCGGTGGTGACGGAGAGCCCCAGGACCCGGTCCGGGGCCTTCCGGGCAAGCTCCCCCAGCAGGTTTCGCGCGACCGCGACCTCTCCGACGGAGACCGCGTGCACCCAGATTCCCCCCTCGAGAGCCGGAACGGGCTCGAGGCCGAGCCGTCCCCGGAGGTTCCCGAGCTTCCGGATCCCGAGCGCGGATCGGAGGAGGGCGTAAGGCGCGTAGAGAGCGAGGGCGAGGACGGAAAGGACGCGGTAGATCAGCAAGGTGACGAGATTACCGTGAGCGCCCGCCGGGCGTGAATCGCGGATCGAGGTCGCAATCGGCGGTTTCGGGGGTCCGCTGCTGCGGGGTGGGCGGGGGTTTGTGAGTTCGTTTCCCGTCTCCCGTTTCCCGTTTCCCGGCTCAGGCCTTACACTCCAACGAGTTATGCCATGGAGAAAACCCCCAACGGGCGGCGGCGGCGATCCGTATAAACCGCCGATGGAGCTCGTTTACAGCGAAGTGCGCCGGCGGCAGGAAACGGCGGAGCTGTCGGACCGCGAGCTGGCGCTCTCCGCCCGCTCGGGCGACATGCTGTCGTTCGAAGCCCTGGTCGTCCGCAAGACTCCGGCGGTCGTGTCGGTGGCGCGCCGGATCGTCTCCGATCCGGAGGACGCCCGGGACGTCGCCCAGATGGTCTTCCTCCGGGTGTGGGAGCAGATCGACCGTTACGACGCGATCTACTCCTTCAACACCTGGCTCTACCGGATCGCCACCAATCTCTCGATCGACTTTCTCCGCAGCTCGCGGAGCCGGGAGCGCGCGCATGGCGCCACGCTGCACTTAGTCCGCCAGCGGGAAGAGGCGACGGGGGGCCAGACGTCCCGCGCGGCCGAGGACGACGAGATCGCGCGGGTCTTCCGGGAGGCGAGCGAGCGGCTGACCGGCAAGCAGAAGGCGGCCTTCGTGCTGCGCGAGATGGAAGACAAGGACACCGACGAGATCGCGAAGATCCTGGGATGCGGCGAGTCCACGGTCCGCAATCACCTGTTCAACGCGAGGCGCATTCTCCGCAAGGAGATCGAGAACATCTGCCCCGGACTTCTGCGGGCGCGGCGCGGCACGCCGGAGAAGGCGTGACGCCCCGCTGCGGCGAGACCCGGGCGCGGTTTGAAGGATACCTCCAGGAGGCGCTCTCTCGAGAGGAGCGCTCGGACGTTCGCGGCCACCTCGCGGCCTGCGAGACGTGCCGCCGGGAGGCGTCGCGCGTCCATCCCGAGATCCTCTTCGCCCTGCTTCCCGCGGAGTCCGTTTCGGCGCAGGACGCGGCGCGCATTCTGGAAGGCGTGCGCTCCGGGATCGCCCTGAAGGCGGCGGAGAGGCGCGTGCGCCCCTCGACGCGGCATGGACGGCGCCTTGGAGCGACGGCTGCCGCGGCCGCGGCCGCGGTCTTCATCGCGGTGACGCTCTCGAACCCCTCGCCGGCGAGCCTCCGGGCCTCGCGTCCGCCGGTGGCCCCTTCTGATCCGAGCGCTCGGGGAGGAAATCCGGCCTCCGCGCCCGAAAGCGTTTCCTCGCGGGAGGAATCGCCGGCAGACGCCCTGGCGCCCGAGATTTCCAACCGTCCGTTCTCGCCCTTTGCAGAGGCGAGCTCGCCCGGTAAACAGAAGCTTCCTGCCGACGCGACGATCTACGACTGGAATCCGGGCGGCGGACAGCCGCGCGTGGTCTGGATCGTGGACCGATCGCTCGACATTTGATTTGACCGAAACGGGACGGTCGATGGCGAGGTCTCTCGGGAGAGCGCACCGGGAGCCTTAACCGCCGACCTTTCCGTCTCAGAGCCCCTGCCTCCGCGATGCGGAAGCCGGGTTTTCTTGCGTGAGAAAAAAGACTGCCTCCTTCGCGGCCCTCGTGGCCTTCGCGCTCGTCGCGATTCCGCTCCTCGCGGCGGAAGAAGCCTCCGTGCGCGTCTTCGTCCTGAAGTACAAGCGCGTGGAGGAGGCGGCGCTTCTCATCCGGCCGCACCTGTCCGAGGCGGCCTCCATCACCCTCACCTCCCGGTTGAACGCGATGACGATCACGGACCGGGAATCGAACTTAAAGACCGTCGCGAAGGTGCTGGCGGAGTTCGATGCTCCTCCCCGGGGGTTCAACTTCGCGGTCAAGCTCGTCCGCGCCCGGGCCGACGTTCCCGCGGGCTCGATGGCGGCGGAGATCGGAGGGCTGGGGGCGAAGCTGAAGTCGATGTTTCAGTTCAACGACTACACGCTGATCGACTCGGCGGTGATCCGCGGCACGGAGGGGCGGCCGGTCTCCTACCGCCTGGGCGAGGAGTACGTGCTGACCTTCTCGATCGGGCCCGTCGGAACGGGCGAGGAGCTCCTACTCTCGCCGATCTCGCTTTCGAGGTTGAAGAAGAACGAGCAGGGGCGCACGGTGCCCGTGCCGCTCTATCGCGCCTCGGTCCCCGTCGCGCTGAACCAGACGCTCGTGCTCGGGGCTTCCCGCGACGAAGCGTCCAAGAACGCCCTGATCCTGATCCTGCTCGTGCAGGAGGCGGCGCACCCGGGATCGCCCGGGGGCAAGACCGTGGAAAAGCGCTGAGAAGCTGAGAAGCTGAGAAGCTGAGGGGATGAGGGGATGAGGGGATGAGGAGCTGATGCCGCAGTTTTCGATCAAGGCCGGCTGGCCCGACGGGAGCGTCGCCGACGAGGCGGTCCTCGCGTCGGACGCGGGCGCGGCGCGCTCGGAGATCGAGCGGCGCGGCGGCCACGTCTTCGAGGTGCGGCGGCAGGGCGGACTCTCGCTCGCGAGCCGAACCGCGCGACGCTCCCGGGGCCGCGTCAAGATGCGCGACTTTCTCCTCTTCAACCAGGAAATGATCGCGCTTCTGAAGGCGGGTCTGCCGGTGGTGCACTCCTTCGAGATCCTCCTCGAACGGCAGGAAAGCCCCACTCTGCGGCGGGTCCTGACGGACGTTCGCGACCGGGTCAACTCGGGCGCTTCGCTCTCCGACGCGTTCGCCGCGCAGGGAGACATCTTCCCGAGGCTCTACTGGACGTCGCTGAAGGCCGGCGAGAAGAGCGGCGAGATCGAGACGGTCCTGCGGCGCTATTTGAAATACCAGAAGACGGTGATGAACCTGGCGCGGAAAGTCGTTTCCACGCTGGTCTATCCCGCGATCCTGATCGTGCTCTCCGTCGTGCTGATCGGCATCCTGATGACCTTCGTCATACCGAGATTTTCGGAGTTCTTCGGGGACTTCGGAGCCGAGCTCCCGCTCTTGACCCAGATCGTGATCGGGATCGCGACGTTTCTCCGGCGCAACGTCCTGTTCATCGGCGGCGGGCTCGTCGTCGCCGGGTTCTTCCTCTTCCGGTGGTTGAAGTCGGCGACCGGCCGCGAGACGCGCGACGCCGTGCTGATCCGCATTCCGGTGGTCGGCGGGATCATGCGGCGGTTCGCCATCAGCCAGTTCACGCGCAGCCTCGCGACGCTCTTGGGCGGAGGCACTCCGCTCGTCCCGGCGCTCGAGAATTCCTCGGACGCGATCGGCAACCGGTTCGTATCGCGCCGCGTCCGCGACGTCGTCGGCCGCGTCCGCGAGGGCGGCGAGCTCTGGCGCAGCCTCGAAGCCACGGGCATCTTCACCAACCTGACGCTCGAGATGATCAAGGTCGGCGAAGAATCCGGGGCCCTCGAGGAAATGTTGAGCTCCGTCTCGGACTTCTACGACGAGGAGATCGACATGCTGCTCGCGAGGGTCATCTCCTTCGTCGAGCCGGCGATCCTGGTGGGGATGGGCCTCATCATCATGACGATCCTGCTTTCGGTGTACCTGCCGATTTTCCGGATCATGTCGCAGATCAAGGGGTGAGCATGGCCAAGCAATACTCGAACGGGACGGTCGTCGCCGCGCCGGAGACGGACTCCGCGGCCCTGGCGGAGCGCCTCGGCCTCCCCTACGTGAACCTCGCGCTCTTCCGCGTCGATCCGGATCTCTTCCGCTCGATCCCGGTCGAGTGGATGCTCCGCTACGAGTTCGTGCCGGAGTCGCGCACCGAGAAGACGATGACGATCATCTGCGCGGACCCGACGGACGTGGTGCGCCTGGACGAGCTCGAGCTCTTAGTCGGCGTGCCGCTGCGCCTGAAGGTGGGAAGCCGCACCGCAATCCACGACATCCTCCAGAAGAGCGAGTCCTCGCAGCGCGTGCTCGACGAGGCCACGGAAGACTTCCGGATGCAGCTCGTCTCTGAGGACGAGGACGGCGAAGAGACGCTCACGATCGACCGGATCACCCAGGACGCCTCCCCGATCATCAAGCTCGTCGACTCGATTCTCTTCAACGCAATACAACGGCGGGCCTCCGACATCCATATCGAGACTCAGGAAAACGTCGTTCTCATCAAGTATCGGATCGACGGCGTCCTGTA
The DNA here is from genome assembly GCA_040004075.1 of Acidobacteriota bacterium. Classification (GTDB taxonomy): domain Bacteria; phylum Acidobacteriota; class Thermoanaerobaculia; order UBA5066; family Gp7-AA6; genus JALYUA01. The sequence goes on along the minus strand of JBDUBP010000099.1, from coordinate 5,169 downwards.
TCAGGCCATGGATCCCATCGACAAGCGTCATCACGGGACGATCATTTCCCGCATCAAGGTCATGTCGGAGCTCGACATCGCGGAGAAGCGCATCCCGCAGGACGGCCGGTTCAAGCTGCGGGTGCGCGGCCGCACGATCGACTTCCGCGTCTCGATCATGCCGACCGTCCATGGCGAGGACGCCGTCATCCGCATCCTGGACAAGGAGTCCGCCAACGCGGAGTTCAAGAGCCTGAACCTCGAGGTGCTCGGGTTCGACGCGGAAACGAAGAAGAAGCTGCGCAAGTTCATCCGGGAGCCCTACGGGATGGTGCTGGTCACGGGGCCTACGGGGTCGGGCAAGACGACGACGCTCTACGCGTGCCTCTCCGAGATCCAGACGGTCGAGGACAAGATCGTCACGATCGAGGACCCCGTCGAGTACCAGCTCCGCGGGATCACCCAGATTCCCGTCAACGAGAAAAAGGGGCTCACCTTCGCGCGGGGTCTCCGTTCGATCCTCCGCCACGACCCGGACAAGATCATGGTCGGAGAGATTCGAGATGAAGAGACGGCGCAGATTGCCGTGCAGTCGGCGCTGACGGGGCACCTCGTCTTCACGACCGTGCACGCCAACAACGTCGTGGACGTGCTCGGCCGGTTCCTCAACATGAAGGTCGACCTGTACAACTTCGTCTCCGCCTTGAACTGCATCCTCGCGCAACGGCTGGTCCGGAAGATCTGCGTGCACTGCCGCGAGGTCGCCACCGTCACTCCGGAGGAGATCCGCGAAGCTGGAATCGATCCCGAGCTCGCGCGTGGGCACACCTTCTACGAAGGGCGCGGCTGCCTGGAGTGCGACGGCACCGGCTTTCACGGCCGCATGGCGATCGCCGAGCTGCTCGACCTGTCCGACCGCATCCGGGGGCTGATCCTCGAGCGGCGGCCCGCGGCCGAGATCAAGAAGGCGGCGAAGGACGAGGGCATGGCCTTTCTCCGGGACGCCGCGCTCGCCAAGGTCCTCGAAGGCTGGACGACCCTCAAAGAGATCAACAAGGTCACCTTCGTCGACTGATGAAGATCCCCTTCCTGCGCCCCGTCGTCCCGCCGCACGTGTTCTGCCTTCTGGCGGACGGCGTGACGTACGCCCACGTTCGGCGGGACCCGCCCCGCGGATTCGCGCACTCGCGGTTCTTCCCCTATCCCCCCAACACGCTCGGCGTCTCGGTCGCCGGGACGCCGCTCTTCTCCCGCGAGGCGATCGCCCAGGCCGTGGACGCGGGCCGCAGGCTCTCGGACCGGCTGACCCGGGCCTCCGTTCTCTTTCCCGACTCGTGGGCCCGGATGCTGGCGATCGAGATCGAAACGCTTCCGGAGGCGCCCGCCGCGGCGCGCGAAATGGTCCTCTGGAAGGTCCGCAAGATGCTGCCGGGGGTCACCTCCGATCTCGACATCGTGTTCCGCGAGATGACCGCGGTCGGAGAGCAGAAGCGTCTTCTCGTCGCGGCGGTGCCCGCCGAGACGCTCCGCTCGATCGAGCAGTCCTTCGAAGCGGCGGGCGTGCGGGTCGGAGCCCTCGCCCCGTCGTCTCTCGCGCTGTTCGAGGGCCTGTCCCCGTTTCTCTCCTCGCGCGCGGAAGGCGACTACGCGGTCCTCCACCGCACGGCGGACTCGTTTGTGTTTCTCGTCGCGAGCGGCGGCGCGCCGATCTTCTTTCGTCAGCGCCCCGCCGACGCGGAGGACGGCGAGCACGAGCAGGAGGTGCGGCTCTCGCTCTCGTACTACGCCGAGAAGCTGAAAGGCCGCGGCCTCTCCGCCGTCTACGTCCATGACGCCCGCGGAGGCGAGCCGCTCCGCGGCGACGCGCTTCCCATCGCCTTTCAGCCGCTGCGCGGCCGCCTGCTCGGCGGCGACCCCACATTCGATGAGCGGATCGCCGCCCGTCCCGAGCTCCTGCCCGCCTTCGCGGCGGTCTACGGGAGGAGCTGATGGCGCGCCATCTGGACTTCGCCCGCCGCCCGTTCCGGGACGAGCGCCCCTTTCTTCTCCTCGCGGCGCTCGCCTTCGGGCTCGCGGCGATCCTGCTCGTCGCCAACGTCCGTCAGTACGCCGAGTTTCACAGGTCGAGCGAAGGCACGGCAAAACAGATCGAGTCCCTCGAAGCCCGGCGAGACCGGGCCGAGCGCGACGCGGCCGCTTCGCGCGCGGCGTTGAACAATTACAAGGTGTCCAGCCTGGCGAAGGAGAGCCGGGGACTCCTGAAGCTCGTCTCGGAGCGGCGGTTTTCCTGGAGCTCGCTTCTCGGCCGGCTCGAGAAGGTCCTCCCGCCGGACGTCCGCCTGACCCGGCTCTCGCCCCGGTTTTCCGAGACAGGCGAAACGACGCTCGACTGCTCGCTTCTCGGGAAGAGCCCGGACGCCGTCGTTCGCACCCTGACCGCGCTGGCTCGCGATCCCGCGTTCGCCGCGGTCGAGCTGCGAAGCGAGGCCTCCCCCGCGGCGGGCAGCGCCGGCGCGCCGGAGGGGTTCGGATTCCAGATCTATGTGAAATACGGATCGGGAGGGGAGACGCCATGAGCGCGCTCTCGAGCCGGCGCCTCCAGATCCTCGCCGTCGCCGTCCTGTTTCTCGCCGGAAACCTGGGCTTCTATCTCTGGTACCGGGCGACGGCGCAGGACCGCAAGGATGGGATGGAAGCGCGCCGCACCGAGCTGACGCGCGACGTCGACGCGCGTGAGCGGGAAGCGAAGAGGCTGGCAGCGCAGCGGGACCGCCTGTCGTCCGTATCGTCGGCCATCGAGGACTTCTACGGAAAGCGCATCGGCCCGAGCCGGGACACGCTCGCGCCGGTCGTTGCCGAGATCCATCAGTTGCTTCAGCGCGCGGGCATCGTCCCGGCGGAGATGTCGTATTCGACGGCGCCGCTCACCGACCTGCCTCTCTCGCAGATGGTCGTCACCTTCTCTTTCCGCAACGACTACGCCCGTTTCAGACAGCTCTTGAGCGCAATCGAGATGGATCGCCGCTGGATCGTCGTCAAGGAGATAGGACTCTCGCGCGACCCGGATCTTCCGGGCGGGGTCATGGTTCGGATGGCGCTCGCGACCTACTTCGCCGCGGAGGACGCCCGCGCGGGCGCGGCGCCCGCGCTCGCCGCCCAGGAGCGCCCGATCCCGGGCGCGGCGAGGCGGCGGCCGTGACCTTCTCTCTCGGAAATCGAAAGCAGCTCGGCTGGCTCCTGGTCGCGGCGACCTTTCTCGTTCTCGTGGTCGTGCGATGGCGGTCGGCTCCTGCGGCGCCTGCGGCGTCCACGCCGACGACGTCCGCCCGCTCCGCCGGGACGCCGGCGCCCGCGGGAGCGCCCGACGAAGACCGTCCCACGGCGCGGGCGCGCAACCGGGACGTCAAGCCGGCCACCGCCGACGACGTCCCGATCATCACGACGAAGGACCTCGATCCGCAGCGCGGCAGGCCGGGAGCGCCGGGTTCACGGAACCTGTTCGACCTTCGCGCGCCGACGCCGATACCGCCGCCGACGCCGACTCCCGCCCCCCCGCCGCCCCCGGCGCCGGGCAGCGGCGCCTTCATCGGACCGCTCCCTCCGCCTCCGCCGACGCCGACCCCGGCGCCGCCGGAGATCGGGTTCAAGTTCATAGGGACGTTAGGTCCCAAGGATCGGCCGTTCGCCGTTCTCGTCCAGGGGGACCAGATCATCAACGCGCGGACCGGCGAAGTCGTTTTCGACCGTTTCATCGTGCGGCGCGTCGGCTACGAATCGGTGGACGTCGGCTTCGTCGGCTTCGCGCCGTCGCACGTCCGCCGGATCGGAATCGCGCCATGACCCGTATCGGCATCCGGATTTCTGGAAAGGTGGCCCGATGAAGTTTGCACAGAAATTTGGCGTCCTGGTTCTGGTGTCGCTCGCCACCGCCTGCACCACTTCGCGGGCCTTCCGGGAGGCCAAGGACGAGGAGAACCTGTCCCACTGGGACGTCGCCGTCATGAAGTACGCGCAGGCGCTCGACGCCGACCCGACCAACAGCCGCTACAAGATCTCGCTGCTGAACGCCCGGCGGCGCGCCTCGCAGGCGCACTTCGAGCGCGGGAAGATCTATCGAAGCTCAGGGCATGCGGACCTCGCGGTCGTCGAGCTCCAGCAGACCCTCGCGCTCGACTCGACGAACCACTATGCGGAGCTCGAGCTCGGAAAGGCCCGCGAAGAAGCCACGCGCGCCGCCGCGGAGCGCGACGGGGAAACGAAGATGCAGAGCGCAAAACGCCGAACGCGTGGGGCCCGCGCGCGGACGCCTCTGCTCGAGCCCACCAGCGACCGCGCGATCAACCTGAATTTCCCGCAGCCGAAGTCGATCAAGCAGATCTACCAGTCGCTCGCGCTCGCCGCGGGGATCAACGTGATCTTCGATCCTCAGTTGAAGGACGACAACGTCGCGATCGTCCTGACGAACATCAGCTTTCAGAACGCGCTCGAGACTCTCATGCGGCAGGAGAACCACTTCTACAAGGTCATTGACGAGAAGACCGTGCTGATTGCGGCCGATACTCCGCAGAATCGAAAGACCTACGAAGACCTGGTGATCCGCACGTTTTTCCTCTCCAACGGCGACGTCACAGACGTCTCGAACGCGCTGCGGCAGCTCCTGCAGACGACCCGCATCTCGATCAACAAGGCGGAGAACTCGATCACCCTCCGCGATACGGCCGACAAGGTCGCCATCGCGGAGAAGATCATCGAGCAGAACGACAAGCAGCTGGCGGAAGTCGTCATCGACGTCGAGCTCCTTCAGATCAACACGTCGCGGCTGACGGAGATCGGGTTGCTCCTCTCCGGATACACGGTCGGGGCCGCGGCGCCTGCGCCCGGAGGGACGACCGATCTCGGAACTGCGCTCCCGGCGGGAACGCTCGCCGCGCCCGGCGCCTTCACCTGGGACCAGCTGAAGCAGCTCTCCATCCGCTCCTTCGGGTTCAACATTCCCTCTGTCACCTACAACTTCATCAAGAACAACACCGACTCCGAGCTTCTGGCGAAGCCTCAGCTGCGGATTTCCGAGGGTCAGAAGGCCCAGCTCGTGATCGGCGACAAAGTCCCGATTCCCACGACGACGTTCAACACGGCGAATACCGTCGGCGGGAGCATCGTCCCGGTGACCTCGTTCCAGTACCAGGACGT
>JBDUBP010000115.1:0-12402 GCA_040004075.1 Acidobacteriota bacterium | reverse complement strand
CCTGGACCGCGGTCGCGGATCCCCGCCGGAGTGGCGCGGGCCTCGTCGTCCGCCCGATTCCGTGACGCCTCCGGCCCTCTTCCGCCCGCTCTATCGAGAGGGACGGAACCTGCGGATGCTGGATCAGAGGCTGCTGCCGGTCGAGGAAGTCTGGATGACGCTCGAGGAATCCGGCTCGATTGCCCGCGCCATTCGGGACATGGCGGTCCGCGGCGCGCCGGCGATCGGTGTCGCCGCCGCCTACGGGGCGGCGTTCTCTCTCCGGGAGCCGGGGACGGGCTCCCCGCGCCACCGTTTCGAGGCCGCTCGAGCGCTGCTGGCGGCCAGCCGCCCGACCGCCGTGAACCTGTTCGCGGCCCTGAAGCGCCTCGCCGCGCGCTTCGAATCGCTCGCCGGGGCTCCGCCGGAACAGATCGAGGCGGGGCTCGTCGCCGAAGCAGACGCCGTCGCCGAGGAGGACATCGCGTCGTGCCTTCGGATCGGCGAACACGGCGCGGCGCTCCTGAGGGGAGGCACGACCGTGCTGACCCACTGCAACGCGGGCGCGCTCGCGACGGCGGGCTACGGGACCGCGCTCGGCGTCATCCGCGGGGCCGTGTCGCAAGGCAAGGCCATCCGGGTCCTCGCCGACGAGACGCGACCCTTTCTCCAGGGCGCGCGACTGACCGCGTGGGAGCTCGCCCGGGACGGAATCCCGGTCGAGATCCTGACCGACAGCATGGCGGGACACTTCCTCTCGAAGGGCGAGATCTCCGCGGTCATCGTCGGCGCCGATCGCATCGCCGCCAACGGAGACACCGCGAACAAGATCGGCACGTACTCGCTCGCCGTGCTCGCGAAGGAGAACGGCGTGCCCTTCTACGTCGCCGCTCCCGCGACGACTCTCGACCTCGCGTGCCCCGCCGGCGCCTCGATCCCGATCGAGGAAAGAGCCTCCGCGGAAGTCCTCTCGATCGGCGGGCACAGAATCGCGCCGGAGGGGGTCGTCGCGCGGCACGTCGCGTTCGACGTCACGCCCGCGCGGTACATCACCGCCATCGTGACCGACGAGGGAATCTGCCGTCCGCCGTACGGAGAGAGCCTGGCGGACGCCGTGCGGAAGGCCGTGGAAAGAAGCGGGCAGATCGGGAAACGGGAAACTGGAACGAACTGAACACTGAGAACTGACAACGGAGGACCTTTCCTTGCTCATCCTCGGCATCGAAACCTCCTGCGACGAGACGTCGGTCGCCCTGGTCGAGGAGACCGGGCGGATCCTCGCCAACGTCATCGCGTCGTCGGCGGAGGCGCACGCGCTCTACGGGGGCGTCGTGCCGGAGGTCGCGGCGCGGGCGCACCTCGAGAACCTGCCGGGCACGTTCGAAGAGGCGTTGAGGGTCGCGGGCGCGGAGCTCTCCGACGTCTCGCTCGTGGGCGCGACGGCGGGACCCGGCCTGATCGGGGCGCTTCTCGTCGGCCTCTCGGCGGCGAAGGCGCTCGCGTTCGCGCGCGGCCTTCCACTGATCACCGTCAATCATTTGGAGGGGCATCTCTTCTCTCCGTACCTCCGCGCGGGCGGCGATCCGGCGCGCGCGGTGCGATACCCCTTTCACGGCCTCGTCGTCTCCGGAGGGCACGCCGAGCTCGTGCGGGTCGAGGAGGGACGAATCTTCCCGATCGCCCGGACCCGCGACGACGCGCCCGGTGAGGCGTTCGACAAGGTCGCGCGGCGGGCGGGGCTCGGCTACCCGGGCGGCCCCGTGATCGACTCGATCGCCGCGCGCGGTGACGGATCCCGCTTTCCGCTACCGGTCGGCCGGCCAGGCGACGGAACCGACGACTTTTCCTTTTCGGGTCTGAAGACGGCCATGCTGCGGGAATTCGAGAAGCGCGGCGTGACCGGGGAGAAGGTGGACCCTGACGCGCTCTCCCCCGATCTCGTGGATCTCTTCGCATCGTTCCAACGCGCGATCGTGACGGCCCTGCTCGAACGCGTCGCAACCGTGCACGCCCGCGAGGGAATCTCGACGCTGGCGCTCTCCGGGGGCGTGGCGGCGAACACCGAGCTGCGCGCGACTCTCTCCCGGTGGGGCGACGAGCGGGGAGTCGAGATCCTCCTGCCGGATCGGGCGCTCACGTCGGACAACGCGGCGATGATCGCCTGGGCCGCCTGCCTGCGTTTCCGCCGGGAGGGTCCCATCCCCTTCCGCGACACCAACGCCCGTTCCCGCTGGCCGCTCGGACAGCCCGCCGGCTGAGCTTTCGGACGGACGCTCGGCGCTGAACGCTGGACGCTCGACCCGTTAGACTCACCCCTCCCGATGCCCGACCCCAGCCGAATCCGCAACTTCTCGATCGTCGCCCACATCGACCACGGGAAGACGACCCTCTCGGACCGCATCCTCCAGCGGTGCGGCGCGGTCTCCGCCCGCGAGATGCACGAACAGATGCTCGACGACATGGAGCTCGAGCAGGAGCGCGGCATCACGATCAAGGCGCGGTCGGTCACCCTCCGGTACGTCGCGAAGGACGGGCTCGAGTACACGCTCAATCTGATCGACACGCCGGGCCACGTCGATTTTTCGTACGAGGTGTCGCGCTCGCTGGCGGCCTGCGAGGGGGCCGTGCTTGTCGTGGATGCGACGCAGGGCGTCGAGGCCCAGACGCTCGCGAATGCCTATCTCGCCATCCACAACAATCTCGTGATCGTCCCCGTCATCAACAAGATCGACCTGCCGTCCGCCGAGCCGGAGCGTGCGCGCGAGCAGATCGAGCAGGTGGTCGGCATCCCGGCAGACGACGCGATCCTGACGTCGGCCAAACAGGGGATCGGCATCGACGAGCTGCTCGAGCGGATCGTCCGCGACATCCCCCCTCCGCGCGGGAACCCGGACGCGCCCCTGAAAGCCCTCCTTTTCGACTCCTGGTACGACCCGTATCGAGGCGTGACCTCTCTCGTGCGCATCATCGACGGGAAGCTCGAGCCGCGGACGAAGATCCGCGCGATCGGCACGGGCCTGGAGGCAGAGGTCGAAGAGGTCGGCGTCTTCCGCCCCGAGCGGGAGACCGTGCCGCGCCTGTCCGTGGGCGAAGTCGGCTCGTTCTGGGCAAACATCAAGGACCTCCACTGGACGCGGATCGGCGACACGATTACCGAGGTGAACCGGCCGACCGCCGAGGCTCTCGAGGGCTTCGCGGAGGCCAAGCCGATGGTGTTCGCGGGACTGTTCCCGACCGATGCCGACGACTACGGAAACCTTCGCGAAGCCATGGACAAGCTGCGGTTGAACGACGCCTCGTTCACGTTCGAGCCGGAAAACTCGACCGCCCTGGGGTTCGGGTTCCGCTGCGGCTTTCTGGGACTCCTCCACATGGAGATCGTCCAGGAGCGGCTCGAGAGGGAGTTCGACCTCGATCTGATCACGACGGCTCCGGGGGTCAGCTACCGCGTCATCACCACCGGCGGGGAGATCCTCGAAGTGGCGAACCCGAATCATCTCCCGCCCCCCAACCACATCGAGAAGATGGAGGAGCCCTACATCTCCTCGACGATCATCACGCGGGACGATTTTCTCGGCGGACTCCTCAAGCTCTCGGAGGATCGGCGGGGAGTGCAGAAGTCGCTCGAGTACCTCTCGTCGAACCGGGTCGTTCTGACGTACGAGTTTCCCTTGAACGAAGTGGTGCTCGACTTCTACGACAAGCTGAAGTCCATCTCGAAGGGCTACGCCTCGTTCGATTACGAGTTCATCGGCTATCGCGAGGGAGACCTCGTAAAGCTCGACATCCTGGTCAACGGGGAGCCCGTGGACGCCCTGTCGCTCATCGTCCACCGGGAGGAATCCGCGCCGAAGGGCCGCCTTCTGGCGGCGAAGATGAAAGAAATCATCCCGCGGCAGATGTTCGAGGTGATCATCCAGGCGGCGATCGGCTCGAAGATCATCGCGCGAGAGACGGTTTCGGCGATCCGGAAGAACGTGATCGCCAAGTGTTACGGCGGCGACATCACTCGAAAGCGCAAGCTCCTCGAGAAACAGAAAGAGGGAAAGAAGCGGATGAAGAGGGTCGGGCGGGTGGACATCCCGCAGGAGGCCTTCCTCGCCGTTCTCAAAGTCGAATGAAAACGACCAGCGACGAAACGCCCGGCCCCGCCTCGAAAAGCGCTGCTCCCGCGCACTCCGCGGGGCGCGAATGGTACGAGTCTCTGCTCGTTGCCGGGATCTTCGTCCTCTTCGTACGTACGTTCATCGTGCAGACCTACCAGGTGCCGACGGGCTCCATGGAGCGGACGATTCTGGTCGGCGACCATCTCCTCGTGAACAAGTTCGCCTTCGCTCCGCGCCTGCCCCTCTTCGCGCGCTGGATGCCGTACCGCGACGTCCACCGGGGCGACATCATCGTGTTCAAGAAACCCGGCGACGACCGCAACGACAACAACGTCCTGGTCAAGCGCGCGGTGGGGGTGCCGAACGATCTCCTCCACGTGCGCGACAAGGTTCTTTACGTCAACGGCCGGCCGGCCGACGGCCCCCAGGTCCAGCACATCGACCCCGAGCTGTACGCGGCCGGCGATCCGCGCGTCGCAGAGTCGAGCGTGCAGCGCGACCAGTTCGGCCCGTACCGGGTGCCGTCCGACTCATACTTCGGAATGGGGGACAACCGCGACAACTCGCTCGACAGCCGGTTCTGGGGCCCGATCCCCCGCCAGAACATCTTCGGACGCCCCTTCCTGCTGTACTGGTCGTACGAGGCCGAGCCCAACTCCCACATCTGGCGCGGGCCGATCGACAAGATCCGGCAGCTCGGGAGCGTCGCCTTCCACTTCTTCTCGCGGACCCGATGGGACCGGATGTTCCGGCTGGTGCGCTGACGGATCGCGACTCCCCGGGTGACGCGGCTCCGGGGAGCCGCCGGACTCTGTCCCCGTTCCGGGAGTACGCGGAAGTCGTCCTGGTCGCCGTCGTGTTCGCGCTCTTCGTTCGAACGTTTCTCGTCCAGGCGTTCGTCGTCCCGACGCCCTCGATGGAAAATACCGTGCTCGTCGGCGACCACCTCGTGGTCAACAAATTCATCTTCGCGCCGCACCGGTGGGGACGTTTCCTTCCCTACCGGGATCTGCGCCGTGGCGACGTGTTCGTCTTCAAGTTCCCGGAAGACCCCCAGCGGGATTTCATCAAGCGCGCCGTCGCGCTGCCGGGGGACGTTCTCGAGATCCGGGACAAGGTCCTCTTCGTCAACGGCGAGCGACAGGCGGACCCGCGGGCGATCCACGCGGAAAGCCGCATCTGGCACGACGATCGGGAGCTCCCGGACGCGCTTCGCCGCCGCGACCAGCTCGCCGCGACCCGGATCGCCGCCGGCTCCTTCTTCGCCATGGGAGACAACCGGGACAGCTCCTACGACAGCCGTTTCTGGGGAGCCGTGCCCGCGTCGAACGTGAAAGGCCGCGCTCTCTTCCTCTACTGGTCCTTTGCGCCGCCGTCGCCGCCGGCCCGAGCGGGGCTGGCCGGCCGGATGAAGGACCTCTTCGGACGCACGCGCTGGAGCAGGACGTTTCTCGCGGTCCGGTGAAGGAAGCCGGGGCGGGGCCGGGAATCGGGAATCGGGAATCGGGAATCGGGAATCGGGAATCGGGAATCGAAGGAAAGGTCCTGTCGTCGCTGATATTTCCGCTTCCGCCATTCGCCGTTCGCCGTTCACCTCCCTCGCCGTTCGCCGTTCGCCTTTCGCCCTTCGCTCTCTTCCAGTCACCTGCTAGAATTGAGTCGAATCTCCAGGAGGACACATGCGGGGAACGCGCCGGATGCGCGGGGCGGCAACCTTCGGCTGCATCGTCTGGCTCGCGATCTGCGGGCTGATCGGCTACGTTCTGTACAAGGTCGTGCCGGTCAAGGTCAGCACTTCGGCGTTCGCGGATTTCCTGCAGGAGGAGGCGTCCTTCGGGTCCATCAAGAGCCCCGCCCAGCTCCAGGCCGAGATCCTGGCCAAGGCCAAGGAGATGGACATTCCCGTGACCCGGGACAACATGAGCGTGAAACGAACCCGGGAGTCGATCACGGTCGAAGCCCACTACGAGATCACGATCGATTTTTTCAATGGCGCCTACAAATACGTCTGGAAGTTCGACCCCGTCTTCGCCCGGCCCATCTTCAACGTCTGAGGACCGAGCCGCCGCCCGCGACAGGCGGCGGCGGGCGGCCTCGCGCGGCCTGTCGATTGCGGAAGTCTCGCGCCGGACGGGCATCCCCGCCTCGACCCTGCGTTTTTACGAGCGGGAGATGCCGGCGCTCTTTCTCCTTCAGAAGACCCCCGGCGGCCATCGCCGGTACGCCGAAAAAGACGTCGCGCGCTTCTCCACCATCCGGCGCCTGACCGAGGACGAAGCGCTCCCGCTCTCTGAGATCCGACGTGTTCTCACTTCGAGCGGCGATCACGAACCCCTGCGCGAGGAGGTCTCGCGGCTGCGCGCGGCTCAGCAGGAAGGGGGCTGGGCGGTGGCAGAGCTTTCCCGCCGGGTCGCCGTCCTCGAGGCCAGACTGGCGAAACTCTCCGAAAAGAAGCGCTGGTTCGAGAAGAAATAGGCTTTCTCTCGAGTTATGACGTTTCAGTTCTGAGAAGAAACCTCAGAACGAGACAGCAGCCTCGGGCCGAGGACTCGAGAACTGAAAACTAAAAACTGACTACTTTCGCAGAGGAGCTCCCATGCGCCGTTGGAAAACGCTTCTGTTGGCTCTCACGGGCGCCGTTGCCCTGTCCTCCGTGTCGTCTGCCCTCTCCATCGGAGCCCCGGCTCCCGCTTTTTCCCTGACGACCCTGGACGGCAAGCCGCTGGCTCTCGCCGACGCTTTGAAATCCCACAAGGCGGTGGTCGTCCTCTTCGTCGCCACGCGGTGTCCCTACTCGAACGCGTACAACGTCCGCATGAAGCAGATGGCGGAGGCTTACGAGAAGCAGGGGGTTCTCTTCGTCGGAATCAACAGCAACAGCTCGGAGCCCGAGGCCGAGGCGCGCGAGCACGCGCGCAAGCACGGCCACACCTTCCCCATCGTCAAGGACCCGAACAACAAGATCGCCGACCTCTACGACGCCAAGCGCACGCCCGAGGCGTTCGTCGTGACGCCCGACGGCACGCTCCGGTATCACGGGCGCATCGACGACAACTCCGAAGACGAGGCGAAGGTGACGTCTCCGGATCTCAAGAACGCTCTCGACGCCCTGCTGGCGGGACGCCCGATCCAGAGCGCGGAAACGAAGGCCTTCGGTTGCACGATCAAACGGGTCTGAAGAGGCGCCTGCGGGGGGCGGGGGTCGCCTTCGCGGCCGCCGCCCTGCTTTTCGCTCCAGACAGCCGGGCCGCCGGATCCTTCGCCCGAATCGCGGGCGAGCTCGACGCCGCCAGCTTCCGCGACCTGCTCGTTCGGCAGAAGGGAAGCGTCGTGCTCGTGAACTTCTGGGCGACCTGGTGCGTCCCCTGCCGTGAGGAATATCCCGATCTCGTCCGCCTGCAGAGAGAGCTGGCGCCCCGCGGCTTCAGGATCGTGGGCGTCTCCACGGATTTTGGCAGCCAGCGCGGCGCCGTCGAAAAGTTTTTGGGAGCGATGAAACCGGGGTTTCCGAACTACTGGAAGAAGAGCGGCAACGAGCAGGCGTTCATCGAGAGCGTCGATCGCGACTGGGGCGGAGAGCTTCCGTTCTCGGTCCTCTATGCCCGCGACGGCACGCGCGTGAAGTCCCTGTCGGGCAATCACACCTACGCCCACTACCGCAGGGAGATCCTGGAGGCTTTGAACGGGAAACGTTGAGCGTTGAGCGTTGGGCCCGACACGAAGATTGCCGACTCCGCCTGATTGCTTATCTTCGAATCCCTCCGCTTCGACGCGGGCCCGTCCCTCTGGCGTCTAGACCCCAGACCCTCCCCGTGTCCGCCGCGCACAGGAGAAGAAGCAGCAGAAGTGCGAACTTGGTGGTCAGGCCGGCGGTGATCCATTTCTCCCAGGATGAGCCCGGGCCGGGGTACGACTGCCCGAGGAGAATCGAAACCATGAGGAGGGATCCGCAAGCGGTCGAGACGCGGGTCCACAGGCCGAGGACGAGCGAAATGCCGAGCGCGAGCTCTCCGGCCGCCACGATCCAGGCGAAAATGCTGGCGTGGGGCAGGATGACGTTCTGGAGGACACCGCGCCAGAACGGCCACGACTCCTTCATCATCCCGCCCGCCGACTTCGCGAATCCGCCGTGGACGAAGTCTCCGAGGATCTTGCCGACTCCCTCGGCGATGAAAATCACACCGGTACCGATCCGCACGAGGGCGGCGAGGCGGGCCGATGAGCTCATACCCGGGAGTTTAGCCGACCGGTTTCCGCGAGACGGACTGGGGGACGAATTTCTCACCGTCCGCTCTCAGATCACACCTCTTACGTCATAGCCCGGTCAGCTCGCGGCCATCCGACCCGAGATCGTGTCTCGCGGGTGATGCCTCGCGCCGAGCGTCCGAACCGCCAGATGACCGCCGCCGGTGACGAGAAGTCCTCTTCCAGTGACAGCCGGAAGGCGCGTCTTCGCGTTTCTCTCGGCCACGGAAACGGTTCATCTGGTTCACAATTTGCTAAAATGGCAGCATCACATCTGAACACTTTTGAAAGGGGCGTCATGAGAAATGCGCGTTCGTTGAGTGCGGTCCTGGGTGCTGTCGCTCTCTGCGCAATGCCTCTCCGCGCCGCCTCGGGGCCGGCTCGGGCTCCCATCGTGCGCCGGGCGGCCTCCGCTCCCGGCGGCCTCGCTCCGCAGGCGGCCCAGGCAACGACGGCATACTCGACGGAGGTTCCGCTCGTCGCCCATGTCAATGCGACGGCCGCCGTCGACACTCTGGTCCTGTCCGCCGGGCATCCCTTCACGATCACGCTGACGGCGCGGGACCCCCGAACGGGAACGACCGGAACCGGCCTGGCGATCCCCGAAAACGACATCTTCGGCTTTTTCAGCATTCCCGCGATCACGGGCAATTCGAGCAATCCCGAGGTCTTCATCAAGATCATCGACGGACGCGCGCTCAACAATACCTACTGGGTGTTCTACAACGGTCTCACCGATCTCGAGTACACGCTCACGGTTCGCGAGAACGCCACGGGCCGCACCAAGGTGTACCTGAAGCCGGCGGGCAACACCGCCTGCGGGGCTCAGGACACGTCCGCCTTCCCCGTTACCGCCGCCTCCCTGGCGGCGGAGAAACTGCCGCTCGACATCGAGGCTCTCAATGTGCCCGCGCGCGCAAGCGTGCTTCGCACCTCCGTCGACTTCACGAATACGACGAACGTCCCGATCACGGTCGAGTACCAGTACTCCTACACATGCGTCGCGTCCGCCTGCAGCCCTGTCGGACTCTTCACCCGGACGTCCCTCCAGACGTTCGTTCTGAACGCTCTCGATTCGAGGCACTTCGACGACTTCGTCTCGGGTCTCGCGGCCACCCCCGGTCTCCTCGCGGCGGGAGCGGAGCAGGGGTCCTACGGAACGCTTCTGGTGACGTTTCGAGGCCTGCCGAGCGCGCAGGGATCGGAGGCCACCGTCCAGGCGCGAACTTATTCGCGGGTCGTCGAGTCCGATCCTCTGAAGGGCACGGTCGGCTATTCCACTCCCCCCTCGCTCTTCGGCGAAGCGGCCACGTCCGTCCTCGTCGGGACCGCCCGCGACACGCGGGGTGCGCCCGAAGTCGACGGCACTCTTTCCTCGAACGTCGGGGTCAGAAACAGCGACGTCAACGGGGCGCGCTTTCCAGGGACCGACCGGTCCGTGACGGTGGACCTGACCTTCTACAACACGGCCACCGGCCAGCGCGTCGGCGGCTCGCTTCCCCTGGCGGGGCTCCGGCCGGGCGAGGTCCGCGAGGTTACGGACATCTGGACCTCCGCGGGCATTCCCGCCTCGGTCCATTCAGTGGTCGTCTTCGCCGACATCCGCGGGGCGACGAGTCAGTCCGCGACCATCGAGGGCTACGTCACGATCGACGACGTCAACTCGAAGGACTCCTCCTTCTATGAGTTGAAGTGCGCGGACACGGTCTGCGGGCAGTAGGAATCGGGAATCGGGAATCGGGAATCGGGAATCGGGAATCGGGAATCGAAGGAGTACGAAATCCGCGGACCCGGGTCACAGCCTCACTCCCGAAACTGAAAACGGAGAGCTGAGAGCTGAGAGCTGTCAGCTCAATTCTCTCAGCTCTTCGACGGTCTCCCCGCCCGCGATCCGATGTCCCGGCGCAGGTGCTTTCCTTCGAACTCAATGAGCTCCGCGGCCTCGTAGGCGCGCGACGCCGCCTCGCCGATCGTCGGCGCGCACGCCGTGACGACCAGGACGCGCCCGCCCGCGGTAACGAGGTGGTCTCCCTCGATCGCCGTGCCCGCGTGGAAGATCTCGATTCCGGGCATCTTCGAGGCCTCGTTGACGCCCCGGATGGGCCTGCCGTGCTCATAATTGCCCGGATATCCGCCGGCGCACAGGACGACCCCCGCGCACGCCTCGGGCTTGATCTCGAGCGGAGGAAACCGGTCGATCTCCCCCCGCGCCGCCGCCATCAGAAGGCCGGCCAGGTCCGACTGGAGCCGCGGGATGATGACTTCCGTTTCGGGGTCTCCGAAGCGGGCGTTGAACTCCAGGATCTTCGGGCCGTCGTCGGTCAGCATCAGGCCCGCATAGAGGACCCCTGTAAAGGTTCGGCCTTCGGCCTCGAGCCCTTTCAACGTCGGCCAGAGGATCTCCTTCATCACCCGGGACGAGGTCGCCGCGTCCAGGATCCCCGCCGGAGAGTGGCCCCCCATGCCGCCCGTGTTGGGCCCCCGGTCGCCGTCGTAGACCTTCTTGTAGTCGCGGGCCGTCGGCAGAGGGACGGCATTTTGCCCGTCGCAGACCGCGAGGAAAGAGGCCTCGTTTCCGGAGAGGAACTCTTCGACCAGGATGCGGTCGCCGCCCGCGCCGAAGACCCTTTCGTGGAAGAAGAGCGAGAGCGCCCGTTCCGCGTCTTCCGCGGACTCGACGGTCAGGACCCCCTTGCCGCTCGCCAGTCCGTCGGCCTTGAGGACGCAGGGGTATCCCATCTGGCGGATCGCCGCATCGGCCTCGGCCTTCGAGGCGCACACCACACTCCGGGCCGTCGCAATGCCATGCCGCCGGAAGAACTCCTTCGCGAAGACCTTCGACGTCTCGATCTGGGCGGCCAGGCGGGTAGGCCCGAAGAGGGTCATCCCGCGCTTGGAGAACTCGTCCGCGATGCCGAGCGAAAGGGGGAGCTCGGGCCCGACCACGGTCAGGTCGAACTGCAGCTTCTCCGCGAGGTCGGCAATCTCGACGATGTTTCCGGAGGAGACCGGGAGACAGTCCGCGGTCTCGGCGATCCCGGGATTGCCCGGAGCGCAGAAGAGCTCCTCGACGAAGGCGCTCCGGCGCAGACCCCAGCAGAGGGCGTGCTCGCGGCCGCCGCTGCCGACCACGAGAACTTTCATGTGCGCGCATTGTACCGGGGGCTCCGGGAACCAACGCGTCACTTTCGCCGGAGGGATTTTTTTCTTCCCGCGCTCGAGCGCGGCCGTTTCTGCCGGCCGGAGCCGCGCGACTCGGATCGGCTCCCCGACATCGAGGACGAGACATCGAACCGGTGAAACCTGCCCGTGAAACCCACGGCGGTCTCGAGCGTGTCATGCGGTCCGAGGGTCCCCCCGAAACGGCCCTTGACCCGCGCGGCCACGCGCCCGTCGCGAAGCGCCCGGGCCTCGAAGCGGATGCCGCGGCCGTCCCATGTGCCCTGCCCCGAGTTGGTGACGCGGACGAGGCAGAGCGTCGCCGTGTCGCTCGAGACGCCCCGGTCCTCGTCGATCCTGAGGGTGAGAGAGCTCCAATCGGACGGCCCGAGAGCGGGCGGCCCTTTGCCTTTGGACGTCAGCGAGCCGCGATCCCGGGAAGACGGGCGCAGGCGGCTCGCGGAGGGAGACTCGGCCGCGCGCAGAAGGGCATCCGGAAGACAGGCACCGAGAACGGCGACGACGCAGAAGAAGCGGAGATAGAGGCCCATTTTCCCTCCCGAGACGTGGAGGGCCGGGAGAAGTGGGACCCGGAAGGACGCGGTCAGTGTAGCATTCCGGGTCCGGGAGAGACGATGGCGAAAGACTTTCGAAAAGCGCTCGAAGAGGAGATTCTGCTGGCAGACGGCGCCATGGGGACGCTTCTCGTTTCGAGGGGCGCTTCGCCGGAACAGGCCAAGTCGCCGTTGAACGTGACGGACCCCGAGTCGGTCCGCGAGGTGCACGACGACTATCGGGATGCGGGCGCGCGGATTCTGACGACGAACACCTGGGACGCCAACCGGGTGAAGCTCACCGCGCACGAATGGGCCGACTCGCTCGAAAAGATCAATCGCGAAGGCGCGCGCCTCGC
>JBDUBP010000235.1:0-12449 GCA_040004075.1 Acidobacteriota bacterium | reverse complement strand
CCCGCGGGTTCGATCCGGCCGCCCGTTCGGTCAGCCCGAATGCGCTGATCTCGCGACCGGACGCGAGCCGGGGAAGCATCTCCTCGCGGAGCGAGGCGCTTCCATGCTTCTGGATGACGGAGAGCCCGATCGCATGAGACGACAGGAACGTCGCGAGCGTGAGGTCGATGGCGCCGAGCTGCTCGTATACGCGAGCCGTGTCCGACTGCGTCAGCTCCAGTCCGCCGTACCGGCGCGGCACCCGCAGTCCCAGGAGGCCGCGGTTGCCGAAGTCGAGAACCACGTGCGCCGGCATGGCCCGACGTTCGTCGATCAGGCCGGACTGGATCCGGGTCTCCGCATAGTCGCGCAGCCACCCGATCAACTGATCCGCGGTCGTCCGGCTGGCCTGGTCTTCGCGCGATTCGGTTGGCATTCTGCTTTTCGTTTATGCGGTTTTGGAAGAACCTTCAGCTTAACCCAGGGAGCGAAGGATGGGCTTCGGAGTGGCGTAACTGTCTGCGGCAGAAGGGACTCGGCGCCGCGGGCGGTCCTTCGCCGACTCGCGTATCATAGACCGTCCACGCACCATGAGAATCCTTAGGAATGCCGGCCCGGAAGAGGCCAGGTACGGGCGCGGCTTCCTTCCGCGGCCGGGGCATTTCGTTTCGAAATTGAGCAGGACAGGGACGGCGTGACGACGCTCGCGCGGCTGTTCGAAGAGCAGGCGGAGCGGACCCCCGAGGCCGTCGCGGTCGAATTCGGGGCCGAGAGTCTCAGCTATCGGGAGTTGAACGGCCGAGCGAACCGTCTGGCCCGGCACCTGCGCGCTCGGGGCTCCGGACCGGAGGCCGTTATCGGCCTCTGCATGGAGCGGTCTCTCGAGGCGATCGTGGGCATCCTCGGGATCCTGAAATCCGGCGCGGCCTATCTCCCGATGGACCCGGCCCTCCCGCGCGAGCGCCTGCGCTTCATGGTGGAAGACTCGGGAGTTCGTTCTCTCGTGACGCACGGGGCGGCCGCCGGCGCAGGCCTCTTGCCCGGCGTCGATGCGCTCTTCCTCGACGCCTCCTGGGAAACGATCGCCCTGGAGCCGGCCGATGATCTCGGAAGCGGAGCGGGTCCGGAGAACCTGGCCTATGTGATGTACACCTCCGGCTCGACGGGGAAGCCCAAGGGCGTCGAGATCGAGCACGGGTCGGTCGCGAATCACGCCCTCGCCGCCGCCGATCGATTCGGCGCTCGCCTCGGCGAGCGCCTTCTGCAGTTCGCGTCGTTCAGCTTCGACGCGTCGATCCAGGAGATCTTCTCGGCGCTCTCGGCCGGCGCCACTCTCGTCCTGCGGTCGGAGGAGATGCTCGGGAGCGTCGCGGCGTTTCTGAGCACGTGCCGGGATTGGAGGATCAGCGTCCTCGATCTTCCGACTTCGTACTGGCACGAGCTCGTCCGAGTGGCGTCGCAGGACGGCCTCTCGCTGCCCGAACCGTTGCGGCTCGTCGTCATCGGAGGCGAAAGAGCGCTTCCGGAGCGCTTCAGGCAGTGGCGGGACCTGTCGCGGGGCCGTGTCGGCCTCATCAACGCATACGGGCCGACGGAAGCCGCCATCGCCGCCACGTTCTGGGAGTCGCCCGCGGGCGCGCCCGAGCTGCCTGCCCGGAGCGTGCCCATCGGCCGTCCGATCCCCAACGTTCGAACGCACGTGCTGGACCGCCGGCTGAGGCCGGTTCCGATCGGGGTCGTCGGCGACCTCTACATCGGCGGCGCGGGGGTAGCCCGTGGATATCGCCGGCGTCCGGATCTGACCGCCGAGAAGTTCATTCCGGATCCCTTTCGCGGCGGCAACGAACGCCTCTACAGGACGGGGGACCGCGCCCGATTCCTCCCGTCGGGCGACCTCGAGTACCTCGGCCGCGTCGATGAGCAGGTCAAGGTGCGCGGATTCCGGGTGGAGCTCGGCGAGATCGAGACGACGCTGCGTGGGGTCGACGGCGTGCGGGAAGCCGTGGTCCGGGTGAGCGAGGATCCGCCCGGCGAGACGCATCTGTGCGCCTACGTCGTCGGGGAACCGTCGAGGACCCCGTCCGTCCGGGAGATTCGACGCGCCCTCGCCCAGACCCTCCCGTCCCACATGGTCCCATCGTCGTTGGTCTTCTTAAACGAGTTGCCGATGACACCGAGCGGCAAGATCGACCCGTCGGCGTTGCCGCCGCCAGCGCCGCCGGGTCCGAACGTCGGCGAGGAGCATGCGCCTCCCCGCACGGCGCTGGAAGAGGCCCTCGTCGACATCTGGACCCGGGTGCTGCGCGTCGGGCGGGTCGGGATCCACGACGACTTCTTCGAGATTGGCGGACATTCCCTCCTCGCCATGCAGGTGAGCTCGAGGGTCCGCGAGGTCTTTCAGGTCGCGCTGCCCGTCCGGGAGCTCTTCTCCGCCCCCACGGTCGCGGGTCTGGCTCGGCTCATCGCCGACAAGCAGGCGGCGCGGTCCGTCCCGGCCGAGGCCGGGCCTGAGCCATCATTCGAACGCTCGGCGCCGATCGGCCCGCGGAGCGGATCGGGCCCGGCCCCGCTCTCCTTCGCGCAGCAGCGTCTGTGGGTCCTCGACAGCCTGGACCCGGGACTCTCCATCTACAACATCCCGCACGCGTTCCGAATCCGGGGCGCCCTCGACGTGGAATCCCTGTCCCGCGCCCTCGACACCATCCGGGATCGCCACGAGCCACTTCGCAGCGTTTTTCTGGAAGTGCAGGGCGAGCCGGTCCAGGCGGTGACCCCCGGCCGGGCGCCTTCGCTTCAGGTTACGGACCTCGGCGGCTGCGCCGAAGGCGATAGGGAGAGCGAAGCCGTTCGGATCGTGGAAGCGGACGCCCGGACTCCATTCGATCTCTCGCGCGGACCCGTGATGAGGACGAAGCTTCTGCGCCTCGACGAGAAGGATCACGTCCTCCTTGTCACGGTCCATCACATCGCCTTCGACGGGTGGTCGATGCGGATCTTCGACGAGGAGCTGGCCGCGCTCTACAACGCCTACCGGGACGGCCGGGAGTCGCCGCTCGCGCCGATGCGGATCCAGTACGCGGACTTCGCCGTCTGGCAGCGGGAACGGCTGCGCGGCGCCGAGCTCGACGAGCAGCTCTCCTACTGGCGGCGGCAGCTCGAGGGCGCTCCTGCGCTCACGGAGCTGCCCGCCGACCGCGCACGCCCGGCGGTGCGGAGCTTCCGCGGAGGCGAGGAAGCCGTGACGATCCCGCCCGTCGTCGCGGATGCGCTGAGGTCGCTCGGCCAGCGCGAGGGCGCGACCTTCTTCATGACGCTCCTGGCCGCGTTCCAGGTCCTGCTGCACCGTCACTCCGGCCAGGAGGACGTCGTCGTCGGTTCCCCGGTCGCGGGCCGCAACCGCAGCGAGGTCGAGGAGTCGATCGGGTTCTTCGTCAACACCCTCGTGTTACGCACGGATCTGTCCGGAGACCCGACGTTCCGGGAGCTGCTCGGACGCGTACGCGACGTCGCGATCGAGGCCTATGCGCACCAGGACCTTCCGTTCGAGCGCCTCGTCGAGGAATTGAACCCGGAGCGGTCGTTGGGGCATTCGCCCCTCTTTCAGGTGGCGGTCGTTCTCGACAATCCCGTCCCGCCGCTGCCTCTGGCCGGCGCCTCGGCGTCGCCGCTGAGAATCGAGCCCGACACCGCCAAGTTCGATCTCATCGCCGCTTTCGAGGAAACGGCCTCGGGCCTGCTCGCCTCGTTCCAGTACAGCTCCGACCTGTTCGAGGCGTCCACGGTCCGGCGGATCCTGTCCCGGCTCGGTGTTCTCCTTCAGGGAATCTCGGCGGATCCGGATCGCCGGCTCTCCGCGCTGCCCCTGTTGACCGCCGGCGAGCGCCACCGGGTGCTCGTCGAATGGAACGACACGGCCGCCCCGTACCCGGCCGAGAGCACGATCCACGCTCTCTTCGAGGAGCGAGTCCGCGCGTCGCCTGAGGCCGAGGCGCTCCGCTTCGCCGGGGGGAGCGTTTCCTACCGGGTGCTCAACGAACGAGCGAATCGCCTGGCGCGTCACCTTCGGAAGAAGGGTGTCGGGCCCGAGGTCCTCGTGGGGGTGTGCGTCGAACGCTCGGTCGAGATGGTCGTCGCTCTGCTGGCGATCCTGAAGGCGGGCGGGGCGTACGCGCCTCTGGATCCCGGATACCCGCGGCAACGCCTCGCGTTCCTGCTCGAGGACACGGGCGCCCGGCTCGTGCTGACGCAGGAGCGCCTCCAGGCCTCTCTCCCGGAGGCGCGGTACGAATCCGTCTCGATCGACGCGGACTGGCCCCTCATCGCGCGCGAGAGCGGCGATGACCTCGATCTCCCGGGGCGCGCGGACGATCTCGCGTACGTGATGTACACGTCCGGCTCCACGGGGAGCCCGAAGGGGGTCAGCATCCGCCACCGGAGCGTCGTGCGCCTGGTCCGGGGCGCGGAGTACGCCGCATTCGGTCCCGATGAGGTCTTCCTCCAGTTCGCCCCGATCTCGTTCGATGCCTCGACGTTCGAGATCTGGGGCGCGCTGCTCCATGGAGGCCGCCTCGCGCTGATGCCCCCGGGACTCCCGTCTCTCGAAGAGCTCGGCGAGGCGGTGCGCCGATTCGAAGTGTCGACTCTCTGGCTGACCGCGGGCCTCTTTCATCAGATGGTCGAGACGGAGATCTCGAGTCTCCGCGGTCTCAAACAGCTGCTCGCGGGCGGCGACGCTTTGTCGCCCGCGCACGTCGCGAAGGCGCTCCAGGAGCTTCCGGACTGCCGGCTCGTCAACGGGTACGGTCCGACGGAGAGCACGACCTTCGCGTGCTGTCACGCGTTCGACCGGAACGAATCGCTCGCGCCGCCGATCCCGATCGGCCGGCCCATCGCGAACACCCGGGTGTTCATCCTCGACCGGAACCGGCAGCCGGTTCCGATCGGAGTCGCGGGGGAGCTCTACATCGGCGGCGACGGTCTCGCACGGGACTACTTCCGGCAGCCGGAGCTGACGGCCCGGAAGTTCGTGATCGCCGTCCTGCCGGGACTCGACGCCCCGGAGCGGCTTTACGCCACCGGCGATCGGGCGCGCTACCGGCCGGACGGCGTCGTCGAGTTCCTGGGCCGTCTCGACGATCAGGTCAAGATCCGGGGATTCCGCGTCGAACCGGGAGAGATCGAGTCGGCCGTCGGCGAACATCCTTCGGTTGCGGCGTGCGCGGTCATGGCGCGCGAGGACGAGCCCGGCGACCGCCGGCTCGTCGCCTATCTCGTCCGTCGTGACGGGAAGACGGATCCCGTTTCCGGCATGCGCGACTTCCTGAGGAACCGCCTGCCGGAGCACATGGTCCCGTCCGCGTTCATGGTCCTCGGATCGCTCCCCCTGACTCCGCAGGGGAAAGTGGACCGGCGCGCTCTCCCGGAGCCGGACCGCGAGAAACCGGGAGGGAGAGCCTCGGCGGCGCCATCGACGCCGCTCGAGCGCTCGCTCGCGGGGATCTGGGCGGCCGTCCTCAAGCTGGACGCGATCGGCATCCACGACAACTTCTTCGAGCTCGGCGGCCACTCGCTCCTCGCGACGAAAGTGATCTCGCGCGTGCGCGACGCCCTCGGGGCCGAGGTCTCGCTCCGGACGCTGTTCCAGTCCCCGACCATCGCCGGCTTCGCCGCAGCCATGAGCGGCGAGACCCGCGCGGCCGCCGAGGGGCCGATCACGCCCATCGCCCGGAATCTCGAGAACATTCCGGCTTCCTTCGCGCAACAGCGGCTCTGGTTCATGGACCAGATGAACCCCGGCTCGAACGCCTACAACGAGGCTCACGTCTTCCGTCTTCGCACCCGGCTCGATGTCGCGGCTCTGGAGCGGAGCCTCCGGGAAATTCTCGCGCGTCACGCCGTTCTCCGGACCACATTCGCGTCGGTGCAGGGTCTTCCGATGCAGGTGATCTCGGCCGCGGCGGCGCTCGACCTGCCTGTGATCGACCTGAGGCACGTCGCGCCGTCGGAGCGCGAGGAGCGCGCGAAACGACTGGCATCGGAAGAAGCGAGGAAGCCATTCGACCTGGCCCGGGGTCCGCTGTGGCGCGCCATGCTGCTGCGGCTGGCGGACGAAGAGTACATTCTCGTTCTCACCCTCCACCACATCGTCACCGATGGCTGGTCCGTCGGCGTTCTGTTTCGGGAGCTCTCCGAGCTCTACCGGGCGTTCGCGGCCGGCGAGGCCTCTCCGCTTCCGCCGCTCCCGATCCAGTACGCGGATTTCGCGGTCTGGCAGCAAGAGGCGATGCAGGGAAAGCGCCTCGAGGAGCGGCTCGCCTACTGGAGGAAACAGCTGGCCGATCTTCCGGCCGCGGAGCTTTCCCCCGACCGCCCTCGCCCCGCGGTGCAGACCTTCCGCGGCGCGCAGGACTCGGTTTCGGTGCCCCGGGCCACGGCCGACGCCCTGAAGGCGCTGTCGCGACGCGAGGGCGCGTCGCTCTACATGACCTTCCTCGCCGCCTTGCAGCTTCTTCTCTCGCGCCACACGGGGCATGACGACATCGTCGTCGGCTCGCCGATGGCAGAGCGTCAGCGCGCCGAGACGGAAAAGCTCATCGGTTTCTTCGTCAACACTCTCGTGCTGCGAACCGATCTCTCCGGAGACCCGACCTTCGCGGAGATCCTTCGCCGCGTCCGGCAGGCCGCGCTCGACGCGTTCGCCCAAGAAGTTCCCTTCGAGCGCCTCGTCGAGGCTCTGCAGCCGCGCCGGGATCCCTCCCGAACGCCCCTGTTCCAGGTGTTCTTCAACATGCCCAATTTCGACGCCTCCGAAGTCCGCCTCGCGGGTGTCGAAATGGAGCGGGTCGAAATCGGAGCACACGCTTCCCTCTTCGATGTGACGCTCTATGCGGGCGAGGCCGGCGGAACGTTCCTCTTCACCGCGTCGTACAACGCCGACCTCTTCGACGAGAAACGCATCGCGGAGCTGCTCCGCCAATGGACCCTTCTTCTCGAGCAGATCGCCGGCGCCCCCGATTCGAGTATCGGGTCGTACTCGCTCCTGACGGAATCCGCGCGGAGTGCGCTGCCCGATCCGGCGCTTCCGATTCCGGAGCCCGAAACGGGCGTCGTGGCGGATGACTTCGTCTCGTGGGCGAACCGGACGCCGGCCGCGCCCGCGGTCGTCGAGGACGGACGCACCTGGACCTACGGGGAGCTCGAGCTGCGATCCCGGGCGATCGCGGAGACCCTTCTCGGCCGGGGGCTGTCGGCGGGAGACGTGGTCGGGATCTCGGGAGCGCGAAGCTTCGGGGTGATCGCCGCGATGCTCGGTGTGCTGCGGAGCGGGGGCGTGATGCTGGCGCTCGATCCCGCGCTCCCGCACAGACGGCGGAGCCTGATGCTCTCGGAGGCGCGTGCGCGGCGCGTCCTTCGCGTCGGGGCGGCGGACGAAGCACCGATGGACACCGGCGCCGCCGGTTCCTGGGAAACGATCGCGCTGGACGGTGACGGCGTCGTTGCGGCGGGCGAGCGAGTCGAGCCTCTGGCGGGGCTGCCCGTCGTCGAGTCGCGGGAGCCGGCCTACATCTTCTTCACGTCCGGAACGAGCGGCGTCCCCAAAGGGGTCCTGGGATCCCACCGGGGACTCTCCCATTTCCTCCGATGGGAGCGGGAGACGTTCGAGGTCGGCCCGGGCGACCGCTGCTCTCACCTGACGGGACTGTCGTTCGACGCCGTGCTGCGGGACATCTTTCTGCCGCTCACGAGCGGAGCGAGCCTGCATCTGCCCGACGGGGACGAGGATATCGGATCGAGCCGGATGATTTCCTGGCTCGAGCGGGAAGGGATCACCATCCTCCACGCCGTGCCGTCGGTCGCGCAGTCGTGGCTTTCCGGCCCTCGCGAAGGGGCGCGCCTCCCGCGACTGCGGCTCGCGTTCTTCGGGGGCGAGCCTCTGACCGACGCCTTCATCGGGCGGTGGCGCTCGGAGTTCCCGGAGGCGGGCCGGATCGTCAACCTCTACGGTCCGACGGAGACCACGCTCGTGAAGTGTTTCCACGTCATCCCCGAGGCGCTCACTCCGGGGATCCAGCCGGTGGGCCGCGCCCTGCCCGAGACGCAGGCGCTCGTCTGGGCGGGAACGCGGCCGTGCGGGCTCGGCGAGCTCGGCGAGATCGTCCTGCGCACGCCTTTCCGCAGCATGGGCTACGTCAACGCTTCCGCCGAGCAGCGGGAACGGTTCGTCCGAAATCCGTTTCGCACGGATGACCGCGACGTGGTCTATCGCACGGGGGACCGCGGGCATCACCGGTTGGACGGCACGCTCGCGATTCACGGGCGTGTGGACGACCAGGTCAAGGTGCGAGGCGTCCGCATCGAGCCGGCCGAGGTCACGGCCGTCCTCGCGGCGCATCGTTCGGTGTCGAGCTGCGCCGTAGTTCCCCGGCTCGACGCGCGCGGAGAAGTGGCGTTGATCGCCTACGTGGTGGCCCGCCAGCGCGGCCTCCAGGCAGCGGCCGAGCTTCGCAGCCATCTGTCGGGGCGTCTTCCGGCGGCGATGGTCCCCGCGGCGTTCGTCTTCCTGGAACAGCTGCCGCGCACGCCGAACGGGAAGCTGGACCGGGCCGCGCTCCCGGCCCCGGATCTCTCCGTCGAGCAGGACGAGCGGCATGAGCCGCCGCGGACCCCGATGGAGCAGAGCATCGCCGGCATCTGGAGATCGATCCTCGGCGTGGAGCGGATCGGCATGGAGGACGACTTCTTCGGGCTCGGCGGCCACTCCCTCAAGGCGACCCGGGTCATGTCCCGGATCAGCCAGGAGTTCGACGTGGATCTGCGGGTCCGGACGCTCTTCGAGAACCCGACGCTGGCCGCGCTCGCCTCGACCGTCGAAAGCGCGTTGGCCCGCGGCCGCGACGGGCTTCCGACGCTCCCGGCTCCGGAGGGGACGGCGATCGATGCGAAGGGGAAGGAGGACGCTCCCCCGGCGAAGGCCCCCCCGGCCTCGACTCCTTCGCGGCGGATCGCGCCACGCCCGAATCGCGGCGCCCCGGCGCCGCTCTCCTACGCGCAACAGCGGCTGTGGCTCCTCGACCGCCTCGAGCCGGGCCTGCCCGCCTACAACATCCCGCGGGCGTTTCGCCTCCGGGGACTCCTCGACGTCGACTCGTTGTTCCGGGCGCTGGCGACCATCCAGGCGCGTCACGACGTCCTTCGAGGCGCCTTCGCGATGACGGAGGGGGGGCCGGTTCGGATGGTCGTCTCGCCCGCGCCCTCCACGCCGGCCGTCGTCGACCTCTCGCGAGTTCCCGAAGAGGGTCGAGAGAAAGCGGTGCGGCACGCCGTCGAGGAGGCTGCCCGGAGCCGCTTCGACCTCGCGCGCGGTCCGCTCCTCAAAGCCTCACTCTTCCAGCTCGGAGCGAAGGATCATGTGCTGCTCGTCAACGTGCACCACGTGGCCTTCGACGGCTGGTCGGTGCCCATCTTCGACCGAGAGCTCGGCACGCTCTACGCCGCGTACCGGGCGGGACGGGAGTCGACCCTCGCCCCGCTGCCGGTGCAGTACGCGGACTTCGCCGTCTGGCAGCGCGAGTGGCTCAGTGGAACGGTCCTCGAAAAACAGCTCTCGTACTGGAAGGGGAAGCTTCGCGGCGCTCCGCCGGTCCTCGCGCTGCCGGCGAGCCGTCCGCGGCCGGCGGTGCAGACCTATCGCGGAGCGACGGAGAAGGCCGCGATCCCGCGACCGGTCGCCTCCGCGCTGCGCTCGATCGGGCATCGGGAAGGCGCGACACTCTTCATGACGCTGCTCGCCGCATTCCAGGTCCTGATGCAGCGTCAGTCGGGGCAGGACGACGTGGTCGTCGGATCTCCCGTCGCGGGCCGCACCCGCAGCGACATCGAGGGGTTGATCGGATTCTTCGTCAATACGCTGGTGTTTCGCACGGATCTGTCGGGCGACCCGACGTTCCGGGAGCTTCTGGGGCGAGTGCGCGAGGTGGCCATCGAGGCATACGGCCACCAGGACGTGCCCTTCGAGCGCATCGTCGAAGAGCTGAATCCCGAGCGCGCGCTGAGCCAGTCCCCGATCTTTCAGGTGATGATGAGCCTGCACAACACGGGCGACGTGCGGCTGGATCTCGAGGGGCTGACTGTCGCCCTCTTTCCTGTCGAGTCGGGCACTTCGAAGTTCGATCTCGCCGCCACGTTTGAAGACACCGGCGCGGAGATCATCGCGTGGTTCCAGTTCGACACGGACCTCTTCGACGCTGCCGCCGTCCGCGCGATGCTGTCGCAGCTCGGTCTGCTGCTCTCCGCGATCGCTGAGGATCCCGACCGGCGCCTGTCGCAGCTGCCTATCCTGACGGAAAGCGAGCGCCACCGGATTCTCGTCGAGTGGAACGACACGGCGGCGGAGTACCCCGGCGATAGCACCATTCACGGCCTCTTCGAGCGGCAGGCGGAGCGCACTCCCGACGCCGTCGCGGTCCGCGATGGCGTCCACGAGATCCGCTTTCGTGACCTGAACCGCCGGGCGAACCGGCTCGCGCACTTCCTGCGAAGTCGCGGCGTCGGACCCGAGGTCGCCGTCGGCGTGTGCATGGAGCGCACGGCGCGGACGCCGGAGGCTCTTATGGCCGTACTGAAGGCGGGCGGCGCCTATGTCCCGCTCGATCCGTCGTACCCGGCGGAGCGCCTCGCCTTCATGCTCCGCGATTCCGACGCCCGAGTGCTGCTCACCCAGCAGAGCCTCGCCGCCCGTTTCCCGGCCGGGCAGGCGGAAGTCGTCGTCCTCGATTCCCTTCCGGATCTCCGGGACGAGCCCGACACGAACCCGCCCGGAGGGGCGCGAGCCGAGAGCCTCGCGTACGTCATCTACACGTCCGGCTCGACGGGAACTCCGAAAGGCGTCGAGGCGATCCATCGCGCCTGCGTCAACCGGTTCGCGTGGATGTGGACGGCGTACCCCTTCGCGCCGGGAGAGGTCTGCGCCCAGAAGACCGCCCTCTCCTTCGTGGATTCTGTGTGGGAAATCTTCGGTCCGCTGCTCCAGGGAATCCCGCTGGCCGTCCTTTCGGAGGAGGCCGCGCGCGATCCGCGATTGCTCGTGGAGGAGCTCGCGAAGGACCGCGTGACGCGCATCGTCCTCGTGCCGTCCCTCCTGCGGGCCGTCCTGGACTCGGGCACCGACCTCGCGCGCAAGCTTCCTCGCCTTCGTTTCTGGATCTCGAGCGGCGAAGCGCTTCCATCGGATCTCGCCACGCGGTTCCGCCGCGCGTTGCCGGATGCGGTGCTGCTGAACCTGTACGGATCCTCTGAAGTCTGCGCGGACGTGACCTTTTACGACGCGCGGCGTGAGCATGCGGATCCCGTCGTCCCCATCGGGCGCCCGATATCGAACACCCAGATCTACATCCTCGACGCGAACCGGCAGCCCGTTCCGGCCGGCGTCGCCGGCGAGATCTACGTCGGCGGTCACGGCCTGGCGCGCGGGTATCGCCGCCGGCCGGAGCTGACCGCCGAGAGGTTCCTGCCGGATCCGTTCCGGCGCGCGCCCGGGGCGCGCCTCTTCCGGACCGGGGACCGCGGCCGGTTCCTCGCGGACGGACGGATCGAGTACCTCGGAAGGACCGACCAGCAGGTCAAGCTTCGGGGCCGGCGCATCGAGCTCGGCGAGATCGAGGCGTCGCTGGCGGAACACCCGGCGATCCGGCAGGCCGCGGTCGCCATGAGAGAGGACCAGCCCGGCGAGGCGCGGCTCGTCGCCTACGTGGTGCCGGATTCGAAGGCCGGAGCCGGCGGACCCGCAGAGTGGAGAGGCTTCCTCGCCCGCCGCCTTCCCGAGTTCATGGTGCCGTCCGCGTTCGTCATCCTGGACGCGCTGCCCCTGACGCCGAGCGGCAAGATCGATCGGACGGCCCTTCCGGCGCCGGACGCCCTGCGGCCCGATCTCGATACCCTCTTCGTGGCGCCGCGCGGTCCGGTCGAGAGCCGCATCGCCGCGATCTGGGGCGAAATCCTCGGGATCGAGCGGGTCGGCGTCCACGAGAACTTCTTCGACCTCGGCGGACATTCGCTGCTGGCCGTCCGGCTGGTGGCGAGCCTCGAGAAGGAATTCGGCCGGCAGGTCGCGCTGGCGACCGTCTTTCGCGCTCCGACGGTCGCGGAGCTCGCCGGGATGTTCCGCGAGCGGAGGAAGTCGGCGCGGCGCACTCCGTCGCTCGTGTCGATCCAGCCGAAAGGGACGCGGCCGCCGTTCTTCTGCGTCGCCGCGGCGACGGGCATCGTCCATTACCGCGGGCTCGCCGTGCTCCTGGGGCCGGATCAACCCTTTTACGGCCTCCAGTCACAGGGTCTCGACGGAGCGCGCGCTCCCTACGAGTCCGTCGAGGAGATGGCGGCTCATTACGTGCGGGAGATCCGCGAGGCCCAGCCCGAGGGACCGTACTACCTCGGCGGGTATTCGTTCGGCGGGAAAGTGGCGTTCGAGATGG
>JBDUBP010000164.1:0-3710 GCA_040004075.1 Acidobacteriota bacterium | reverse complement strand
CGCCCAGCGCCCAGCGCCCAGCGCCCAGCATCCAAGGCCTAGCCCAGCACTCTTTCGAAAAAGGCAACCCACCTCTCGAGATACTCGCGCTCGTTCACTTTTTGCGCCTCGTTGTCGTGGTGGCAGTGGCCGGCGCCCTGCGGATTCCAGATCGTCGTTCCCGGAGGGAGCGCGTCGATGAGGCGTTGCGTGAACCGCGGCGGCACGAGGAAGTCCTCGTCTCCGAAGACGACCTCGACCGGCACGCGCACCCGTGCGGCGGATCGGAGCGGGTCGGACGCGAGGATCTCTTCCGGCGTGACGCCCAGGTCGTCTCGGAGGCTTCTCAGGGCCCGGCGGACGGCAAACGTGGTCGTCAAGCCGAGAACCCACCGCGGCAGGCCGGTCAGGATGCCGAGATAGTGACGCGCCATCTCCCGCGCGTCGGCAAAGGGGGATTCGAGCCAGATCCCGCGCACCCGCGGCTCGTCCGCCGCCCAGACGAGCGCCGTCGACGAGCCCGCGGAGCAGGAGTGCACCGCGAGGCGCGACGCATCGAGGCCGAAGCGCGCCTGCGCGGCCGCGATCGCCGCGGAGAGGTCTTCGCGTTCGAGAAGGCCGTAGGTGATGAACTCTCCGCCGCTCGGCCTGTGCCCGCGGAGATCGGGCAGCAGCGCGTTGTACCCGAGGCCGACCGCGCGCACCGCGTCCGGCGCCCACTCGGCGGCGCTTCCGCCCTTCCCGTGCAGGAAGACGATCGTGCGCGGAGAAGCCCCCTCGCCGGGCGTGGCGAGAATCGCGCAGAGCTCGTCATGCTGACGCGTCGATCCGGGAAACCGGTAGTCGTTCACCCGGGCGCCCGCCGCGGTCAGGCCGGACAAAAGACCCTCCCGGCTCGCCTGGCAGGGCGTCAGCCCGTGGGGCGAGATGAGCCGCCGCGCGAGGGAGCGGGCCACGATCCATGAGGCGCCGACCCAGGCGGCCGCACCGCCGGCGGCCAGAGCGATCGGCAGGCGGCGGCGCATGAAGAAAAGCTATCAGCTGCTGCGGGAACCGGAGCCGGGAAACAGGACACGGGAGCCGAGCGAAAAACGGGAGCGAGACGGCCGCGTACTCCGCGGTCAACTAGATCGGAATCGAAGGATGCGTGGCTCGTGACTAGAATGGCCGATGCCCCGACGCTGGCTCGTAGCCGCCGTTTTTCTTGCGGTATCCGCCGTGTCTCTTCCAACGCAGCCGGCTGCGCCGCACTTTCGGATCGTCGAGGCGGGGGATGGATGTTTTGCGGCGGTTGCGGCGGTGGGCGATCGCGCGTCCGTCGGCAACGCCGGGTTCGTCCTGGGGTCCGGCGGCGTTCTCGTGGTGGATGCGTTCGCGACCGAGGAGGCGGCGCGGGACCTGCTCGTCGAGATCCGGCGGCGGAGCGCCCTTCCGGTCCGGTGGGTGGTCAACACGCACTACCACCTGGATCACGTGGGCGGCGACGCCGTGTTTCGCCGGGAGGGTGCCGTGATCGTCGCGCACGAGAGCGCGCGGCGCTGGATCCGGACGGAGAACCTCAAATGGCGCAAAGAGATCACCGCGAAGGACCGAGCGGTGCTGGACGCGCTCCCGCTGCCGGACGTCACGTCCGTCTCCGGGATGACGCTCTCGCTAGGCGGCCGGAGCGCGCGAGTCCTCTTCCGGCCGGGTCATACCGGAGGCGACCTGATCGTCCGCGTCGACGGCTCCGACGTGGTCTACGGCGGCGACCTCTTCTGGAACGCCACGGTACCGAACCTGATCGACGCCGACACGGCCGCCTGGGTTTCGACGCTCGACGGTTTGACGGGGGAGTTTCCGTCGGCCGCGTTCGTGCCGGGCCACGGCGAGCCCGGCCGCGCCCTTCAAGTCCGGTTTTTTCGGGACTATCTCGCCGGCCTCCGGCAGGCCACGGCGCGCGCGATGGAGGCGGGGCTGACGGGACCGCCTCTCGCCGCCGCCGGACTCGACGCGCTGCGCCCTCGTTACGGCGCCTGGACGTGGTTCGATCAATTCGTGCCGTCCAACCTCGAGCAGACCGAACAGGAAATCCGGGGAACCAAGAAGTATGCGAAATAGCGACCAGGAGAACGCATGAACGACATCCCTTCCGGTAAGAACACGCACGTCTCCCAGGCGGACGGCGCGCCGGCGGCCTCTGTGCCCGCGGCCTCCGTCGAGGGAGCGGCGCCTCCGACGGCGCGGGTCGAGACGCCCCGCTTCGCGGTCTCGATCGAGTGGTCGGGCGACGCGAGCGGCTGCGGGACGGCCACCGTCGCGGGGGAGACCTTCGCGATCCCCATCGGCGGAGCGAAGGAGCTCGGCGGGTGCGGCAAGGGAGCGAATCCGGAGGAGCTCCTTCTTGCCGCCGTCGGAGCCTGTTTCGCGGCGACGTGGGGGATTTTTCTGAAGAAGCTGAGCGTCGATCACCCGGACCCGACCCTCCGGCTGACGAGCGAGCTCGGCAAGGATCCCAACGGCGGCTTTCGGATGACGCGGCTCACGATCTATGCGCGCGTGCCGCGCGCCCTTCTCGCCTCGCAGCGGCCGGCCGTCGAGAAGACCCTCGCCCTTGCGGAGAAGTACTGCATCATCTCGAAGGTCGCCAAGGCGGCGATGCCGGTGGATGTGGTGATCGAGGAAGCCGAGTAGTCAATTATCAGTTTTCAGTTTTGAGTCCGGAGGAGATTTGAGGCGGATCCCGATCGAGGACGCCTTCGACCTGCACTCGTTTCTACCGCGCGACGCGTGGTCGGCGCTCGAGGAATACCTCCGGGAGGCGGCGGAGGCCGGCTTCCGGGAAGTGCGGATCATCCACGGAAAGGGGATCGGCGTCCGGCGTGCCGAAGTGAGGCGAGTGCTCGAGCGGCGGGAGGATGTCGCGGATTTTTTCGATGCACCGCCGGAACGGGGCGGTTCAGGCGCGACGGTGGTGATTTTGAGAACTTAAAACTGAGAACTGAAAACTGAAAACGGACTCTACTCCCCCCGCTCTGAGCGTACCGCATCCGCGGTCGCGCCGAGCGTCAACGCCTGCCCGCAGACGCACTCCGTCGCGAAGCCGCCGGTGGCGTCCGCGGGAACTCCGCGGATGGCCCGGCCGTCGTTGATGGAGCGGTCGGTGGACCATCGTCGAAGCGAGCCCGTGACGACGCCCGAAGCGGCGATGGTGTTCACCGCGACCTGACAGCGGCAGCCCGGGCACTCCGTCCAGTGGTATCGCACGTCATCCTCTCCCGCAGCCGTCAGCTGCTCGTCTTGTCCCATGTGCGGCGGGGCTGCGTGCCCGCCGGAGTCTCGCGGGCGGGGCCGCCGCCCCGCTGGAGAGGCTCGCCGCGCATCTGCTTCAAGGCCTTCTTGCGCTCGTACATCACGCGGTCGGCCGTCTCGATCGCCATGTCGAGCGGGACCCGGCTCGAGAACGGCGTCACGCCGACGGATGCGGCGACGAATTTCTTGTAGGCCCGCGCCGCCGAACGCTGCGACTGACGCACTTCCTCGATCTTGGACGGCAACATGTAGAACCGCTTTTTCGCGATCTCCTGGTCCATTCCGGGGAGAACGACCAGGAATTCGTCGCCGCCCCACCGGATCAGGTAGTCGTCCCCGCGGATCAGCTTCTTGACCGCCGCGGCGACCGTCCAGATCGCCTTGTCGCCCTCTTCATGCCCTTCCTTGTCGTTGATCGTCTTCAGTCCGTCGACGTCGAT
>JBDUBP010000004.1:0-3720 GCA_040004075.1 Acidobacteriota bacterium | reverse complement strand
CCGGCAGTGGCACTCCGAAAATCGACGCGGATCTGGCTCGTCCTCTTCGTCGCGTCCCTCGTCGCCGCCATCGCGCTGGCGCCCGCGGGGTCTGCCGATTCCGGATGCGCGCGGACCGTCGCCATCAGCCTCGCAATGCTGTCGGGGCTCGTGCTTCTCTTTCGAGGCGTTGTCGCTCTGTTCCGCCAGATCATCCGCAAACTCACGCTCCGGCTCGCTTTCTCCTACTTCCTGATCGGCATCGTCCCGATTCCGCTCCTTCTGCTGCTTCTCTTCTCAGGCGCCTACCTGCTCGCCCACCAGATCGTGGCGACCCGCGTGCACCGGGAGCTCGTCGCGGCCGGCCGGGAGGCCGCGTCCTACTCGGCGGACGAGCTCCCGTCGCTGCGCGTCGACGAGAAGGGACGCGTGATCGACTCGGACGTCGCGTGGCTTCCTGCGGGATCGGAGGCCGCCTGGGCGCTGGCGCTCAAGGGTCCGCGGTCGCTAATCGCGGGAGAGGAAGGCTGGCTCGCCGCTCCCGACCCGGAGGCGGGGAGCCGGCGGGTTTTTCTGATCCTCCTGACGGACCCTGCGAAGACGTGGGCGCGGCGGCTGACCGAGGCAACGGGGTACGACGTCATCATCGAGGTGGGCCGCTCCCGCCGGGGCCGGGGATTCAACGTGGATTTCTCCCGCGAGCCCGTCGTCGAGAAAAGGGAAGTTCCCGCCGGCGAGAAGAAGAAAAAGGCGCCTTCTGCGGCGCCCGCGCCCCCCGATCGAAGCTGGCTCGACCGCAAGTGGATCGCGGGCGTCTACGTCGACCGGCCTGCCGCGACAGTCGCGCGCGGGCCGGGCGGTCGCAACGTCGTCCTTTACATCGGCCAGACGTCCCCCCGCGTTCTCGCGGGGCAGCTGTTCGCGCAGGGCGCGCCGGACGTCGGACGGGTGTTCTGGGCGATCTTCACCGGAATCGCGTTCGCGCTTCTCGTCGTCTATCTCGCCGCGCTCGCCGTCGCATTCGTCCTCGTCGGAACGATCACCCGCAACGTCAACCGCCTGACGCGCGCGTCTCAGGCCATCGCCCGCGGCGAGTTCTCGGTGCGGCTGAACTCCCGCTCGAAGAACCAGATCGGGGACCTGGCGCGCTCGTTCGACGGAATGGCCGCGTCCATCGAGGGGCTGCTCGTCGAGACTGCGAAGAAGGAGAGGCTCGAGGGCGAGATCGCGATCGCGCGCACGCTGCAGCAGAAGCTTCTCCCCCCTCCGGGAGCGACGCTGCCGGGTCTTTCGCTCCTGGCGCGATTCGAGCCGCTCGCGGAGATCGGCGGCGACTACTATGATTACGCGATGCTCCCGGACGGCCGCAACGTGGTCGCGATCGGAGACGTCTCGGGCCACGGGCTCTCGACGGGACTGCTCGTCGCCATGGCCAAGGCCGGCCTCTCGACGCTGCTCGAATCGGGATTGGACGGGACGCCGCTCTTCATCAAGTTGAACGAGCTCATCCATCGCTCGACCGACAGCAGAAACTACATGACGCTCGCGCTGCTCGCCTGCGATCCCACCACGCGCGAGGCGACCCTCACGAACGCGGGGCAGCTCGCTCCGTACCGCCTGTCGTCGGGCGCCGTCGAGAGCCTGTCCCTGCCCTCCTTTCCGCTCGGGATCTCGCCCCGGACGGACTTTCCGACGAAGGCGTTGCGGCTCGCGGTGGGCGACCGGCTCGTCTTCCTGACGGACGGGATCATCGAGGCCGCGAGCCCGTCGGGCGATCCGTTCGGGTTCGAACGCCTCGAAGAGCTGCTGCGCGCGGAAGTCGACTCCGACCCCGCCCGCCTCCAGGAGGCCATCCTCGCCGCCGTCGCCGAGCACGCCGCGGGACGGCCGGCGGAGGATGACCGCACGCTGGTGGTTTTGAGAGTGGAAGAAGTTGAGAGTTAGGAGTCAAGAGTTAAGAGGTTAGAGACGACTTCGAACCTCACCTCAACGACTCTCAACGCTCAACGCTCGACCCTCAACCCTCAACT
Source organism: Acidobacteriota bacterium (assembly GCA_040004075.1). Taxonomy (GTDB): domain Bacteria; phylum Acidobacteriota; class Thermoanaerobaculia; order UBA5066; family Gp7-AA6; genus JALYUA01. Next base: position 1,711 of record JBDUBP010000004.1, on the reverse strand, counting down.
CAACTCCCAACCCGCAACCCTTTCCTCACTTCCAGTGCCCCGCGACCCAGAACCAGCCGCGCCGGTTGTGGCGCCAGTGTCCGTCGACCCAGCGCGCGCCGGCACGAGGACGGCGCTCGTAATGTCCCGGGACCCAGAGATAGCTGTTCCCATCCCACTGGTAGTAGCCGCGGATCCAGACGTGTTCGGGTCCGGGAGCGACGCCCACGAATTCCGTTCGGAAGGGCGGCGGACCCGTCGAAACGTAGACCGCGCCTCCCGGCGGCGGACACCCGATCGACAGGGGCAGCGCGGCCGCCAGCAGGGCGGCGGAGATCCAGTGTCGTCTGTTCATGAGCGCCCTTTTCCTTCCTGGGGATCAACGCCAGTGGCCGTTAACCCAGTACCAGCCCCGCCGTCCGTGGACCCACCGCCCCGACACCCACGCGGCTCTCGCCCGCGGGGCGCGCCGCCAGGTTCCCGGGACCCAGACGTAGCTCCGGCCGTCCCAGCGGTGATAACCGCCCGCCCAGACGTGCCGCCGGCCGGGAGAGACGGGTCGAACCTCGACCACGGGCGGCGGCGGAGGTGCGGGAACCCAGATGCGGGGATTTCCCGAAGCGGGAGCCGGGGCGGCCAGAAGCGCGGCAACGAAAAGAGTTGCCATGGAAAGAGCGCGGACCCTGGTGGGCATGAGGTCCTCCTTCATTGAAATCCTGCGCGTTGGACGCAGGACGCCGGCGGTCGGTTGTCCCTGCAAAGGAGAGGCCCATTCCGCATGGGAGAATCCGGGCGGATGCCGAGGCGAAAGAAGGCGGCCGATCCGGTCTCCCGGGGACTGACCGCGCCGGAGACCGCCGGAGAAGAGCGGCCGGCGCCGCTTCGCGAGGTGGAAAGGGCCGTCGAGGCGGCCGGAGGGGCGGTGCTGGCGGCCTTCCGCGACCCCCTCGGCGGGCGATGGCAGCTCCTGGCGGCCTTGCCCGTCGAGCGCGTCTCGCCGACGAGCTTCCAGCGCGACCTGTCCGAGCCCCACGTCGCGCGCCTCGCGCGAGCACTCGATGCCCTCGACCGCTTCCTCGATCCCATCATCGTGGTTCCCGCTCCGGACGGCTCGTTCTGGACTCCGAACGGCCATCACAGGCTTTCGGCGCTGCGGCGGCTGGGCACCCGCTCGGTCGTCGCACTCGTGATCCCCGAGGCGGAGATCGCGTAAAAGATTCTCGCGCTCAATACGGAGAAACCGCACAACCTTCGGGAGAAGGCGCTCGAAGTCGTCCGGATGGCGCGGGACCTCTCCGCCGGGGAGCCGCGGCGGGAGATCGATTACGCCGTCGAATTCGAGGAGCCCACGCTGCTGACCCTCGGCGCCTGTTACGCGAAAACGGCCGGTTCGCGGGAGGCGCGTACCATCCGGTCTTGAAACGCATCGACGCCTTCTCGACGCTGCCGCTTCCCGAAGCGCTCCTGGAGCGGGAGCGCCGCGCGGCGCGCGTTCTCGAGCTCGACGAAGCCGTCGCCGCGGCGATGAAGGCGCTCACGGACAAGGGCTTTCAGAGCCCCTACCTGCGCCCCTTCGTTCTCGCGCGCATCAATCCGCTGCGGTTCCAGAAAGGCCCTCCGCCGGAGTTCGACGCGGTCCTCGATCGCATGACCGCTTCCGCAGCGAAGTTCCGGCCGGACTCGGTCAAACCCGAGCAGATCGCACGCATCGGGGGCGCGGCGGAGGACTAGT
>JBDUBP010000237.1:0-12596 GCA_040004075.1 Acidobacteriota bacterium | reverse complement strand
CTGCAGTACCATGAGCGCAAGGACGAGACCCTGTACGTCTTGAACGGCGAGGTCGCGCTTTCCGTGGAGATCGACGGCGAGATGAAGGACATGCGGCTCAAAAAAGGCGAAGTCTTTCGCATCCGGCCCGGTGTCCGACATCGCCTGAGCGCGGAGGCCGATTGCGACATCGTCGAGGTCTCCTCGCCGGAGCTCGACGACGTCGTGCGGCTCGAGGACGCCTACGGCCGGAAGGGTACGACCGCGCCATGACGGCCCGCTCCTCGAGGCTTCTGCTCGTTTGCGCGGCCGCGCTGCTGTCCGGCGGGAGCGGCCTGGCGGCGCCCGTCACTCCCACACCGACGCCGCGCCCGAAGCTCTCGGGAGGCTTTGGCCGAACGCCCGTTGCCGGCGCCTCCGAAGGGCAATCCCTTGCGGACGTCGTTCGGGCAGCGAACAGCTCGCACAAGGGCAGGGACCAGAAGCCGGTCGCGATCACAAACGACAGCCTGGTGAAGGATCCTTCGAAGGGCCGCGTCACGACGTCGAAAGCGAAGCCCGCCGCGGCCGCCGCGACTCCCGCCCCGGCCGCGGTGTTCGTCCCGGTCCCGATCGAGAGCACCCCCTCGCCCGCCCCGGCCGCATCCGGCGCCGAGGAGGCGAAGTGGCGGGACGCCGCTCATGCCGCCCGCAGGCGCGTCGAAGAATTGACGGCGCAGCTCGCGTCGCTCGAAGGGGAGGCGAAGCAGCTCGAGAATGACTTTTATAGATGGGACGACGGCCAGTATCGGGATCGGGTGATCAAACCCGCGTGGGACAAGAAACGGGAAGAGATCGAGACCACCCGGAAGGAGCTCTCCCAGGCCCAGGCCGATCTCGCCGACCTTCCGGAAAAGGCGCGCCGCGCGGGCGCTCTTCCGGGTTGGTTGCGCGAATGACGGCCCGGGCCCTGCCTCTGCCGGCTTTCCCGCGGCCTGAAACGCCTTTATCCTCAGAGGTTTCCGTAAAATACCGGGTGGAGACCTGGGGCTGCCAGATGAATGTCCTGGACGGGGAAAGGATGTCGGGGCAGCTTGACGCGCGGGGCTACGTCGCCGCCGGAGAGCACGAGGAGTCCGACATCGTTCTGTTGAACACCTGCGCCGTGCGGGAGAAAGCGGAAGCGAAGGTCTACAGCGCGCTCGGCGTTCTCGGCCGACGCAAACGCGAGCGTCCGGAGATGGTCATCGGGGTGACGGGCTGCGTGGCGCAGGTCGAGAAAGACGAGATTCTCGAGCGGGCCCCGTTCGTCGACTTCGTGCTCGGGACCGGACAGATCGAACGGGCCGGCGAGGTGGTCGAGGAGATCCGCCGCGAGCGCCGCCGCGTTCTGGCGATCGACCTCCCGAAGGATTCGCCGGTCTATCGCTTCGAGCAGATCCGGCGGGGCTCGCCCTTCCAGTCCTACGTCACCGTGATCGAAGGGTGCGACCAGTTCTGCACGTTCTGCATCGTCCCGTTCACGCGAGGGCGGGAACGCAGCCGCCGCTCCTCGGAGATCCTCCAGGAAGTCCGGGGTCTCGTCGAAGGAGGACGGGGCGAGGTGATGCTGCTCGGGCAGACCGTCAACGCGTACGAAGACCCGGACGAAAAAATCGGCCTGGGAGAGCTTCTCCGCCGCGTCTCGAGAGTCCCGGGACTGAGGCGCCTTCGGTTCATCACGTCTCACCCGAGCCTCGTCGACGACTCGCTCGTCGAAGCCATGGCGGCCGGGGCGCCCGTGGCCCCGTACCTCCACCTTCCGGCCCAGTCCGGATCGGACCGCGTCCTCTACCGCATGAAGCGCCGTTACGATCGCGCACGCTATCTCGCGACGGTGGCCCGATTCCGCGCGGCGGTCCCGGGGATCGCGCTGTCCTCCGACTTCATCGTGGGGTTTCCCGGAGAGACGGAAGAAGACTTTGGCGACACTCTTTCGCTGATGCGCGAGGCGCGATTCTCCAACGTCTTCGCCTTTCGCTATTCGGCGCGTCCCGGAACCGCGTCGGCGCGGTGGGGGAGCGAGCGCGAGGTCCCGGGAGATGTCGCGGCCGAACGGCTCGGCCGCCTGCTCGCGCTCCAGGAGGAGATCCAGTCGGAGATCAACCGGGGCCTCGTCGGCCGGCGATTCGAGGTCCTGGTCGAAAACCGCGACCGCAAGGGTCTCCTGAGGGGCCGCACGGCGTGCAACCGCGTCGTGCACATCGAGCACGGGGACGGCGCCGCGGTCCCGGGCTCCTATGTCGAGGTGGAGGTCTCCCGGGGCCTCCCGAACTCTCTCATCGCCCGGATCCCGGAGTCAGCCGTGGGCGCCGTTCCAGAGGACCTCCCATGGTGAAAATGGAAATCAAGGGGCTTCTGATGGACCCCGTGAGCAACATGCCGGTCGTGATCCTGAGGGACCAGAATGACGGTGCCTTTCTTCCCATCTGGGTCGGCATCTTCGAGGCCAACGCCATTGCGATCGAGATGGAGAAGATTCAGGCACCGAGGCCGATGACCCACGACCTGCTCCACAACGTGCTTTCGGAGCTGGGCGTCCGGGTCGATCGCATCGTGGTCAACGAGCTCAAGGACAACACCTTCTTTGCGCGCCTCCACCTGTCCCGGGGCGAAGAGCACTGGACTGTCGACAGCCGGCCGAGCGACGCCATCGCACTGGCGCTGCGCGCGCACGCCGAGATCTTCGTCGAAGAGGACGTTCTCGAGCGGAGCAAGACCATCCGCGCGGAGGGCGCGACGGACCCGGAGAAGCTCAAGAAGTGGCTGGAAGAAGTGAATCCCGAGGACCTCGGGAAATACAGGATGTGACGGTCTCGCGGGCCAGGCGGCACGCGCCCGCGCGACGCGAGGAAAAATCGAGATCTCCTCCGTTGAGAACTGATACTTTCGTTTCCCGGTGATCATCTCCATCACGAATCAGAAGGGTGGCGTCGGCAAGACGACCACGGCGATCAACCTCGCCGCCGCGATCGCCTCCAAGGGGATGCGGACCCTGCTGATCGATCTCGACCCCCAGGCCAACAGCACCATGTCGTACGTCGACCGGCGGACCGTCGAGAAGTCGATGTACGACGTCTTAACCGAGCCCGACGTCGCGCTCCAGGACGTCATCCGCAAGTCCGAGGTGAAGAACCTCGATATCGCGCCCGCCCGGATCGCGCTCGCCAAGATCGAGTCCAAGCTGCTAGGAGAGATCGACGGGCACTTCCGCCTGCGGGACAAGATAGACGGGTCTCACACTCGCTACGACGCGGTCCTGATCGACACGCCGCCGACCCTGGGGATGATCACCGTCAACGCCATGGTGGCGTCCTCCCACATCCTGATTCCGATCCAGTCTTCGTACTTCGCTCTCGAGGGGACGGACGACCTCCTCGAGACCATCGAGAAGATCAAGGCTCGTCCGAACCCCACCCTCCGCATCCTCGGGGTCGTGGTCACCCTGCACGACCGCCGCACGGTCATCGGGAAAGACGTCTACGAGCAGATCGCGACCGTCTTCGGGGACAAGGTCTTCAAGACCACGATCTCGAAGAGCGTGCGGCTGGAAGAAAGCCCGGCCCATCGCGAATCGATCTTCACCTTCGCGCCCCGATCGAGCGGGGCCGCGGAGTATTACTCCCTGTCCGAGGAGGTGCTCTCCCGTGTCTAAAAGAAGAGGACTCCCCGTCGAGGCGCGGATGCAGCACGACTCCCATTTCGTCGAATCGCTTTCATCACGGTTCGGCGGCTCGCTCGGACGCTGGATCTCGATGGAAGAGATCGAAACGAATCCCGAGCAACCCCGCACGAACGTCGGCGACCTGACCGAGCTGCGCCAGTCGATCGAGGCGAAGGGAGTCCTGGAGCCGCTCCTGGTCAAGCCGATCGCCGACGGACGATTTCGGATCATAGCGGGGGAGAGGCGGTTCCGCGCCGCGATGGAAGCGGGTCTGACCGAGGTGCCGTGCATCGAGCTCGACGTCCCCGAAAACGAAGTCGTGGAGATCGCCCTGATCGAGAATCTTCACCGGCGGGATCTGCATGCGTTCGAAGAGGCGGAAGGCTACACCTCGCTCGCGTCGCGGCATGGCTACACGCAGCAGCAGATCGCGGATGCGGTGGGGAAGTCGCGCGTCTCGGTGACGGAAGTCATGACGCTTCTCTCGATCCCCGACGATCTTCGCGACCGATGTCGGCGCGCCGACATTTCCGCCCGCTCCGTCCTCCTTCAGATCGCGCGTCTCGAAGATCCGGAAAAAATGAAAGCGGCGATCGAGGCCGTTCTCTCCGGCTCGACGCGCGACGATCTCCGCGCGCAGAAAAAAGAAACCGCGTCCCCGTCGAAGCGCCCGCACCGATTCTCCTTCGTCTACAAACCGAAGGGCTCGCCGTTCCAGCTCCATCTCTCGTTCCACAAATCGAGGGTCGAGAAGAAGGAACTGATCGAGACGCTCCGCGGAATCATCCACCAGCTCGAAGCGGGCGAGATCAAGATCAATCGAAAGTAGAACCCCGGGCGAAGCCGCCAGGTCGGGACGAGGAACGCGGCGAGGCGGATCTCGAAGTCGCGGGGAATCGAACCGGCGGGACGCGCGGCAACAGTCACGGGGGATCGAGGAAGACGCCCATAGGACCGCGCCGCCCGCGAGGATGGAGCTCCCTCGAATCGAGCCACCGGGAAGCGTCACGCTCCGACACTCCGGAGCAGCTCCGACACTCCAGGGCAGAAGGGACGCCGGACGCCGGGACGTGGGGACGTCAAAACCCATGAACCCTCACAAACCCACAGCGTCCGATAAGATACATTATGTAAAATCGCCAGCGGAACTGTTCCGGACCTGACCGCCGCCCCTCACGCCACGACGGAGCTGGAGCGCCACCCTGCCAGGCGATTTTGCATAATGTCCCCCGGACTCCGTAAAGTCCGCCAGGCGCCTCGGCGCGCCGGCCCTCCGTGATGGATTCACTGACGGAGGTTCGTCACCCGCCCGGCGGAACTTCACAGAATCCGGGGCCGTCTCGCCCCGCTCGCCGGATGAGCCCGCGAGGAACGCCCCGCAGAACTCCTGCCGGGGTCGCCGTCTAGCGCTCGGACTGTCAACTCTCAACTCTGAGCTCTCAACTCTCAACCCTCAACCCTCAACCCTCAACGTCCATCAACCTGATACCTTGCCCCCGATGCGCCTCATCTCCCGGTCGGTGCTCCGTGAGATCTGGCCTCCGTTTCTCCTGGGCTTCTCCGCCTACACGTTCGTCCTGCTCATCCGGACGATCTACTTCCTGGCGGACTTCTTCGTCCGCCGGAGCGCGACGCTTCCGGAGGTGGTCTGGCTCGTGGTGCTCTCCCTTCCCTGGATCATCGTTCTGACCCTTCCCATGGCCTTTCTGCTGGGGATCCTGATCGGGATCGGGCGCCTCTCGGGCGATTCGGAGATCGTGGCGCTCCGCGCCTGCGGCGTGGGGCCGGGGGCGATCTCACGGCCGGCGCTCGCGGCGGCGGCGGCGCTGGCGGCCCTCGTTTTTCTCTTCTACAACGTCGTCCTGCCCAGGGCGAACGAAACGCTGACCCGGAACCTCGCCCGGGTCGCCGCGACCTCGGTGGTCAACGTCGTTCAACCGAGGACGTTTCGAGAGGTCCGCCCGGGGCTGACCCTCTTCTTCGACCGCACGGCCGCGGACGGCCGCTCTCTCGAAGGGGTCTTCCTGCAGATCGGCGACGAGGACGAGCGCAAGACCCAGATCATCGTGGCCCGCCGCGGCACCCTGAACCTCGAGGGTGACCATCTCTGGCTCGACCTCGTGTCATCGACCCTCCATGACTTCGACCCCGCCGACCCTTCCCGGTACCGGACCAATCGCAACGAGACGCAGAGGATCCTCCTGGCGGGCGACGTCGGGAATCCCGCCTCGACCCGGGTCTCCTACGACAAGGCGCTGCGATCCCAGTCCCTGTCGGAGCTATTCGCGACCGTCCGCGCCCGGAGCACTCTCCCCCCCGACAGGTACCGGCTCGCCTGGGTCGAGATTCACAAGAAACTCTCGATACCATTCGCCTGCCTCGCGTTCGCCATCATCGGCATTCCTCTGGCCGAGACCTCCCGGCGCGGCGGAAAAGGCAGCGGCTTCGCGATCTCTCTGGCGATCATCGTCCTCTATTACGTGCTGCTCTCGAGCGGCGAGACGTGGGCGCAGGAGGGGCGCCTCGCCCCCGCGATCGCGATATGGCTCCCCAACGTCGTCCTGCTCCTGCTGGGAGGCGCCGCCATGGTCCGGGGCGGACGGGAGCGAGGGCGGTGGAGGCTCCCCCGCCGGGCCGAGGCGGCCGGGCAGAAGGCGGTGAAGCGGGTCGAGACCGCCCGGCGGTCGGCGTGGACCGGTCTCCTCCGCTTCCCCACTCTCTTGGACCGCTACGTACTCGGCCGCTTCCTGTCGGTCTTCTGCCTCGTCGCCGCGTCGGTGCTTCTCCTCGCGGTGATCGTGGACTACGCCGACCACATCGACAAGATCGCGAAGAACCGCCCCAACGCGGAGGTCCTCCTCGGGTACTACCGCAACTTTCTGCTGACGATCTCCCTTCAGATCGCCCCTTTCGGCATCCTCCTTTCGACGCTCATTTCGCTCGGGATTCTGTCCCGCAACAACGAGGACACGGCATTCCGCGCGAACGGCGTGTCCCTCCATCGCCTGGGCGCGCCGGTCGTCGTCCTCGCCACGCTCGCCGCCGGGCTGGCGTTCGCCGCCGGAGAGTACGTCGTGCCCCTCGCGCAGCGGGAACAGGCGCAGTATCGGAACATCATCTACGGCCGTCCCGTTGACTACGGGCTTTCGACTCCGACGGAGAGGCGCTGGCACTACGGACCCGGCCGCGCGATCTGGCACCAGGACGCCAGCGATCCGGAGCGGGGGATCCTCGTCTCTCCCCGCGTCTTTCTGTTCTCCGACCAGTTCGAGCTCACGCGGCGGGACGCGGCCCGGGAAGCCGCGTGGGACGGGAGCCGCTGGATTCTGCGGCAGGGGTGGAGCCGCACATTCGGGCCCGCCTCGGAGGCGACTTACCGCACGTATCTCGAAGAGCGCCTGGAGGGCGATCCGCCGAAAACGTTCACCCGCGACCGGCGCGGCGCCGACGAGATGCGCTTTCGGGAGCTCCAGCGCTACGCGCGGCGGTTGAGAGCCAGCGGCTATCCGACCGGGACGCTCGACACCGCGCTGCAGTCCAAGATCTCGACTCCCCTGCTGATCCCTCTCATGGCGCTGCTCGCGGTGCCGTTCGCGTTCCGCATCGGAAAGAAAGGGACCCTCGCCGGCATCGGCGTGGGTTTGGCACTCGGGATGGCCTTCCTGATCGCCGGCGCGTTCTTCACGAAGGTCGGCGAAGTCGGCGCTCTCCCCCCCGTCCTCGCCGCCTGGTCGCCGAACGTCCTCGCCGCCACAGCCGCAACGTGGCTGCTGCTGCGATTGAGGACGTAGGAAGTTGAGAGTTAAGAGCCAAGCGTCAAGCGTCAAGCGTTCAGACGTATGCGGCGCCATAACCGCGGTGACCGATACGCGGGAGCGAGCGCGCGCGGAGGGACCAGGGGAAAGGTCGAGGCCGCACCCGGCCGAGCCGTTCCCCGGTGCCTACGCCCGCGGCGGAGGCAGGTCCCTTCGCGCGCCCGAGCGACGGTTAGAATCCCTGCCCGCTCGAGAACGAGACGAGGAACCCGCGGCGGCCGCGCGGGTCCTGGTTCACCGCGTAGGCGAGATCGAACCGCAGCACGCTGTTCGTCGAGGCGCGGGTGATCGAGATGCGTAGGCCGATCCCGACGTCCGTCTTGAAATCCGCAAAGCGGAGCGGCTGTCCGGGCGGGGTGGCCGCCCCCGTGTCGAGGAAGATCGCGGCGCCGGGAGAGAAGAGCTGCAGGAACTCGCGCCCCATGAACAGGCGCTGCTCGGCATTCCAGACGATGCGCTTGTCCCCCTCGAAGGCGTAGAGGCGGTATCCGCGAAGCCCGTTCTGGCCGTCGGCGAAGAACTGAACGTCCCGGTCGAGGTTCCAGCCCCGGTCGAAGACCAGCGCCGTGACGAAGGTCCCGAGAAGCGCGCCGTCGAACTTGTGCGCGAAGAAGAAGCGGCCGGAGACGATCTCGTTGGCCGGCGCGCCGTCCCACCGCGTCTCGTACGAGACCCGGCCCGTGAGAAAGCTCTCGTCGGCGATCCGCCAGCCCTGCGAGAGGCTGAGGCGCACGAGCCCGGTGGTCTTCGGGCCTCCCAGCCCGGAGGGTGAGACGCCGATCTCCGCGGCGACCCGGCGGCCGAGATTGAAGTCCTCGTACCGGACGTCGCGATTGATGTAGTTCAGCTTGAGATACGCGTTCCGGACGTCCTCGTACCCGACCGTCAGGAACCGGAACCGGCGCGCGGCGGGAAGTGTCGCCGAGGGGCTCGTGGGCAGAAGATCAAAACGGTCGTTGAAGCTGTCGAATCGGAGGAAGACGCGCCTCGCCTGCGCGTCCGTCGCCTGGAGCGCGAAGCCGTAATGGGCCGTGATCTCCTGGTGGCGCTGTCTGTATCTCGAGAGAACCTCTCCGTCCGCGAAGATCCGGGCGTTCAAGGTGAGGCGGTCGAACAGTCCGTCCGCTGCCCAGCGGTCGACGAAGGAGACGAACGGGCGGCCGACAAAGGCCCGGGTCTCGGTGCCGTCGGAGTTCGACGAGTACGCGAAATCGCCCTTCCAGTAAGCGCCGAACAGATACGGGTCCGTGTACTCGATGACCCGATTCGTCCGCTCGGTTCCCTTGTCGTACCCGAGGGCGATCTGGCGGCCGGTCCCGAGAAAGTCCTTCTCCTGGAGGTCGAACCCGTATGTCGTCACCCCTCCCTTCCCGCCGAACGACAGGCCGGGCTGGGTCGTCCAGGAATCCTGCGTGACGACCTCGACGTCCGCGACGCCGTCACGCGAAGGCAGCGCCCGGATGGATGCCGCCTTCAGGAACGGAAGCGCGCGCAGGTTTCGCTCCGTCTCCTCCAGGCGCGCGGCGTCCAGCGGATCGCCCTCGCGAAACAGGAGGAACTTCCGGATGACGGATTCCCGGGTCTCGAAACGGACGGCGTTGGCAGTGCGATAAACCCAGCCGAGGGCGGCCTCCTCCGGCGAATACACGTCGAGCGCGCGAATGCGGATCTCCCCGATCCTCGGCGCCGACGGCTCCGCGGGAAGAGTTTCCTGCCCCGCCGCCAGGGCCGCGGCGAGGAGGAGTCCCCCGACCAGTGTGCCGCCGCGCGCGCCCTTCACGCCCTGGCCCTGGCCATGGGTCTCACCCCGAATCCCGGAAAGGCGCGCGCGGACCGTTCCTGAAAGGCCTTACGTACCCTCTTCCCAGGAGCTCATGTACCGCATCTGCTCCGGGCTGGGGGCGTCGATGTCGACGCCCATCGCGGCGAGCTTCAGCCGCGCGATCTCGCGGTCGATGTCGTCCGGCACCGTGTAGACCTTCTTCTCGAGCGACGAGTGGTTCTTCACCATGAATTCCGCGGCGAGGGCCTGGTTCGCGAAGGACATGTCCATCACCGAAGCGGGATGGCCCTCCGCGGCCGAGAGATTGATCAGGCGGCCGTCCGCCAGCAGGTTCACGCGCCGTCCGTCGGCGAACGTGTACTCCTCGACGAACTCGCGGATCATCCGGCGCTCACGAGAGAGCTTCTCCATGGCGGGGATGTCGATCTCGACGTTGAAGTGGCCGGAGTTGCAGACCACCGCTCCGTCCTTCATCGCCCGGAAATGCTCGTCGCGCAGGACGCCCTTGTTGCCCGTCACGGTCACGAAAATGTCGCCGATCGCGGCCGCCTCTTCCATCGTCATCACCCGATACCCGTCCAGCACCGCCTCGATCGCCTTCGTCGGATCGATCTCCGTCACGATCACGTGTCCGCCGAGTCCCCGGGCGCGCATTGCGACGCCGCGCCCGCACCAGCCGTACCCGGCCACGACCACATTCAGGCCGGCGATCAGGAGGTTTGTCGCGCGCACGATGCCGTCGAGGGTCGACTGGCCCGTTCCGTACCGATTGTCGAAGAGGTGCTTCGTCCGAGCCTCGTTTACCGCCACGACCGGAAATTTCAGGACGCCGTCCTTCTCCATCGCGCGAAGCCGGATCACGCCGGTGGTCGTTTCCTCGGTGCCCCCGACGATCCCCTCGAGGAGCCCGCGCCGGTCGGCGGGCGTGAGCGTCTTCGCCCATTCGCGAAGCACGGGATCGACGTCGGCGTCCTTGCCGAGCGCCAGGAAGAGCAGCGAGGAGACGAGATCGGCGCCGTCATCCATCGTGATGTTCGGGCGATGCGCCAGAGCCGCGCGGATGTGCTCGTAGTAGGTGGTGTGGTCCTCGCCCTTAACCGCGTACACCGCGATCCCCGAATCGACCACCAGCGACGCGGCCACGTCGTCCTGCGTCGACAGGGGGTTCGAAGCGCACAGGACGAGATCGGCCCCGCCGGCGGCGAGCGTCTTCGCGAGGTTCGCGGTCTCCGTCGTGACATGGAGGCAGGCGGACATCCGGATTCCCTTGAAGGGTTTCTCTTTTTCGAAGCGCTCGCGGATCTGCCGGAGGACGGGCATGCTCGCCTCGGCCCACGCGATGCGCAGCCGGCCGCGCTCGGCGAGCTCGCGGTCCTTGACGTCGTGGGAGACGGTCGCGACGGTGCTCATCGCGCTACCGGCGCCGCGACGGCGGGCTCGACCCCGGCCGCCCGGGAAAGCGTTTCCGCGAGATCCGTGCGTTCCCACGTGAAGTCGGGCAGGCGGCGCCCGAAGTGGCCGAAGGCCGCCGTCTGCTTGTAGATGGGCCGCCGCAGGTCCAGGCTCTCGATGATTCCCTTGGGCGTCAAGCGGAAGTGCTCGCGGACGAGCGCCACGATCTTCTCCTCGGCGAGCTTGCCGGTCCCGTAGGTCTCGACGTGCACGGAGACGGGATCGGCCACACCGATGGCGTACGCGAGCTGGATGAGCGCGCGCTCGGCGATCCCGGCCGCGACGAGGTTCTTGGCGATGTAGCGGGCCATGTAAGCCGCCGACCGGTCGACCTTCGTGGGGTCCTTGCCGGAGAAGGCGCCGCCGCCGTGGGGAGCGCTGCCGCCGTAGGTGTCGACGATGATCTTGCGGCCCGTCAGCCCGGCGTCGCCCTGGGGACCGCCGATGACGAAACGCCCGGTGGGGTTGACGTGAAACTTCGTGTTCTTGGTCAGCAGCGAGGCGGGAATCACGGGCTTGATGATCTCTTCGATCACGGCCTCTCGCAGCGCGGGGTGTTTCATCGCTTCGGCATGCTGGGTGGAGACGACGACGGTCTCGACGCTGATGGGGCGGCTTCCCTCGTACTCGACCGTCACCTGGGACTTCCCGTCGGGCCGGAGAAAATCCATCTCCCCTTTGCGCCGCGCCTCCGAGAGCCGCTGCACCAGCCGGTGAGCGAGCGTGAGCGGGAGGGGCATCAGCTCCTCCGTCTCTCTGACGGCGTACCCGAACATCAGTCCCTGGTCGCCGGCGCCGCCGGTGTCCACGCCCTGGGCGATGTCGGGAGACTGCGGGTCGATCGAGGAAATGACCGCGCACGTCTCGTAGTCGAAGCCGAACTTCGCGCGGGTGTATCCGATGTCCTTGATGGTGTGGCGCACGACCGAGGGGAAATCGACGTAGGTCTTCGTGGAGATCTCGCCGGCGATGAAGGCGAGGCCGGTCGTGACCAGGGTCTCGCACGCGACCCGGCCCGTGGGATCGTCGCGAAGCACCGCGTCTAAGATGGCGTCCGAAATCTGATCAGCGATCTTGTCGGGATGCCCTTCGGTGACGGACTCCGAGGTGAAGTAATGGCGGCCGTTCTGAAGCATCGTCTCTCCTATTGAGAATTTGCGGCGGGGTTCGCCAGGAAACGGGCAGGTTAACATCGGGGGGGACCGCAGGCAAGTGTCTCTGCCAGGGATGGTTGCCCGATGTTTACCGGGCGCCCGCTCCCGGCGTTCCCGGCGCGGGCGGGCGCGTAAAAAAATCGAAGATGTTTCTTCCGTACGCCCGCTCCCGAAAGTGCGTCAGACCAGAGACTTCCGGGACCGGTGTCCCCGCATCCCGCTGGAGAACGACGACGCCCTCCGCCGCGAGCACGGCTTCGAGGGCGGCGGGCGGCGGGGCGCCGGAACTGTAAGGCGGGTCCGAAAAGACGATCTCGAACCGCTCGCCGGCGGCCGAGAGACGCCGCACGGCTTCTTCCGCGTCCGCCTCCAGCACCGAGAGCTCCGGACCAGCTCCGAGTCGGCCGACGTTGCGCGCGAGGACCGCCGCGTCTTTTTCCGCGAGCACCGCCCGCGAAGCGCCGCGAGAGACCGCTTCGATGCCGACCGCGCCGCTCCCCGCGTGCAGATCGAGAACCCGCGCTCCGGCGACCCGCTCCCCGAGGATGTCGAACAGCGATTCCCGGGCGCGGCCCGACGTCGGACGCGCCGAATCCGGAACTTCGAGCCGGCGGCCCTTCCAACGGCCGGCGGAAATCCGGACCGCGCCCGGCTCGCGGCCCTTCATTCCGGCGGTGAGAACTGGAAGCGCAGCTCTTCGATCTTGCGGAACTGGCGGTACGGCTCGTTGA
>JBDUBP010000259.1:0-12717 GCA_040004075.1 Acidobacteriota bacterium | reverse complement strand
CTCGGGATCGAGGCGAGATCGATCACGCGAGACATCCGGAAAAGGCTCGCGCTTCCCGCCGGCGCTTCGGGCGCGGTCGTCGCCGAAGTCCTTCCCGGCGGACCGGGAGCCGCCGCGGGGATCCGGAAGGACGACGTGATCGACGAGATCGGAGAAACGCGCATCTCCGATGAATGCGAGTTCATCGAGGCCGCGAATGGACGCGCCTGCGATCCCGTCCGCGTCACGGTGCGTCGAGGCGAAAAACCCGTCGTGGCGACCCTCGTCCCGGTCGCGGAGGAGACCTTCTTTGAAAGCGCCTGCCGCGCCGGGATCGCGAGCGGCTGTTTCCGCCAGGCCTGGGCGCTCGGGAGCCACGGCGGATCGCGCGAGCGCGCCCTCGACCTCTACGAGGCCGCTTGCCGGACAGGCTCCGCCGAGGCGTGCGCCTACGCAGGGCTGTCCCTTTCGGACGTCGCGGCGCGGCACGACGAGGCCCCGCCCATCCTGACGAAGGCCTGCGATCTCGGGAGCGGCGCCGGATGCGCTCACCTCGGGTTTCTCCACGCGACGGGAAAGATCGTTCCGCGCGACGACCGTCGGGCGACCTCCTTCTACGTCCGCGCCTGCGACCTCGGCGACGCGAGGGGCTGCTACAACGTCGGGCTGATGGCGGAGGACGGCCGCGGGATGCGCGCCGATCTGTCGCTCGCCGTCGCCCGGTATCGCGAGGCGTGCGAGTCCGGCAGTTCGACGGCATGCACCAACCTCGGATTCCTCCACGAGAACGGGCGCGGCGTGGCCAAGGATACTGCGCGCGCCTTAACGCTCTACCAGCGCGGCTGCGCGGGAACCCGGTGTCAGCCCTCCAATCTCGGAGGCTGCGTGAACGCGGGCCGCGCCTACCGGGATGGCATCGGGACCGGAAAGAACGCCGCGAAGGCGGCTCAGATTTTCGACGAGGCGTGCGGGCGCAAACCCGAGCCGGACGACGTGGGCTTTGCCGGGAACGGCTCCCGGGCCTGCTCGCTCCTGGGAGGCCTGTATCTCGCGGGCGACGGCGTGACGAAGGACTTCGACCGCGGAAGGCAGCTTTCCGAGAAGGGATGCGCGCGCGGAGACTCCTTCGGGTGTTTCAACGCCGCGGTCGTCTTCACGAGCGGTCTCGGCGTTTCGCCCGACCCGGTCAAAGCCGCGGCATTTCTCGATCGCGCCTGCGAGGCAGGCGACGCGGAGGGCTGTCACGACCTGGGCCGGGCCTACGAGAAGGGCGCCGGCGTTCCACGAGACCGCGCCCGGGCGGCGGCGTTGCTCCGCAAATCCTGCGGGCTCGGGTTCTCGGCCGCGTGCCCCGCCAGGAAAAAGTAGATCGAAAACCGCCGAGGCGTCGGATCGGCTCGCCCAATCAGTTCCGCCGCGCAGCGCCGGCGAGGCTCTCCCTCGAAACTTTATTTCCCGGCCGAAAGCTTCTTCAGCGCGTCCTGCGCGTTCGATTGAACGGGCGAGCTCGCATCCTGGGCGATCTTTTCGAGCGTCTTGCGACCCGCCGCGCCGTTCACCAGGGCGAGCCCGGCGATCGCCTGTGCCTTGTAGCGGACCGTGAGGTTGCCCTTCTCCGTCGCGATGAACTGCTCCCTCGAAATACCGCGGAGGATCTCCAGATCTTCCGGGTTCAGGCGCATCGGGTTCGACGGATCCGCCAGCACTTTCTGGCGCCGGTCGAAGCGCGCGGCGGCGACGCGTTCCGTCTCGGCCATCAGGTCCCGGTCCGGTCCATTCTCCGCGGCCTCGACAAACATCGGTTCGAGCACGGAGGCGCGTGATTTCACCTTGTTTTCGAGCCGCTGCCAGTCATCCAGTCCACAGTCATTCATGAGCCAGCGCGTCGCGATGATCCGGTCGGTTTCCGCGGCCGGCTCGGCGCTCGCCGCGAAAGGCGTCAGCAATGCCCCCAGCGTCAGCAGCAGTCCCCATCCCAACCTCCGCGAGAAATCGTTTCCCCTGCATGCCATCTGGACCTCCCCTGAGTGCTTGTGCTTGTGCTTGTCCTCGTCCCCTGCAGTGCCTGGCCCGTAGCCAGTCGCCATCAGTTTGCCGGAAACGCGCCGTCCGCCCAGATTCTCTTTTTGATCAACGGGCACTGCGCCGTCGCGGTGTCCCGGGCGCAGTTTCGCGTGGGCTGCCCCGGCCGGGCATTGAAAACGGCATTGATCGCGGACCCGGGAGTCATGTGCGCACGGAACGTCTGCCCTTCCGTGAAGTACTGCCTCGAATTGCTCGAGGAAAACATCACGTTGGTCGCATCGAAGTCGGTGGTCAGATCGTCCACGTGGGTCAGGCCGAAGTCGTGCCCCGTCTCGTGCACGAGGAGATCGGTGCCGATGGACGACCCGACCGCGACGAAGCTGCTTCCGATCGCGCAGGCGTTCCCGTTGCCCTGGGCGTAGCTGCCTCCGCCGCGGTCCACCTTGTCCAGAAAGTAGATGTTGATCCGGCCCGCCGTCTGACCGATGTCGGTCTGAAGGGCCGATTGCTGCGTGCACGTGAAATTGAAATAGGTCGAGGCCTTCGAGTTGCCCGTCGCGTCGTTGATCGCCAGGGGACTGTCGACGACCCCCACGCGCTCGTCCCACCAGATCTGGTCCGTGGTCGTAAGCGCGTTCAAGGCGCTCGCCTTCTGGCTTGCGAACGGACCCTTGACGATCCAGACGGTCACCGGGAGGGAGAGCTGGTTCACGAAGCGCACGGGAACGTCTCCGGCAGACCAGCTCGCCGGACTCGTGATGGCCATAGGACGATATTTAGTGAATCCCGCGACCTCCCCCGCGCCCGTCTTGTCTCCCACGGAAAAGGTGGTCGCGGCGGAGTGATAGCTCTGGTAACCGGCCGCCGCCGTGCTGTTGCCGTCCGTGACGAGGACCCCGTTGTCGTTGTTCGAGGTCCCGCTCAGAACCACGTTGCGCTGGCACCCCGCGAGGCCGGCCGAAAGAGCGGCCGGCGCGACCCAGAGAACGAGTCTCGTGAGGTAAAGGCGAGCCGATCGACGCTGTCCCGGCAAGCCCATCGAGTCTACCTCCGGCTATCGTTTCCGGAAGGATATGGAAATAACCCGAGGTTCGCAAGAACCCGAATAGAGCGGCTCGTCGTCCCGCTCGCCTGCGCCGCCCCGCCTAAGGGTGGCCGAGGCCGACGAGCCTCTCGCGCAGGGAGATGTCCGGCGTCTCGACGTCCCGTCTCTCGCGCCGCGTCTCGCGGACGAGGCTTCGACAGCCGCGCACGGCTTCCTTCAGCCGCGCGGGACGGGTGTACAGCTCGTAGATCAGGTCGCGCATCACCGAGAGCAGAACGGTCGCCCTGTCACGGTTGATCTCCGGAAGCTCCGCGCGGGACCGGCCTTCGGCAGGGGTCAGGATGCGCCGCAGAAGGGATTTCCAGTCGTCGGCGAGGCCCAGAAGAGCCATCGCGTCGTCGAGGCGCGCGGTGATCGGCGCCGGAGAGCCCGCGCCGACCGTGTCGTCGCCCATCGCCTCGATCGCTCTCCAGCAGAGAAAGGCGAATCCGTTGAACGCGTCGGCGCGGAAACAGTCGAGAGCCTCCCCCATCGGCGTCTGGACCGCGGACGGGGCGGCGCCCATCTCGAGGGTGAGACCGAGCGGCGTCAAGAGCCGGGGATCGCGGACGAGAGGGACGTCGGCATCCGACCAGGCGTTGACGGTCCACTCGATCGCGATCGGCGCGAGGCAGAGATCGCAGGCGTAGCTGGCGGCGAAGGTCTTGACGCCGGCGCGGCGGGAGCCCGGAAGAAGGGCCGTCGTGAGGGTGAAACGCGTGCCGGATCCGCACGAGGGGCATTCCCCCTTCGGATGGAGATCGGGGATCGGCGCGATCGGCTGGACTCCGTGAAACTTCAGCATGGGTTCCGGCCGATGCAGGCCGCCGCCGCCCGCCGGATCGAGCCGGCGGGCGGAGCGGACTGCGGGAGTCCTCAGAAGCTGACTCGGGCGCCGAAACGGACCGCGCGCGGGTTCTGGATCTCGTCGATCGAGCCCGCCGCCGCGCTGCAGGGATTCGCCGAGGTGCAATACGTCGAGGCGGGAAGCGACGAGTCCGCCGGAGCGGGGGTCGCGTCGTTCTGCCTCTGCAGGATCGTGTTCGCGTTCAACGCGTTGAAGAGCTCGAGCGACAGCGTGAGAGAAGCCTTGGACGCGATGGCGACCACCTTCTCGAGCCGCAGGTCGAGGTTGTAGACGTTCTTCAACCGGTTCTCACCGTTCAAGAGCACGAAGCGGGTGCCTTCCCCGTTGCCCGTGTCCACCTGCACGTAGTACGGGTTCTGGTAGCCCTGACGTCCGTAGAGGTTCGCGGCGACGTTGAACTGCAGCGGGAGCTGATAGAGACCCGTCACGTTGAAGTTCCACTTCGACCCGATCCACACCTGGCCGAAGCTGCCGCTGCCGACCGACTCCTGATAGACCTGCGTGTTGTTCGCGCACGTCGGCCCGAGAGGGTTGCCCGGGAAGAGGCCGCCGCCCGCATAGAGCTGGTTGGTCGGATCGACGCAGCCCGTCGCCGCGTTCTTCACCTTGTTCTTCCAGTCGTTGTAGGAGAACTGCGCGTGCGCCATCCACTTGTTGGCGAGACGCTTGGTCAGCTGGACCTCGACGCCGTTGTAGTCCGTCGAGTAGTCGGGGCGGTTCGTGACGAACTGCCCGCCGTTGAACGAATCGGGGAGCGTCCCCTCCGTCCCGTAGACCGGCCCCACGTTTCCCAGGAAGCGGCCCGTGTAATCGACGCCGCCGAGACCATTCAGCGGGAGGGTCGGATCGCCCGCCCACACCTGGTTGTAGTTCGCGTTCGTGACCCCGAGATAGGGAGACCAGACCATGTCCTTGCGATGGCGATAGGTGTAGTTCCCCCCGATCACGAGCTCGGGAATCAGCGCGTGGTCGACACCGACGATGATCTCGTCTGTCTTCGGAGACTTCAGGTTCGGATCCATGACGTTGGCCGACGACAAGCAGCTCGGGCATGTGGCGTCGAAGCCGCCCCGATTGCTGACGAACTGACCGAGCTCGCCTCTGTCGACGAGGTGATTGCCGTTCCGGTCGTTCCAGCGGTACCGCGCTCCCGGCGGCACCGACGCGCCGAGCGGGTTGTCCCAGGTCAGGATGCTGCCGCCCAGCTGGTCGGCGTAGCGCGCGTAGGACGCCCGCAGCACGGTCCTCTTCTCCGCGCCCATCGCGTAGGTGGCGCCGATGCGCGGCTGAAAGTCTTTCCACGTGAATTCGCTCGGGATGCCGGAGAAGGCGAGCGAAGGAACGAGCTCGGGGAACAGAGGATTCTGACGAACGGAGCTCGCCCGGTTGTCGCCGTTCTGCCGGTCGTACCGGACGCCGATGTTGAGCGTCAGGTTGTTGGCCGTGAGGGTGTCGCTGATGAAACCGTTGTAGTACGTGTACGCGTATGAGATCGCCGCGGCCCGCGTGACGTCCGCCTGTGCGGTGAAGCCGCCCGGGTCGGTCGGAAAGCGCACCTGCTCGTATCCGACGGTCTCGTTACCCGGCCACGCGGTCGAGGACTTCACCCCGAACTGCCGCCAGCCGAATCCGAGCTTCAGCTCGTGCCCGAGGCCGCCCGTGTTGAAGAAGTAGGACGTGTTCGCGCCCGCCTGATGGACGGGGCGGTCGGTCTGGTAGACCTGATAGCTGCGGTGCCAGATGAGACTCGGGTCCTGATAGGTGTTGACTCCCGCGCCGCCCTCGGGCGTCAGCGAGAATCCGTTCCGGATGTAAGCGTAGTAGCCGCTCGCGACGAAGCTCGGCCCGAAGACCTGTGAGTCATCCATCTTCCAGATCGTCGTGGGGCCCGTCTGATCGGTCGAAGTCTCGGCGGGGCGCCGCGGTCCCGCGCTGCGGCCGAATTTCAGCTTGTTGCCGCGAAGGTAAAAGCCCGTCGCCGAATTGGACTCGACCGGCTGCAGCGACAGCTTCGCGCTGTAGTCGTCCAGATAGGTGACGTCGTTGGCGCCGCCCAGCTTCACGAGCGGAATCTCCTTGCGGCCGTAGCTCCCCCAGAGCCAGGCATGGTCCTGCCACAGCGGACCCCCCGCCTCGACACCGTAGTCCTGAATGCCCGCGCCGGTGCCAGCGCGCGAAACGCGGTCGACGGTGCGGTTCGTGAAGCCCTGGTCCTTCGCTTCCTGCGGGATGTTGTTGGCCTGAAGCTCGGCAGGCGTCGAGAAGTAACGCCCCGAGCCGTGCACGTCGTTCGTCCCGCGCTTCGTGACCATGTTGAGCGCCACGCCCGGCGTCGAGATCGACGGGTCCGTTCCTCCGGTCGTGACCTGCATTTCCTGAAACGCGTCGAAATCGTAGTACGTCGGAGAGGACCCGATCGCCGACATGTCGGTGATGTTGACGCCGTCGACGTTGTAGACGTTCTGACTCGCGTCCACGCCTTTTCCGATGTAATTCGACTGCTGGCCCGACTGGTTGCCGCCGATGTTCAGACGGTCGATCTGGACGCCGGGAGCCTGCTGGATGATCACCCACGGGTCGCGGCCCGTCGGGATGCTCTCGAGCTGCTTCTGGTTGAAGGTCGTGCCCTCCGTCTGCCGCCGCGTGTCGAGAAGCGGCGATTCGGAAGTGACGGTGATGGTCGCCGACACGCTCGCCAGCTTCATCGGAAGCACCAGCTCCGTGTTGTTTCCGAGCGTCACGGCTACGTTCGACCGATCGACCGTCGAGAATCCGGACAGCTCCGACTTGACCGTGTAGGTCCCGGGCGACAGGTTGATGAACCGGAAATCACCCTGCGGCCCCGTCGTCGTGCTCCGAGGGGCGCCGATTCCCGACAACGTGACCGTCACTCCCGGGAGAACGCCCCCCGTTTCGTCCGTCACTCTTCCGTAGATGCTGCCCGTCTGCGCGGTGCCCTGGCCCATCAGAGGGAGGGCGAACGCGCCAGTCAGGGCGAGAACGAAGAGAACTTTCGGCAATCTCATGCGACTCCTTTCCGCTCTCGTCGAGAGCTGTCGAATAGCACTCTAAAAAGCCGCTTCTGTGCCACGGCCTTGAGTGACGGATGGGGCCTGGCGGGGACCAAGCGGCGCGAGCGGGGACGAAACGGCACGCGCCGTTAGGAGGGTCCGGATTCTTGGACGAGAATCCGGGGGAATGGAGAAGGTTGAGCGTTGAGCGGTGAGGGTTGGGAGATTCTCGATCTAGTTGACCGCGGAGTACCGCGGCCGTCTCGCTCCCGTTGGTCGCTCGGCTCCCGGCTCCGTAATACCTATCCCCGGGCCGGGCGGGACTCGGCGAGCTGCCGGGCGTACGTTTCGGTCATCGTCAGCGAGGTCCCGTCCTTCAGAAGCACGGTCGCGCCGCCGTTGTCCATCCGCGCGATGCGGTCGATGCGGCGGACGTTGACGACGGTCGATCGGTGGATCCGCAGAAAAGCGCGCCGGTCGAGGCGCGTCGCGAGCGACGAAATCGGCTCGCGATAATGGAACACGCGCCCGCCGGCATGAAGCAGCACGTAATTCCGGGAGGACTCGATCCAGTCGATCTCGTCCAAGGGAACGATCGCGGTTTCGTCGCCGCTTCGCGCCAGGAGCCACTCCGTCTGAGCCTCTTCGCGGCGAAACTCCTGGAGGACCGCGCGCATGGACGCTTCGATGGCGCGCGAACGACCGGGCGCGAGGCGCTCGCGGACGCGCTCGAGACAGTCGTGGAGCCTCTCCCGCCGCACGGGCTTCAAGAAGTAGTCGAGCGCCCGGGCCTCGAACGCGCGAACGGCGTACTGCTCGTGCGCTGTCGTGAACACGACGTCCGGTCGCGCCGACGCGGGCAGATCCTTCAGCACGCCGAACCCGTCGAGGCCTCCCATCTGGATGTCTAAGAAAACGAGGTCCGGCCGCGAAGAGGCGATGGCCTGAAGGGCCGCCCTGCCGTCGCCGGCCTCCCCCACGATCTCGACGTCCGGCTCGGCCGACAGGATGCTGCGCAGCCAGAGGCGCGCGTAGGGCTCGTCGTCCACGATCAGCACACGAACCACGATGGCCGCCTCGTCCTGTGCGGGAGTGCTCATATCAGCCTCCTCCGACACTTTCGCGAAGCGACTCGGGATGCTCGGCCCTGTCGGGCGTCGCGGGAGCGAAGAGAAGCGGCATCACGATCGTGGTCCGGGCCCCGCGCTCGCGGACGACGAGCTCCAGGCGCGCCGATTCTCCGAAGAGCCAGGAGAGCCGCCGGCGCGTATTCTCGAGTCCGATGCCCGAGGACTTCTCCGGGGGAGAGCCTTCCTGCCGGTCCACGGCGTCGTTGGACATCTCGATGCGCAGCGAATTTCCAGCCGCCCATGCGAACATCCGCACCTCGACCCGCCCGGAGCTCTTCTCGACGCCATGTCGGATCGCGTTCTCGGCGATCGGCTGGAGAAGGAAGCTCGGGACGAGCGCCTGCTCGACTTCCGGGGCGATCTGCACCGCGAGGCTGAACCGCTCCCGGAATCTCAGCCCGGCGATGCGGAAATACTGGCGCATCGTCCGAAGCTCCTCTTCGAGAGGCACGAGCTGCGACGGCTCCGTGCGCAGGCTCGCCCGGAGCAGGTCCGAGAGCTCGACGATCATCGTTTCGGCGGCGTCGGGCGCGTGCCGGATCAGCGGCAGGACCGTGTTCAGGGTGTTGAAGAGGAAGTGGGGGCGCAACTGTTCGCGGAGCGCCGAGAGCTGGGCGCGTTCGAGAGCAGACTTGAGCCGGAGCGCCTCGCTGACGTGGTTCACGCGGAACCGATGCGCGAGCAGAAGCATCCCGGCGACGGAGGCCGCGACACCGCCGGCGAACCAGGCGGTCTCGAACCACCTCGGCTCGACAACGATCCGCTGCCGGGCGGGCGCTCCAGCGAGCGGCCCGTTTCCCTCACGGACGCGGACCGTGAAGTCGTATTTCCCGGGCGGCAGGTTCGTGTAGTAGGCCGTCCTGCGATTTCCGGCGCGGACCCAGTCCCGGTCGATCCCCGCCATGCGGTATTCGAACCGCAGGTTTTCCGCGGCGCGGAAGCTCGGCGCCGTGTATCCGATCGCCAGCGCGCCCGGGCCCGACGGAACGCTCCAGGCGGGCCGGGGACGAAAGGACTTCCCGTCCCGAATGAGCTCTTCGATGCGGACGGCGGGCGCCACCGCCGGAAGAGTCAGGTGATCGGGATCGACCCTCGCGAGCCCGCTCTGGGTCCCGAACCAGATCCGGCCGTCCGGCGTCCGCACGACGCTCGCGTTGCCGGTGCTGCAGGCCGCGCTCCGCATGCCGGCGGAATGGCCGAGCTCCAGGATGTCGCCCTCCGCGGGGGCGCTGCGTCCGGAGTCCATGGCGCTCTTCGCGATCCGCAGGATTCCGCGGCCGGTGCCGAGCCAGAGGTGGCCCCGGCCGTCGTCGATGACGGATTCGACGATCTGGCTGACGAGCCACGAGGGGGCGGACTGAGCGATTCCGTCGCGGATGCGAGTCAGCCCGCCGGCGGTGGCGATCCAAGTCTCCCCATCGGCCCCCTCCGCGATCGCAATCACGGAGTTGTGCGCGAGGCCTTCGCGCACGGTCCAGAGACGCAGGGCTCCGTCCTTCCACTCCGCCAGCCCGCGCTCCGAAAAGCCGATCCAAAGCCTTCCCGAGCGGTCCTCGTGCACCGACGTCACGATGTTGCTGGGAAGACTCTTGTCCGCCTTGAGGTCCTCGATCTTCCCGGCTTTGAGATGGAGGACCCCCCCGATCGTGCCGGCCCACATCCCGCCCCGCGTGTCGCGGGAAAGGGCGAGAACGACGAGATCCGGCGGAAGCCCCGCCGATTTCCAGGTCTCCCGCTCCGGGTCGTACCGGTAAGCACCGTGGCCGAAGGTCGAGACGAGGAGCGTTCCGGCCCCGGGCTCCGCGGCGATCGCGGTGATCGGCGCGTCGAGCTGCCGCACGACATTCAACGTTCCCGACCCCGGAACGACGAGCCCGAAGCGCCCTTTCGCCGTGCCGAACCAGATCCGCCCGCGCGCATCCGCCTCGAGCGCCCACACCGACTGGTCGGGCAGCAGATTTCCGAAGTCGACCGTGAGGACGGGGTCCTGCCCGATCCGGACGAGACCCGAGCTGACGGTCGCGATCCAGAGGTCGCCGTCGCGGTCCTCGAGGAGGGCGGGAACGACCTCGTTGGCGAGGCTCGGCGACGCGAGACGCGGGCGTCCGTTTTCGAGCCGGAACAGGCCTTCGCGCGCGCCGACCCAGATGGTCCCCGCGCGAGTTCGCAGGATCGTCCGGATCACCGTCGGGCGCCCGTTGTCTTCCGCTCTCGTCGCGACGCCATGGGAGAGCGAATAGACGCCATGCGACGTGCCGAGCCACAGAGACCCGTCTCGCTCCGGGAGGATCGACAGGATCCGCCCGAGGGCCTCCGCGGGCGCCCCGTACGGAAGGAGCCCTCCCGGGCCGAGACGCCGGAGGCCTTCCTCCGTGCCGACGAGGATGGACCCGTCCAGCGCGGCGGCGACGGCGCGCACACGGCCCGAAGGGATGAATCCGACGGTGCGGGGACGGGCGGGATCGATCCGATAGAGGCCCCGCTCCGTTCCCACCCACACGACTCCGCGGTGAGCGAAGAGAGAGAGGATGCAGGGCTCGTTCTCGGCGAGACGATAGGCCATCATCACGCCGCCGCGTAGAACGTTCAAACCGCCGAGCGTCCCGATCCAGATCGCGCCGGAATCGTCCTCCGCCAGCGCCTCGATGTCGTCGTGCTTCAGGACCGGAGCCGTCCGCCGGTCGAGGGTCCGGAACCTCTCGCCGTCGAAACGAACGAGGCCGTTGGCGGTGCCGATCCAGATGTCCCCCGTTCGGCTCTGCGCGAGGGACAGGACCGCGTTGACCGGAAGGCCTTCGCCGCGGCCCCACACCTGAAGGTTCGAGGGGGTCGGCGACTCGCCGGCGAGGACCCCCGCGCGCACGCCGCCGGATGTCAGGAAGAGGACCGCCGCGAACACGAAACGCGCGGCGCGATCGGGCGCGGCGCCGCCGGCGGGAATCCCCATGCCTCCCTGATACGCAGGGGCCGGGAAGAAGATCACCAGTCGTCCCCCGCCCGGCGGCCTTCGTCCCGGCTCGGAGCGGCTTCGTCCACCGGCTTGCGAGGAGGGAGCGGGAGCGCGCGCTCCGGGGGCGCCTACGCCCGAGGGCTCGGGTGGCCGGAGCCGGATGCCGAAGACCGGGCCCGGCCGTTCGATCTGGTCTTTCCGGGGACGGGCGCCGTCTCCGCGCACCGGTGGCGGATCGTGCGCCCGCAGAACCGGACGTCGGGGCAGCGGCACTCGATCAGCCGTTCGAGGAGGCCCGCCATGACGCGCAGCCGCCGGGAGGCGTCCCGCACGTCCGCGAGCTTGCGCTCGGCCAGGGCCCGCCACCGGTTGCGTCCGAACTCGTTGACGAGGCGCCGGATCTCGCCGAGCGAAAACCCCGCGTCCCGCGCGAGCTGGACGACTGCGATCTGCTCGAGAGCGCTGCCGTCGAACACTCTCCGGCCGGAGCGTCGGGCGGGAGCGGGGATCAGCCGCTCCGCTTCGTAGTAGCGGATGGCCGACCGGGCCAGGCCGGTCTTCCGGGAGAGCTCGCCGATGGTCATTGAAAGTCCTTGACCTCAAGTGTACTTGAACTTCTATCGTGGGCCGCGAAAGGAGATCTCCATGGACATCTCGTCGCTCCTGCTTCCCCTGTTCCTGCTGGCCGGCGCTGCTTCGCCGGCGTCCAGGCAAGCCCTCGTGTGCCGGCTCGACGCGCTCACGACAGCCGAGCGCGAGCGGCACCGCTCCCTCGGAGGAGCGCTTCAGCGCGCGATCGTCGGCGTATCGGAGCTGCCGGACGGATACGAGTTGTCCGTGGATCTCGCGCGGCTCGAGGGCGCGGGCGGCGTCTCACGTCCCCTGGTCCAGGTCGCGGAGTGGGTCGACCTCGAATCGCGATGCTGCCCGTTTGTCGGTTTCGGGATCGACCTTCCCGCCGCCCGCGGGCTCGCCCGTGTAAGGCTCACCGGCGGCGACGACGTCAAGGCTTTCCTGAAAGGTGAGCTCCCGCTCGTCGCGAAGGGCGCTGACTCCGACGCGCGCTTCATGATGCGGCCGGCGGGACCAGGGTAGGACCGGATCTCGCCGCCGAGAGAGGCCCTAGAGCGACTTCAGAAAAGCGATCAACTGGCCGCGCTCGAACGCGGAGAGCTTCGCAAAGCGGTCCCGGGACTTTGCGCCCTGTCCGTCGTGCGCCGCGATCGCCTGCTCGAGAGTCGCCGCGCGCCCGTCGTGTAGCAGGGTGGTCTCGACGCGGACTCCCCACAGCGGCGCCGTGCGCATCAGCCGGCCCGTCGCGCTGTTCTGCGTGATTCCGTCGCCCAGGGATCCCATGTCGTGAAGCAGAAAGTCCGAATAAGGATGGAAGGCGACCCGGTTCAAGGCCGCTACCGGGCTCGCGCCCGTGACGAGGGTCGAGACGTGGCAGTTCGCGCATCCGATGCTGGAAAACTGGTTTTCGCCGAGCACGGCCGCGACACCGATCGGCCCTCGCGGCGGGGGCGCGAGCTGGGTCATGAAGTCGGTGAATTCCTGGACGCCTTCCCCGTTGTCGTTGACTCCCGAAAGAGGGTTGCAGGACAGGTAGGAACAATCACCTCCCGGGCAGTTCTCGTTGGGAAACTGGGGGCTCGTGATGCCCATCTCGT
>JBDUBP010000191.1:0-12745 GCA_040004075.1 Acidobacteriota bacterium | reverse complement strand
TCCACCCTTTCGCCTTTCACCCTTTCGCCTTTCGCCTTCGCCTCCCCGCCCAGCGCCCGGCGCCCGTCCCGTGGCACAATTGACCCATGGTCGACATCCCGAAGTCCCAGCGCCTTCCCCAGGAAGACCGGGAGGTCGATTACCTGCTCTGCCAGCACTGCGGCACGCCCTGCTACGTGTTCGAGATGGACGGGAGCCGCATCGTCGAGGCGACCTGCCTCGTGTGCGGCAACGACGAGGTCAAGCAGTTCAACCTGGGAGAAGACGCGGGCAGTGACGACTGAGGGGTACGGCAGCCCGCTCGTGAGCCGGTACGCCTCTGCGGAGATGTCGGCCGTCTTCTCTCCGCGATTCAAGTTCGAGACCTGGCGGCGCCTCTGGCTCTGGCTCGCCGAAGAGGAGAAACGGCTCGGGCTTCCGATCACGGACGAAGCGATCGCCCAGATGGCGTCGCGGATCTCCCCGGTCGATTTCGAAGCGGCGGAGCGCGAGGAGAATCGGACGCGGCACGACGTCATGGCGCACGTCCGGGTGTTTGGCGCCGCGGCGCCGGCCGCGAGCGGGATCATCCATTGGGGCGCGACCTCCGCTTATGTCACTGACAATGCCGACCTCATCCAGATGCGCGAGGCTCTGGGACTCGTCGAGCGCCGGATCACCGCCGTCCTGCGCCGGCTCCGCGGGTTCGCCCTGGAGCACCGAAGCCTGCCGACCCTCGCGTACACGCATTACCAGCCGGCTCAGCCCACCACCGTCGGAAAGCGGGCGGCCCTGTGGGCCAGCGATCTCCTGATGGATCTCGAAGGGGTGCGCGCCGCGGGCCAGGACCTCCGCTTCCTGGGAGCCAAGGGCGCGACGGGAACGCAGGCTTCCTTTCTCCTGCTCTTCGGCGGCGACTCGCGCAAGGTCGAGGATCTCGATCGCGCGCTCGCGGCGCGGGCCGGTTTCGCCCGCCGCCAGTCCGTCTCCGGCCAGACCTATTCGCGCAAACAGGACGACCGCGTCGTCCACGCTCTCTCCGGCGTGGCGCAGTCCGCCCACAAGATCGGCACAGACCTGCGCCTGCTCCAGCACGATGGCGAGCTCGAGGAACCGTTCGAGGCGGCGCAGATCGGCTCGTCCGCGATGCCCTACAAGCGCAACCCGATGCGCGCCGAGCGCGTCTGCTCGCTGGCGCGGCACGTCATCGCCCTGTCGCTCGACACCGCAATGACGGCCTCGACCCAGTGGCTCGAGCGGACGCTGGACGACTCTGCCAACAAGCGGATCGCGATCCCCGAGGCGTTTCTCGCCATCGACGGCGTCCTCATTCTTCTCGAGAACGTTTTTTCCGGGCTCGTCGTCCACGCGGACGCGTGCCGCCGGCGGCTCCTGGCCGAGCTGCCGTTCCTGGTCGCGGAAGACATCCTGATGGAGGCGGTCCGGCGTGGCGGCGACAGGCAGGAGCTTCACGAAAAGCTTCGGGTGCACTCCCGCGCGTCGGCCGAAAAGCGCGCGGCGGACGGCGCCTCCGCCGACCTGCTCGACCGCATCGCTCGAGACGGCTCGTTCGGGCTCGACGCGGCGAACGTGGCCGCGGCCGCGGACCCCGCGCGACTCATCGGCCGCTCGGCCGAGCAGGTGGAGATCTTCGTGCGGGAGGAGCTCGACCCCGCGCTCGCCGGCCAACCCGACGCGGTGCCCGCCGAGGTCCGCGTTTGAATCTCCGTCCCGCCGCCCTCCGCCTCCGCCTCCGCCGTTTCCCGCTTCTCGCGGCGGCGGCGCTGGCGCTCGCGGCGGCCCTTTTCCAGGCGTGCTCCTCCTCGAGGCCTCCCGTCTCGGCGCCGCCCGCTTCGACGGCGGAGTCGAAGCCCTCCTGGATCGAGGAAGGCGTCGCGTCCTGGTACGGCGGCCACGATGGTTTCGAGGGGAAGCCGACGGCGTCCGGCGAGATCTACGACTCCTCCCGTATGACCGCGGCGCATCGCCAGCTCCCGCTCGGGACCGTGCTGGACGTCACGAACGTCGACAACGCGCGCACCGTGCGCGTGCGCATCAACGACCGCGGCCCATTCATCAAGGGGAGGATCATCGACCTCTCGCGCGCGGCTGCGCAGGAGATCGGAATCGTGGGCTCGGGCACCGGCATCGTGCGCCTCGCCCTCGTCGCCCGGTCGGTCGAGCGCGAGGCCCTCTCGCCGACCGGGAAATGGGCTGTCCAGGTCGGGTCCTTCGGGGAGGCGGACCGGGCACAGCGGCACGCCGATCGCGTGCGATCGACCGGACGGGCCGTTTATCTCGAGCCCTTCCGGGGACTCTCGCGCGTGAAGGTCGGCCCGTTTGACTCCCGCCGCGAAGCCGAAGAAACCCTCGCGCAGCTCGAGGGACAGGGCTTCGAAGGGATCGTGATTCCGGCGGGACGTTGAGGAAGAGTTGAGAGTCGAGAGTTGAGAGTCGAGAGTCAGAGGAGATTTCGAGTGAGGAGGCGACTGTGAAGCTTTTTCGAACGCTCTCTCTTTACGCCGCGCTGGCGGCTTCGTGTGCGTCCGTGCTCGCCGCTCCGCTGCCGGTCAAGAAGTCCGCCCTCGTGACGATTCCCGCGACCTTTGCCGTCAACGCGCCGCCGGCGAAAGTGTGGACGGCGCTCTCGTCGGTCGACGGCTTCGGGACGCTGACCGGCTTCCGCGCGACCGGCGGCGCGAAGACGTTCACGAAGATCGGAGACGCCGTTCCCGCGCAGGTCTGGTCGGATTCCGGACGCCTGATCGTCACCGAGCTCGTGCCCGGAAGGGAGCTGCGCGTGGCGTGGGAGCCGGCGAAGGGTCACTACCTCTGCTCGAAGCGGATCGTCCTGTCGGCCGCGGGCGCGGGGACGAGCCTCGAGTACTGGGACCGATACACGGACGACCAGCCAAACGCGGACGAGACCGCGCGGCAGGTCGCGGCGGAGACAGAGAAGCAGATCGCCGCCTTCCGCGCTCTCGTCGAAAAATAGCCCGACCGGCCGGGAGGGCGCCAGGCGCCGCGGCCCTCCTTACGGCGAGCCGCTCGAGGCGAGACGCTCGTAGTCTTCCGGCGTATCGACGTCGAATCGCGCCTCCGGCAGGTCGAGCGACGCGGCCTCCGCGGCGTGCGCCCTCAGAATCTCCCGCGCGCCGTGATCGCCAGAGAGCGAGCGCAGCGCGCCGAAGTACGCCGACGCGAAGAGCGCCGGGACGCCGAGCTCGCTTCCGTGGAGCGAGGCGACGAGCGGCCGCCCGCTCGATTCCCGGGTCGCGATCAGCCGGTCGATCGTCGCCGCCGTCACGAGAGGCTGATCGGCGAGGAGGATGACGGCCGCGCTCGCCACAGGGATCTCATCCGCGATCGCCTCGATTCCGGCTGCGAGCGACGAGCCAAGACCCGATTCCCAGTCTCTGTTTTCGACGATGCGCACCGGCAGCCCGTCCAGAGCCCCCCGGGCGGAGTCCCCATCGAACCCCAGGACCACGGCGACGCGGGCAGCGCGCGAGGCGAGCGCCTCCTGCGCCACGCTCCGGAGCATCGTCGAGCCGCGCCACGGAAGCAGGGCTTTGGAGCGTCCCATCCGGCTCGAGCGGCCGGCGGCGAGAATAACGGCGGCGGTGACGTCCGATCCGCCGGTCAAGCCGGATTCCTCGGCCCCCGGCGAACGCGCGCCTCGTCTTCTTGAATCGGCGTCTTGCGCGCCGAGGAGGCGGCGTGAATCGGCGTCTCGCGCTCCGAGAGGGGGCCGCCCGAGGCCCCCGAGAGCACGGCGGAGATTTCCGCCACGATCGCGACCGCGATTTCCTTCGGAGTCTCGGACGCGATGTCGAGCCCGATCGGGGTCACGACGCGAAGCGGGCGGGACTGCCCGCCGGCCAGCGACCGCGCCGCCTCGAGAATCTGCTCGCCGCGTCGCTTCGGGCCCAGGAGTCCGAGATAGCCGAGCTCCAGCGGCAGCAGCGCGGCGGCCCACTGGACGTCCCGCTCGATGTTGTGCGTCATGACGACGGCCGCGGTCCTGCAGTGCGGGGCCGGGAGCAGCGGCCCGAGATCGAACCCTGCCGGCACGGGCTCGACGCGCGCCCCCGGGAACCGGTCCGGCAGCGCCCAGGCAGGACGGTGATCCGCCAAGACCACCGACCAGTCGAGGTCCGCGGCGAGGCGCGCGAGCGGGACAGCGTCGTCGCCGGCCCCGCAGAGAAGGAGCCGGATCCTGGAGGAGACGGGCGTGAAGGCGACCCGGGCTCCGCCGATGGTCTCGATCCCGGGCCCGTCGCCGTCGGCGAGACGCTCCCGTGCCCGGCGGGCGGTCTCTTCCCGCAACGCGTCCGTTGACGCGATTTTCCCCGGAAAAGCGTCCGTCGTCCGAAGAAGCCCCTCGCGGCCGACGAGCGCGCGCCCGGCCGGCGCCCGGACCGAGCCCCCCCCGGACGAGTCTTCGCGCTCCGCTCCACAGAGGGTCACGATCATCGCGTCGTCGGACACCCCGGCCACTTCGAAAAAGAAGGCGGCCGTCCGCGCCAGGCGCTCCCCCGACAGCGGCTCGATCCAGATGCGGACTATCCCCTGGCAGCCCATCCCGAGCCCCCAGACGACGTCGTCGGGATCGCGCGTGTCATAGGTCACGAGCGCCGGCTGGCCGCTCGCGAGCGCCCGCAGGGCGCGTTCGACGACGTCCGCCTCGAGGCAGCCGCCGGACAGCAGTCCCTCCCGCGCGCCGTCCTGCGAAACGGCCATCCAGGCTCCGGGGCGGCGATACGCCGACCCCTCGGTCGCCACGACGGTCGCGAGGGCGACCGGGCCGCCGCGGTCGAGCCTCCGCGCGAGGGCCGACCACTCGCTCATCGAGGCCGTCCGCGCAGGAAAGGCGGCCGTCCCGTCACAGGAGTTTGTCCGGGGTGATAGGAAGCTCGCGGACCCGGCGCCCGGTCGCGTGATACACCGCGTTCGCGACCGCGGCGGCCGCGCCGGTGATGCCGATCTCGCCGACTCCCCGGCAGCCGAGCGTGTTGATCACGGGATCCGGCTCTCCGACGAAAGAGACGTCGATCGAGCCGATGTCCGCGTTGACGGGCACCGGATAGTCCGCCAGGTTGTCGTTGACCGGCCGCCCGGTGCGCGAGTCGTAAACGGTGTGCTCCATCAGGGCCATGCCGATGCCCATGGTGACGCCGCCCAGGACCTGGCTGCGGCTGGTTTTCGGGTTCAAGACGCGGCCGATGTTCATGACGGACACCCAGCGGGTCGTCTGCACCCGCGGCAGGAGCGGATCGATCTTGACCTCGCAGAAGTGGGCGCCGAAGGAGTGGATCGCGTACTTTTTCGTCTTCTCGTCCTCGAGAGCGACCATCGCCTGCGCCTCGACGGCCTCTTCGCCCGACATCCGGACGAGATCCTCGAGAGCGACGCCCGCCCCGCCCGACGCGGCGGTCAAACGGCCGTTGGACAGAGAGAGGTCTTCGGGGCGGACGGCGGCGAGCGGCGACTTCGGGTCCTTCGCGGCGATCGCCGCGAGCTTCGCCTTCATCTTTGCCGCGGCCTGGACGATGGCCTCGGAGACGCTGGCGGAGGAGTTGGAGCCGCCGGAGACCGGCGCCTCCGGAAAGTCGCTGTCGCCGAGCTCGAACGTGACTCGCTCCAACGGAAGGCCGAGGGCGTCGGCGGAAACCTGCGTGAAGATCGTGTACGCGCCCGTCCCGAGATCCTGCGTGGCGGCCCGGACGAGCGCGCGTCCGTCGCGGGTCAGCCGGATGATCGCCGACGCGGGCCAGCGGTTTCCCGGGTAAACGGCCGTGGCCATCCCCCAGCCGACGAGGAGGTTCCCGTCCCGCATCGAGCGGGGCTCCGCCACACGGCGCTGCCAACCGAAGCGCTCCACGCCCAGGGCGTAGCACTCCTTGAGATGCTTCGAGGACCAGGGCTTGCCGTCGGACGGATTCGTGTCGGCATGGTTTCGGAGGCGCAGCTCCACCGGGTCCATGTGGAGCGCGACGGCGAGCTCGTCCATAGCACATTCGATCGCGAAGGTGCCGGGGCTCTCTCCGGGCGCGCGCATGAACGTCGGCGCGGCCACGTTGACTCGCACGAGACGCTGCGGGATGTCCGCGTTGGCGCACGCGTACAGCATGGCGCTGGTCGTCTTGCCGCAGGGCTCGATGTAGTCGGTGACCGGAGACGTGGGAGAGGTCGATTCGTGGCGGATCGCCGTCAGCTTCCCGTCCGGTCCCGCCGCCAGCGCGAGCTTCTGAACGGTGGGCGGCCGGTGCCCGACGGACGTGAACATCTGCGCGCGGGAGAGCACCAGGCGCACGGGGCGCCCCGCGGCCTTCGCTGCCATCGCCGCGAGAAACGTGTGCGGCCACTGCGATCCCTTGCAGCCGAAACCGCCACCGACGTACGGGCAGACGACGCGGACATTTTCTTTCGGAACCCCGAACGCCTTCGCGAGGGTCGCGCGGGTGCCGATGACCGCCTGCGTCGCATCCCACACGGTCAGCCGGTCTCCGCGCCACTCCGCGACGGTCGCGGACAGCTCCATCGGATTGTGCGTCTCGACGGGCGTCGTGTAGGTCTGCTCGACCTTCGAGACCCCGGGCGCCGCCAGCGCCGCGGCGGCGTCGCCCCGTGAGTGCTGGACGTCGCGTCCCATGTTCTTCTTCGGGTAGGTCGCCGACGCGGCGGCCTCCTCGATCTCGAGGACGGGTTTCTCCTCACGATACGCCACCTTCAGGAGCGCGGCCGCGCGCCGCGCCTGGTGGACCTTTTCGGCGATCACGAGCGCGACGTACTGGCCGGCGAAATGGACCTCGTCGCCAGAGAGAGGCGGCAGGTCCTCGCCCGCGTGGCCGCCCGAAGGACCGCCTTCCTTCAACGACTTCAGCTTCGGGGCGTTGGCCGCCGTGAGCACCGCGAGGACGCCGGGAACCCGGCTCGCGGCGGCCGTGTCGATCGAGACGACGCTCCCTCGGGCGATCGTGCTCTGCACGGCGACGGCCTGCGCGAGGCGGTTCGGGCGAAACTCCGCCGCGTACTTTGCCGCGCCGGTCACCTTCGCGCGGCCGTCGACGCGGTCGATGGGCTGTCCGACGGCGGCGGTCATGCGACCGTCGAGGGCGCGGCGGTCATGCGACCGCCAGGGCGGCCGCGGTCGCGAGCGCGCGCGCGAGGGTGCGTTTGGCGAGCTCGACCTTGAAGGCGTTGTGCTTGCGCGGCCTGGCGCCGGAGAGCGCCGCCTCGGCCGCCGCTTTCCACGCAACCTCGCCGGGAGTGGCGCCCGCCAGCGCCTTCTCGGCCTCGGCGGACCTCCAGGGCCTGGTCGCGATGCCCCCCAACGCGACCCGGGCCTGCCGGATCCTGCCGTCGGCGACGTCGAGGGCGACGGCGGCGGACGCGAGCGCGAACTCGTAGCTCGCGCGGTCGCGCATCTTCAGATAGTGCGAGCGCGCGAGCCAGCCGTCGGCCGGCAGGTCGACGGCTGTGATGAGCTCGCCATGCGCGAGAACGGTCTCCCGCGCCGGGTCTTCTCCGTACGAGACGTAGAAGTCGGAGAGCGGGATCTGGCGCTCCGTCCCGTCTCCGCGCCGCGTCCGCACCACCCCGCCGAGCGCGGCGAGCGCCACCGGCATGTCGCCCGGAAACGTCGCGATGCACTTGTCGCTCGTGCCGAGCAGCGCGTGGATCCGGTTGTATCCGTCGAGCGCGGCGCACCCGCTTCCTGGCTCCCTCTTGTTGCACGGCGAGTGAACGTCGCGAAAGTACTGGCACCGCGTCCGCTGGAGAAGATTTCCTCCGGTGGTGGCCATGTTGCGGATCTGGGCGGACGCGCCGGAAAGAATCGCCTCGGACAAGACCGGATACCGGCGGCGGATCGCGGGGTCCTTCGCGAGGTCGCTGTTCCGCACCAGCGCGCCGACGCGGATCCCGCCGCTTTTGAGCGGCTCGATGCGCGTCAAGTCCAGCGGGTTGATGTCGACGAGCCGTCCCGGATGGGCGACTTCGAGCTGCATGAGATCGACGAGAGTCGTGCCGCCGCCCAGAAACGCGGCGCGCGGGTCCCGGGAGACCGCGGCGACGGCTTCCTTCGGGCTCGAGGCGCGGCTGTAGGTGAACGGCGTCATGCCGGACCTCCCTTCCCGGCCCCTCGGGCTTCCTGGACGGCCGCCACGATGTTGGGATACGCGCCGCAGCGGCAGATATTGCCGCTCATGCATTCGCGGATCTCCGCCGGATCGGACGGGCAACCTTCCGAGAGGAGCCCGACGGCGGACATGATCTGGCCCGGAGTGCAGTACCCGCACTGGAACCCGTCGTGCTTCAGGAACGCCGCCTGGACGGGATGAAGCTCGCCGCCCTTCGCCAGGCCCTCGATCGTCGTGATCGCGCGGGGTCCTCCCGCGGCGACGGCCAGCGTGAGACAGGAAAGCACGCGGCGGCCGTCGATCAGAACCGTGCAGGCCCCGCACTGGCCGTGGTCGCAGCCTTCCTTCGTCCCCGTCAGATCTAGGTCTTCGCGCAGCGCCTCCAGGAGCGTGACGCGGGGGTCGAGTATCAGCTTGCGTTCCACGCCGTTGACACGGAGCGCGACGGGGATCGCCCCCGCGGCGGCCGCGCCTCCTGTCCCGCTCGGCCCGCTCGTGCGCGCGACGCGCGCTCCCGCGGCGGCCCAGCCGAGAACCGGGACGGCCCCGATCGACACCCCGATGAACGTCCGGCGGTCGAGCCCGTCGGAAGCGGTCGCGTCGGTTCTCGCCTCGACGACGTCGTCGCGCCCTTCCTGCCTCTCGTCCTCGTGCGGTGGTCTCGTCACGGTTCCCCCCTCTGTCTTCGGCGCGAAAGCCCGAATTCGACGGGCCACAGCCGCCAGCCCACGAAAAGTTCTACCACTCTTCTCCGACGAGCTGAAGGGTGTCGATGAGCATGCGTCACTTCACAGGTCCGTGGCGGATCATCGAGCGCCGTTTTCGGAGCGCCGAGATCGGCCACGCCCCCGAAGTCAAGGTGAGCCATCGCGCCCTCCGCCAGTCCGGATGTCGGCGTGCACCCGCCCGTGCTCTCTGATTCTGGTGGCGCGAGCCACGATCGGCTTCGTCCGGCGGGGAGCGACCGCGGCGCCCGTCGCGTGTTCGTAAGCTCGCAGGAGACGCGCGAGTTCCCTTCTTTCCAGAACAAGCCGCTTTGTCAGGCCCCAGGGACTCCGGCCCCTCTGGTACTTGAAGTCCACCCATCTTCTGGAGGGAGCGGAGTGCCGGAACGTTTCCCAGAGCATCGGCAGATACCCGCCGTCGGCGGTGAGCCCGACGATGTGCCTGACACTGATCCGCTCGGGATCGCTGCCTCGAAAACGGTAGGTGATCCGAAGCGATCGGCGGTTGCACTGGCACTTGCGGAGCAGAAGCCGCTGGTCCCAGTCGCTCGGAGCCAGCTCATCCCAGATGAAGGCCGCGACGCTTCGAGAGCCGCAAACGGCCGGCCAGGTCGGCCTCTCACCGCACGAGAGGCATTCCCACCAGTATCTAGCCACGGAACCCGTCCTCCGAGCCCTCGAGCGCCGCGGGCGCCGATTTCATCGTGTCCGCCTCCCGCCTTCCGCCTTCCGCCTGCCGCCCTCGTGATCCAGCAGCCACCGCTTGAGCGGCAACCCTCCGCCGTAACCGGTCAAAGATCCGTCGCTTCCGACGACGCGGTGACAGGGGATCACGATCGCGATCGGGTTCGCGCCATTTGCCGCGCCGACCGCCCGGAACGCCGCCGGCCTCCCGAGGCGCCGGGCCAGCTCGCCGTAGGTCAGGCGCTCGCCGAACGGAATTCGCACCAGCTCCTCCCAGACGCGGCGCTGGAAGACCGTCCCCGCGGGAGCCAGCGGCAGGTCGAAGGAGGTCCGCTGCCCCTCGAAATACTCCGCGAGCTGTCGGCGCACGTCTTCGCAGGGCGAGCCCGCAGCCTTCGCCGGCGTTGCCGTCCCGGAGGCGGGACCCTGAAATTCGAGCCGGACGAGCGACCCGCGGGCGTCCACGGCGGCCCGGAGGCGGCCTATTCGAGTGACGAGCTCCTCCTCGAAGGTCGCGGTCTCGCCCGTTCCTTCCAGGACCGAAGAGGTCACGACCGGACTCGCGATTCGGGAAAGAAGGTTGCCATGCGCCTCCCGGGGGAACCCATTCTCAGCTATCGGCTCTCAACTGTCCGCTTCGGCCGTCGGCTGGCCAGGCTGACCCAACCCTTCCTCGCGGCGCATCCAAGTGTCGCGTCGCGCAGGACGCTCCCTCGCCCGGATAAGATCCGGCGCCGGAGGGACCTCCATCTCCACCTTGATCGTCGGGCAGCGGCAGGTGACCCGCCTTCTTCCGATGGATCGCTGCATCTCCCTGATGGAAAGCGTGCTCGCGTCCCTCTCCCGCGGAGAGACGCTCCTTCCCCTGCGATCGATCCTCTGGCTCCCCGGAAGGACGGGCGCGCTCGGCCTCATGCCGGCGTTTCTGGGCGTGGAGAGGGCGCTCGGCGTCAAGGTCGTCACGTTTTTCCCGACGAACGAAGGCACCGCCCGCGATTCGCATCAGGGCGCCGTCCTCCTCTTCGACGCCGAGACGGGCAGCCTGTCCGCCATCCTCGACGCGACCTCGATCACGGCGATCCGAACGGCGGCCGTCTCCGGCGCCGCCACCCGGGCGCTGGCGCGCGAGGACGCGGCCGAGCTCGCGCTCGTCGGATCGGGAGTCCAGGCGAGGACGCACCTCGAGGCCATGCTGGCGGTGCGGCCCATCCGGCGGGTGCGCGTCGTCAGCCGGGATCCCGCCCGCGCCGCCGGGTTCGCGCGCCGCGAGTCGGCGCGCTGGGACATCCCGGTCGAGCCCTCCCCTTCCGTCCGCGAGGCCGTCCTCGGCGCGGCGATCGTCTGCGTCGCCACCTCTTCCCGGGAGCCGGTGCTCGCGGGAGAGTGGCTGGCGCCCGGGACGCACGTCAACGCGGTGGGGTCGAGCGTCGCTTCGGCGCGCGAGCTCGACACGGAGGCCGTTCAACGTTCCCGGTTGTACGTCGACCGGCGGGAGTCCGCGTCGAACGAGGCGGGAGACTTCGTGATCCCGAGGAACGAAGGGGCCGTCGGCGAGGAGCACATCGTCGCGGAGATCGGAGACGTTCTCATCGGAAACGCGCCGGGCCGAAGGTCCGCCGACGAGATCACGCTCTTCAAGTCGGTGGGCCTCGCGGTGGAGGACGTCGCCTGCGCGCGGTTCCTCGCGGACCGCGCGCGCGGGGAGCCGGACGTCGTCGAGCTCGACCTGGGAGGCGCGCGCGATGCGGCCGATTGAGCCCATCGCGATCGAAGATATCCGTTCCGCGCGGGAGCGCATCGCCGATGCGATCCTCCGGACGCCTCTCGTTCCGCTTGCCGCGGACGTCCCCGGCGGCGAAATCTGGCTGAAGCTCGAAAACCTGCAGCCGATCGGGTCGTTCAAGCTGAGGGGTGCCGCCAACGCGATGCGCCTCGCCGCCCCGGAGTCGCTGCGCGGCGGCGTGGTCACGGCGAGCGCCGGCAACATGGCGCAGGGCGTGGCCTGGAACGCCCGGCGCATGGGAGTGCGCTGCACCGTCATCGTTCCCGAGCACGCTCCGGCGACGAAGCTCGCCGCGATCGAGCGGCTCGGCGCGACGATCGTG
The DNA here is from genome assembly GCA_040004075.1 of Acidobacteriota bacterium. Lineage (GTDB taxonomy): Bacteria > Acidobacteriota > Thermoanaerobaculia > UBA5066 > Gp7-AA6 > JALYUA01. The sequence continues at coordinate 1,108 of JBDUBP010000191.1, read as the reverse complement.
AAGCTGCCGTTCGACCGCTGGTGGCAGACCCTCGTCGATCACGGCCACCCGGACGGCGCCGGGTTCTTCGTGCATCCGGTCAGCGACCCGGCCGTCATCGCGGGCAACGGGACGATCGGGCTCGAGATCCTCGAGGACCTTCCGGACGTCGATGCCGTCCTCGTTCCCTATGGAGGGGGCGGGCTCTCGTGCGGAATCGCCATGGCGTTGTCCGGGAGCGGGTCCCCCGCGAAGACTTTCGCGTGCGAAGTCGAGACGGCGGCTCCCCTGACCGCGTCCCTCGCGGCCGGGCATCCCGTCGAGACGGCCTATGCGCCCAGCTTCGTCGACGGAATCGGCGCCCGGACGCTGCTCGCCGAGATGTGGCCGCTCGCGAGCACGGTGCTCGCCGGCTCCCTCGTCGTCTCAATCGCGCAGGTCCGCTCGGCGGTGCGCCTCTTGATCGAACGTGCGCGCGTCGTGGCGGAAGGCGCCGGCGCGACCCCGCTCGCTGCGGCGCTGGCGGCAAAAGGCGGGAGGGGGAAGATCGTCTGCGTCATCTCCGGCGGGAACATCGACCGGGAGAACCTGGCAGAGATTCTGAGAGACCCGACGAGCGCGGCGCCGTGAGGAGTGAGTCCTCCGATGTCTGACGTCACCCGACGGGCTCGGAGTCTCGCGTCAGGCGGTCCACAGGCCCGAGACCCGACAGTACGACCCCAGCCTTCCGCTCGCGTTCAAGATCGCCCGCCTGTTCGACCCGCTGATCGAGGACATCTTCGATCCGGAGGGAGCCGATCGAAGCGCACCGGCGGCCGCGTAGGACGACTCAGATTCGGTCGATCGAGCAGTCGAACGCGCGCCTCACTGCCGACTCGATCGCGCGCCCGGCCGGAAGGGCGTCGAGCGTATTGCCCAGGTCCGGCGTTCCGATCGTCGAGGGGATAAGGCTTCTAAGAGTTCGGCAGGGAATTCGCCGGAGACCAGGAAAACTGGCTCCGCAAGTGACTACCAGGAGAAGCTCCGCGGGCGTCCCACGATAGGATTCTCCGGTGATCCTATGACCGTCTCAGTGCATACGCGGCTGGGCCCGTACGAGATGCTGGGCTTGCTCGGCGCTGGCGGGATG
>JBDUBP010000118.1:0-3780 GCA_040004075.1 Acidobacteriota bacterium | reverse complement strand
GACTGGACGACGCGGTGGGTGATGAACCCGGCATCGTTCCGGCCGAACACCAAGATGCCGACGTTTTTCTATCAGGAGAACTTCGTCAACGTGTCGGGGCCCCACAAGCCCACGTCGGCGCAGCAGAAGATGAACGTCCAGGGGCGCATCGAGAACGACGCGATGGTCAACTCGATCGTGGCCTATCTCTTCGAAAAATCCCGGACGGCTGCCATTCCCGCGGTCTCGGGGCGCGGGGACTCGGGCCGGGGCCAGCAGCTCCTGGCGGATCGCGGCTGCATGGGCTGCCACATGGTGGATCCGAACGCGCCTCGGGACCTGGTGGGCACCTACAGGCAGTTCGGCCCGAACCTCGCCGGGGTGGGCGCGAAGGTCAGCCGCGACTGGCTCTACCAGTGGATCAAGGATCCCAAGGCCTGGAACCCCGAAACGAAGATGCCGAACGTCCGGTTGACCGACGCGGAGGCCTTGGACGTCGCCGAGTACCTCTCGACGCTCAAGAGCCGGCCCGGGTTCGACACGCAGGAGCTTCCGCGGACGGATCCGCAGACCCTCGAAAAGATCGCGCTCTACTTCGAGATGTCGAACAAGACGCTTTTCGACGCGAAGGCGGATCTCGCGCGCATGGACCTCCACGCGAAAGAGGTCTACGCGGGGGAGAAGCTGATCGCGCACTACGGCTGCTACGCGTGTCACAAGATCCCCGGGTTCGAAGACGCCAAGCCGATCGGCACCGAGCTGACCGAGGAGGGATCCAAAGCCGTCCACCGCCTCGACTTCGGGTTCGTGCACCTCGGGCACACGCGCGAAGACTGGTTCCAGACGAAGCTTGCCGCGCCGCGGATCTTCGATCGGGACCGCGCGCGCGGATGGGAGGAGAAGCTGCGGATGCCGAACTTCCGGCTCTCGCCGGAGGAGCAGGAGGAGCTCGTCACGGTGGTCCTCGGTTTTCAGAAACTGAATGCCTCGGCGGCCGCGGTCAAGGAGTTGAACGGCCAGGAGTCCGCGATCGAGCGGGGCCGCCGCATCGTCAAGAACAACAACTGCCAGGGATGCCACATCATCGAAGGGTTCGGCGGATCCTTCCGCTCGCTCGTCCCCGACACGTCGCTCGCGCCTCCGATCATCCAGGGCGAGGGCGCCAAGGTTCAGAGCAACTGGCTCTTCGCCTTCCTGAAAGCGCCGAAGACGGGAGAGATCCGGCCCTGGCTCCAGGTCCACATGCCGACGTTCGGGTTTTCCGAGCGCGAGTTGAACGATCTGACCCGCTACTTCGCTTTTCTGGACCGCGCGCAGTATCCATTCCTAGTCGCCGGATACGAGACGGCGCCGGCGCGCTGGGCGGCTGGAAAGAAGACGTTCGAGCTCCTGAAGTGCAAGCAGTGTCACCCCCGCAGCGACCAGGAGATGAACGCGCCGGGCCTCGACAAATCGAATCTCGCCCCGAACCTCCAGATGGCATCGACGCGCCTGCGGCACGACTGGATCAACGACTGGATCCGCCGTCCGGACGAGTGGATGCCGGGGACACGCATGCCGACCAACTTTCCGAAGGCCGACGACGGCAAGCGCACGTCTCCTCTCGGCGGAATGATCGACGCGCCCGCGTTCGCGAAAGACCGGGAGGAGTACGCGCGGATCCTCGGCGGGGACGACGCGGCGAAGACGTTCCTCTCGGACCCCAACGCGGTCACCGCCGCGCTGCGCGATTACGTCTGGTCGATCGGCATCAACGGAGGAACCGCCCCCGCGGCCTCGCCGCCCGGGGCCCTCGACGCCGGCGCCGCGGCGGCCGCTACGGCGGGAGCACGGCGGAGTCCGGCGGCCCCGGCAGGGAAGAGGGCGGCGGAGCGGCCGGCGTCGCCGCAGGCTTCGGGCGCGCGCTCCGCGGCGTCCGGCGGGCAGTAGCCGGGCGGAGATGCCCGCCGACGAAAGCCTCGCCTACTACTGGGCGAGCATCGGCTTCTCCGCCGCCGGAGTCCTCGTGTTTCTGTGGTTATTGAGGACGCCCGGCATCAAGCCGAATCCGGAGCGGAAGTCGGGAACCGGGGAGCCGAGCGACCAAGGGGAGCGAGACGGCCGCGGTAGTCCGCGGTCAACCAGATCGGGAATCGATCCGCAGCACTCGCCGTCCGACGGCCCTCCTGAAACCTCGAACTGAAGACTGAAAATTGAGCGCTGACAGCTGAGAGCTCTACCCCCCGCTCAACAGCTGGTCGATCCGCTTCTGGATCTCGGCGTCGTTCCAGTCGACCGCTCCCTGGACCCGGTAGAGAACCCGGCCCGCCTTGTTGGTGATGTAGGTCTCCGGGTACTGGCTCGTGCCGAATCGCTGGGCCGTCGCCGAATCGGGATCGCGGTAGAGGGGCAGGCCGTTGGGGTTCTTCCGGTTGAACTCCTCGACCACCTTCCAGTCCTTGTCCACCGACACCGAGTACAGAGCGATGTCCGCCCGGTTCTTGTAGCGGTCCCAGAACCGGGAGAGGGCCGGAATCTCCTCGACGCACGGAGGGCACCAGGTCGCCCAGAAGTGGATCACCAGGAGGCGGCCCTTCTGGCGGGTCAGGTCCGTGACCTTTCCCTGGCGGTCGACGATGGGCAGCGCCTTTGCCGCGGAGAGGAAGGCGAGGCTGCCGGAAGGAGAGTCGGGCGGCTTCAAGGAACGAAGGAAGACTGCCGACACCGCCGCCAGGAGCACGGCGAATCCGATCGAAACGAGCGGCCGGGTGCGGAGGCTCATGCGGCGCGGCGCCGTCCTGTCGCGCAGGCCTCGCGGGCGGCGCATTCCAGGCAGCGCGATCGTGCGGCGCTCGGCTGACAGATTCCGAAAATACCGATGCGGCAGAGCGCATAGTCGAACCTCACGGGGTCCGCGGGGTCGAAGCGCGCGAGGCGGTCCGTGATCTCGCGCGCCGTGCGCCAGTCCGCCGAGCGCCGGCGGGTGAGGCCGAGCCGCCGGGCGACGAGATGGATGTGCGTGTCGGTCGGGATGACGAGCCGGGAGGGGCAGATCTCCGGCCAGAGGCCGAAATCGAGCAGGTCCTTGCGGACCATCCACCGCAGGTAGAGGTTCCACCGCTTACAGGCGGAGCCCGCCGAAGGATCCGGGAAGAAGAACCGGGCGGGATGCCGGGCGGGCAGCGCCCGGACGCCGAGAGCCGGCCGGTAGTCGAGGGCTTCGATTCGGCCGACCACGCGCGAGAGGAGGCCAGCGACGTCCTTCTCGCCGCCACGAATCTCCCGCTGGAAGAACGCCCCGACGGAGCCCGCCTGCCGCCGGGCGCTGGCGATGGCGAACAGAAGAGCGGCGGCGTCCCGGGGGCCGTGGAATCTGTGGCGGAATCCGGGGAGCGATTCGCGGACGAAGGCGGCGAAATCGTCGAGGCCGTCCAGAGTCGCCGAGGGCCGCGGTCCGAGCGCGGCCAGGATCTGCGCCACGTTTGCCTGAATGGTCGCCACGCGGCCGTACGCGAAGGCCGAAGCAATCCAGCCGACCACTTCCCGGTCCGCCGCGGATTCGTAGCGCCCGACGAAGACGATGGGATCCGAATCGCGCGTCTCGGGCCCGTACGCCCGGTAGAGCTCCTCGAGCCGCTCGCCCAGCACGCGCTCACGTTCGGAAAGGGGCACCGCGAAATTCTCTCATGGGGGAGGGCAATGATTGAATAGCGGCATGGCGAACACTCGCGGCGAGAAGGTGCTTCTGGTCGGCGTCTCCAACCGCGCGACTCCGCGGGTGCTCGCCGAGGAGCACCTAGACGAGCTCGAGCGGCTCGTCGA
>JBDUBP010000171.1:0-3814 GCA_040004075.1 Acidobacteriota bacterium | reverse complement strand
TCAGCAAGGTCGTCACGTTCACGTCGACCTACGACCACCGCATCATCCAGGGCGCGGAGTCGGGTCTCTTCCTCGCGCGGATCGAAGAGCTTCTGCTCGGAAAGCACGAGTTCTACGAGGGAGTCTTCTCGGACCTCTCGATCCCGTACGAGCCGCTGCACTGGGCCCGGGACAACAACCCGGGGCTCTTTTCCGACTCCCGCAGCGCCGAGATCGAAAAGCAGGCCCGGGTCCTGGAGCTGATCAACGCGTACCGGGTCCGCGGCCATCTGATTGCCGACATCGACCCGCTCCGGTTGACGCCGGTGCAGCACCACCCCGAGCTCGATCTCGAAACGTACGGGCTCACGATCTGGGACCTCGACCGTCCCTTCTGGACCGGCGGACTCGCCCAGCGCGAGCACATGCCGCTGCGGGAGATCGTCGGCCTGATGCGGCGGGTCTACTGCGGGAAGGTCGGGATCGAGTACCGCTTCATCTCGAGTCCGGTGGAGAAGGAGTGGGTGCGCCGGAAGGTCGGGGCTCCTGCCGAGCCGCTCGACGCGGAGGTCCGCAAGGGGCTCCTGGAGAAGCTGATCGCCGCCGAGACGTTCGAGCGCTTCCTCGGGACGCGCTTCCTCGGGCAGAGGCGGTATTCGATCGAGGGGAGCGAGACCGCCATCGCCTTTCTCGACCAGCTGCTCGAGGGCGCCGCCGCCCGGGGAATCGAGGAAGTGTCGATGGGGCTGACGCATCGCGGGCGTTTGAACATACTGGCCAACGTCGTCGGGAACGCGGCGGAGCGGATCTTTTCAGGCTTCCAGGGCACCGTGCACCCCGACTTTCCGGCCGACGAAGGGGACGTCAAATATCACCAGGGCGCGCGAGCCCGGCGAAAGACGGCGAGCGGCCGCGAGATCGCGGTCTCCGTGCCCTCTAACCCGTCGCACCTCGAAGCGGTCGATCCGATCGTCGAGGGTCTCGTGCGCGCCAAGCAGGACCGCACGGGGCTGCCGCGGGAGGAGGCGTGGTCGAAGATTTTTCCCGTTCTCCTTCACGGCGACGCGGCTTTCGCCGGGCAGGGCATCGTCGCGGAAGTCTTCAATCTCGCCCAGCTTCGCGGATACCGCACGGGCGGGACCCTGCACCTCGTCGTCAACAACCAGATCGGATTCACCACCAATCCGGCGTCGGGCCGCTCCTCCCTGTACTCGACGGATGTGGCCAAGATCAACCAGGTGCCGATCTTCCACGTCAACGGCGACGACCCGGAAGCCGCGTATCGCGTCCTCCAGATCGCGCTCGATTACCGGCAGGAGTTTCACAAGGACGTCGTCGTCGACCTGATCGGTTTCCGGCTCCACGGGCACAACGAGGGCGACGAGCCCACGTACACGCAGCCGCTGATGTATCGCCGCATCCAGGAGCATCCCGGCGTGCGGACCCTCTACGCGCGGCGTCTCGCCCGCGAGGGCGTCCTGACGGAGGCCGAGGTCGCGGAGATGGAGGCCGGCCAGATCGCGGCGTACGAGGCGGCGCTGACCGCGGCAAACGAGGCCGGCAAGCGCAGCGGCCTTCCGAGCCCGCCGCCGCACGTGGGCGAGACCGGCCGCGTCGAAGAAGTGCCGACAGGCGTCGCGCGAGAAGTCCTGGGCCGGATCGGCCGCGCGCTGACGACCGTGCCCCCGGCTTTCAACCTCAACCCGAAGATGGTGCAGCAGCTCGCCCGCCGGGCAAAGATGGCGGAGGGTTCCCTTCCCCTCGACTGGGCGACCGCGGAAGGGCTCGCGTTCGGCTCGATCCTGCTCGAAGGCACCCTGATCCGCATGTCCGGCCAGGACACGGCGCGTGGGACGTTCTCGCAGCGGCACATCGTCTTTCACGACACGCAGACGGACACCGACTGGATTCCTCTTTGCCACCTCGGGGGCGAGCAGGGCGGCCAGGCGCCGTTTCACATCTTCAACAGCCCGCTCTCCGAGATGGGCGTTCTCGGCTTCGAGTACGGCTACAGCGTCGAGCGGCCGGACGCGCTCGTCCTGTGGGAGGCGCAGTACGGCGACTTCGCCAACGGGGCGCAGGTCATCGTCGACCAGTTCATCGTGTCGGCCGAGGACAAGTGGCGCGAGAACTCCCGGCTGACGCTCCTGCTGCCGCACGGTTACGAGGGGCAGGGCCCGGAGCATTCGAGCGCGCGCATCGAGCGGTATCTGCAGCTCTGCGCCGACGACAACATCCAGGTCTGCAACCTGACGACTCCGGCCCAGTACTTCCATCTGCTGCGTCGCCAGGTGCGCCAGCCGAGACCGAAGCCGCTCGTCCTCTTCACGCCCAAGAGTCTGCTGCGGCAGCCGGCGTCCTTCTCCCCTCTCGAGGACCTGACGGGGGGCGCCTTCCGCGCGCTCCTCGACGACCCGGCCGTGCGCGACCGCCAGGCGGTGCGCCGGGTCCTTCTCTGCACGGGGAAGGTCTTCTACGACCTGAAGGCGGCTCGGGACGAGCGGCATGACACCGAAACCGCGATCCTGCGACTCGAGCAGCTCTATCCGTTTCCGGCGGAGGAGCTGCGCCGGGCACTCGCCTCCTTTCCGGCGGCGAAGGACGTCGCCTGGGTGCAGGAGGAATCGCGCAACATGGGACCGTGGACGTTCGTCGCGCTGCGCCTGGCGGAGCTGCTTCCTCCGGGCGCGCGGTTGCGTTACGCGGGCCGCGCCGCGTCCGCGTCGCCCGCGACCGGCAACGCCAACGTGCACAAACGCGAGCTCGCGGACTTTCTCGCGGATGCGTTCAAGACGGGCGACGTTCCCGAGATCGCGGGCACAGTCGTCACGCCTCGCGTCGGCGACGCCGACTAAACCGCGCCTGCGCTCGCCCCGGGACGTGCTTCCCGCCGGCGAAGGCACCGGCGAGCGGCTCGGCCGGATGCGGCCTCGACCGCTCGCCTCGTCCCTCCGTTCACTCCGCCACCGCGGGTGAGAGGCCAGGGAGCCCCCTCTCCCCGCGCTCGGGGAGAGGATTGGGGTGAAGGGGCCCGCGGGTAGGCCAGGATGCCGGCCGAGGCCTTCTGTCTACCTGCCCGCGGCCGCGACGAGCTCCGCCGCGGTGGTCGGGCCGTTGGCGAACGTGTCGGTGTGCCACGAGGCGAACGCGCGGAACTCGAGGCCCGACGCGAAGCCCGTCTTGCGGCCGTGCTTCTTCGCGACCTCGTCCACCTTTTTCTGCTGCTCGGGGGTCATGTCAGGAGCGATTCCAAGGTAGTCCCAGGCGTCGCCGTCCGTGTGGGCGTAGATCTGGGAGGCCGCCATGCCGGCTTCCTTTGCGTCGGAATCGGTGTCGGCCAACCACTTCAGAAATTCCAGGTGCTTGCCGGGCGCGATGCGATACAGGGAGACGCGGGCGCGCGCCATCGGCTTCGCGTCCTGTCTGGCCGCCTGGGGCCGGGCGGACGAAGCGGTGAAGAAAACGAGAGCAAAGACCACGGGGGTGAGTGAAATCCAGCGTTTCATGGTGCCTCCTCGGGTGAACGTCACCCACGTCGCCCCAGAAATGCCGGCCGCGACCGGCCGTGCCGTCCGCGACTGAGGCTCCTTGTTTTCCGAGGCGAGAAATTTTGGCTGACTCTATCCCGACCCGCGCGCCGGGGGTCGGCGCGGGCTATTTCTTCGGGCGCATCGCCGCCAGCGCGGCTTTGAAGGTCTCGCGCGGGATCTTGCGGTAGTCCGAGAACTCGCCCGCGCCCGCGATCCATTCGCCTCCGTCCATGGTGACGCAATCGCCGGTCTGGTACGGGCAGAGGTCCGACAGGAGAAAGGTGGCGAGGTTCGCGATCTCCTCT
>JBDUBP010000012.1:0-12901 GCA_040004075.1 Acidobacteriota bacterium | reverse complement strand
GGCAGATCTTGAAGTTGCGGGCGAGCTCCTTGTTGTAGAGGATCTCGCGGCAGTTATCGCACTTGACCCAGATCCCCTCGGGAACCTTGCTGGGCCGCCCTTCGCGAGGCTCCTTCGGCGGCTTTTCCTTCTTGAACCACATGGGGAACGCCGATCCTACCCCGCCGGACGCCCCGTCAGGGCCCGGTCCTCCCCACCCACATCACCCGCCGGTGCCCGCTCGCGTCGCGGTCCACGCGCGCCTCGACGTCGAAAACCTGCTTCAGCGTTTCGGGCGTCAGCGCCTCCTGCGGAGTCCCCGAGGCCAGGACCCGGCCGTCCCGCAGGAGAAGGACGCGGTCCGCGAGCGAGAGCGCGAGATCCACCTCGTGGGTGACCAGCAGGACCGTCGTCGATCGCGCGCGGTGCTCCCGCACGAGCACGTCCAGGAAGTCGATCCTGTGTCGAGGATCGAGGCCGGAGGTCGGCTCGTCGAGAAGCCAGACCTCGGCCTCCTGCGCCAGCGCGCGGGCGAGGAACACGCGGCGCCGTTCGCCGCCGGAAAGAGCCGAGGCATCCCGGTCGGCCAGCCCGGCCACGTCGCAGGCCTGCATGGCCTCGAGCGCCCGCGACCGGTCCTCCGCCGAGTCCGCCGAGAACCCGCGGCCATGGGGCGCCCGGCCCTGCAGCACGAGGTCGAGGCTTCGGATCGGAAAGACGAGGTCCGCGCTCTGCGCGACGTACGCGACGCGGCGCGCCGTCTCCCGTCGCGGAATCGCCGCGAGAGGCCGGCCGTCAAACAGCAGCTCGCCGCTGTCCGGCGAGACGATCCGCGCGATGACCTTGAGAAGGGTGGATTTTCCGGATCCGTTCTCCCCCAGGATCGCGACGATCTCGCCCGCGTGAAACAGCGCGTCGAGCCCGCGCAACGCGGGGTTTGGTCCGTAGGCGGCCGTCAGCGCGCGCGCCTCGAGACGGACCGGCGCGGTCACGGCGTTCGCAGGAGCAGGTAGACGAAGATGGGCGCGCCGATCGCGGCGGTCACGGCGCCAATGGGGAGCTCAGATGGGGCCGCGACGGCACGGGAAACGGCGTCGGCGGCGACGAGAAGCGCCGCGCCGGAAATCGCGGAGAGCGGCAGGAGGGTCCGCTGGTCGTTCCCGACGACGCTGCGGGCGGCATGCGGAACCAACAGCCCGACGAATCCGATCACGCCCGCGAAGGCGACGGCCGCGCCGGTCAGCAGAGATGCGGCCAGGAAGATCACCGCTTTTGACCGCTCGGTGTGGACGCCGAGCGCCGCCGCGTTCTCCTCGCCCACGGAGAAAAGATTGAGGCGCGATGCGGAGCCGAGGAGCGCCGCGGCGCCGACGAGAGCGTAGGGCAGCAGCGCCAGGGGCTTCTGCGGGGACGCGTCCGCGAGACTTCCCATCATCCAGAAGAGCATCGTCCTCGCCGTCTCCGAGGACGCGAGAGAAAAGACGCCGAGCAGGATCGCGGAAAAGAAGGCGTTCGCGATCAACCCGCCGAGCAGGAGGCGTTGCAGGTCGAGCCGTCCGCCGCGGCGCGCCAGGGCGGCGACGCCGATCGAGGAGACCACGGCGCCGGCAAACGCCGCGCCCGGCGAGAGGAGGGGCGAGACGCCGAGGAGGCTCGCGAGAGCGGCGCCGGTCGCGGCGCCCCCGGAAGTGCCGAGCAGGAAGGGATCCGCGAGCGGGTTCTTGAGCAGGGCCTGGAGGGCCGCGCCGGCGAGCGCGAGGCAGGCGCCCACCAGGGCCGCGAGCGCGACGCGGGGAATACGTATCGACGCGATGAGACGGGCGGTCTCCCCCTCGGGTCCCGCGCCCGACCAGACCGCGAAAGGCGAAAGGCGGACGCCGCCGACGGACACTCCGAGGACGAGGCAGCCGGCGAGAATCGCCGCAGCCGTCAACCACAGGGCAGGGCCGCGCGCTCTCAACGCGAGAGACCTCGCGCGAGCTGCTCCAGGGCGTCGAAGACACGCGGCCCGGGACGCGTCAGGGAGGACTCGTCGACGCGGACGAGCCGCGCGGCCCGGATGGCGCCGCGCGAGAGGGCGCCCGAAGCGAAGGCGCGGTCGAATACCGGCCGGTTCTCAGGGGAGTCGGGAACCACAGCCACTTCGATCGGCGCGGTCGCGAGCCACTCGCCCGAGATCACGGGCCAGCCCGGCCGGCCGGAGAGCAGGTTCCGGGCGCCGGCTTCGGTGAGCACGTCGTTTAGGAACGTGCCGCCGCCGGCCGCCGACGGCGGGTCGGGCCAGACGAGTAGCACCGCTCGAGGACGGGGCCCGGCGGCGACCGACCGGCGCACGGCCTCGCGCCGCCCGCGCAGGGAGGCCGTCAGACGCTCCGCGTCGGCGTCGCGGCCGAGCCGTCCGGCGACGAGAACGATGCCGGACAAGACCTCGTCGAGGGACCCGCCCGGCACGACCAGCACGGGAACTCCGGAGGCTTCGAGGGCCGAAACCGCGCCCTTGCGGTTGCCCCCCTCCGCGGTGGCGAGCACGAGGTCGGGAGCCAGCGACGCGACCCGTTCCGCGCTCACCTCGAGGCCCCCGACGCGCGGGAGGGAGCGCGCGGCCTCCGGGAAATCCGAGTATTCGGAAACGCCGACGAGTGTCGAGCCCGCGCCGAGCGCAAACACGATCTCCGTCAGATTGGGCGCGAGGGCGACGACACGCCGCGCGGGCCGGGCCTGCGGTTTCGGGACGGGCGGCGGAGGTCCGTTCTGCCGGCAGTGCGCGGCGCCGAGAACCGCGACTGCGAGAAGGAGCGCGTGCACCGGGCGCGCGGCATGGGGGACCGCCTCGGCTCCAGGAGCCATGCGAGCATCCTCCCGGCCGGGGGAGGGATCAGCCCTGGGCTTCGGCTTCTTCGAGATCGTTCGGAATGCCGAGGCGCATGCACGCGGCGTCATACATCTGCCGCGCCGCTTTCTGGGCGTTCTGGAGCTCGGCAAGCCGGTCCTTGACCTTCGCCAGCTCCTCCTGAATGAGGCCTTCGAGGTCGTTGATCTCCCGCTTCGTGACGGAGAGCGTGTTTTCGTAGAACTTCTTCTGATCCGGAGAAAGACTCATGCTCCGTTGACCTCCTCAAATCGCCCCGCCTGGAATGTACTCGCGCAGCTTGACACATCCGCCTTCAAAATACTTCGGCGTCCTGCGCCCCGCTACGGCCTGACGTCCACCACCACCGTCCGCCACATCTTGACCGCGACGCCGTTCTTGGTCGCCGCCCGGAACTTCGAGCTGCGGACAGCGTCGACCACCGCCTCGTTGACTCCGCTCCGCGAGGCGAGGCCCTGCTGAAGGCGCGCCTCGGAGACCTGACCGTCTTCCGTCACCAGAACGAGCACGACGACTTTTCCGTTCAGCCGCTGCTGCCGCGCGATCGCGGGGTACGTCACCCGGGGGGTCGACAGAAGACTCGGCTCGACGACGCCGGCGCCCGGGCCGACCAGATCGCCGCGTGTGATCTCCTCCTTCGCCTCGGCGCGCGCCGGCGGGGCCGGCGTCGGCGGCGGCGGAACGGCCGTCGGCTCCGGCGGACTCTCGCGCGGCGCCGGCTCCTGTTGCCGGGCGGGCTCGGGCGCGGGCTCGTGAGCGGTCACGGCAGGAGCGGCGGCGGGCGGCGGCTCCTCGACCTTCTTCGCAGCGGCGGCGGGGACCGATTCCTTCGCGGGTTTTTGATTGTCCAGCGTCTTCTGCAGCTCCTTGCGGCGGGCCGCGAGCTGGCGCTGCACTTCCTCTTCAATGGCCTTCGGGTCGACGCCCGCCACCGGTGTCACGGCCGCCGGCAGCATCGCTGCCGTCGGGGCGGCCGCGGGAACCGCCGTCGGCTTGATCGGGACCGGAGCCGCCGCCGAGGGGCGGCGCGTCAACCACACGGCGAGTCCTGCGAGCAGGAGGGCCGCGATCACGATCATCGCGTACAGCGGGGCGCGGCTCTTGCGCTCCGCCTCGATCTTCTTCGGCGAAAAAGAACCGAACACTCCCGAGTTCGTCGGTTCCTTTTTCTTCGACGCAAGCGCGGGGATCGCCGCCTCCGCTTCGAGAGTCTGCGGCGGAACGACGAGCTTGGGTGTCGACCCCGTTCGCCGCGCCACGGGAGCGCCCTTCGATTTTTTCTTCCGTTCCGGCTCGGGCGGGGCGCCTTGCGACGCCTCACGGTCCCTCAACTCCTGCCGCGCTGTCTCCTCCCCCTGCAGCCGGTGCAGATAGATGGCGAGGTCCGCGCTTCCCGGCGCGGGCGTGTAGGAGTAGAGGACGCCTTCGAGATCCCGGAGCATGTCGGACGCGATGCCGTACCGCTCCTCCGGCTCGCGCGCGAGGGCCTTGAGCACGATCGCGTCCAGCGCCTTCGGGACTTCCGGGTTCAGCGTCGAGGGCGCGACGACCTGGGCCGCCCGCACCTTCTCGAGCACCGACAGGTCCGTATCCCCCCGGAAGAGCTTCTGTTCCGCCAGCATCTCGAAGAGAACGCAGCCGAGCGAGAAGATGTCGCTGCGGCGGTCGATCGGGCGTCCCCACGCCTGCTCCGGAGACATGTATTGGACTTTTCCCTTCAGGGCCCCGGACTGCGTCTGCGACGCCTTCGACGCCGCCTTCGCGATTCCAAAATCGCAGAGCTTGATGTCGCCCTCGTAGGAAATGAGGATGTTCGGCGGAGAGACGTCCCGGTGGACGACGTTTAACTCCCGCCCTTCGCCGTCCCGCCGCCTGTGGGCGTAGTCGAGCGCCGCCGCGATCTTCGAGGCGACATAGACCGCCAGGGGCACGGGGAGCGGGGTCCCGAAGTCGCGAGCGGACTGGAGAAGGGAACGAAGATCTCTCCCGTCCACGAACTCCATCGCGATGAAGTACCCGCCCGCCTCGATCTTCCCCAGGTCGAAGATGTGGACGATGTTCGGATGGTTCAGCTGCGCGGCGAGCTTCGCCTCATCGGCGAACATGGTGATGAACTCGTCGTTGTCGGCGAGGTGAGGAAGGATCTTCTTGATCGCCACGATCTTCTGGAACCCTTCGACCCCCGACCGACGCGCCTTCGACAGCTCCGCCATCCCCCCGGAGGCGATCCGCTCCAGAACCTCGTACTGCCCGAACTGATCCGGGCCCGAAGAGACCACCGATTGAGGCTCGGAGGATCGAGGCGGGGCGGCGGACGCCGCGGGCGCCGGGGCCGGTGGCGGCGAAGGGACGAAGGCGGGCGGCGCCGGGGCCGGCGGCGGAGTTTCCACCTGGACGCCGAACTCGGGGGTCGCCTCCCGCGCGGGTCTCGGCCGGGCGGGCGTCTTCAGGCCGGAGAGCGTGTCGGAGATCATCCGGTCGATGTCCGCGTCCGTCGAGAATCGCGGACTGACCGGTGACGCGCCCCCCGAAAACGCCATCGGAGGCGGTGGCGGAGGCGGCGCGATGGGACGGCGGGTCGCGGCCCGGTCCACCATCCCTGAAAGCGTCTCGCGGAGCCGCTTCTCGATCTGCTCCTCGGCGGTCATGGGAGGCATGACCGCTCGCGGGGGCGTCGGCTCGGGGAAGGACCGGTCGCTCGCGACGTCCTCCAGAACGTCCGAGAAGATGTCGTCCGACGTCAGGGCCGGCTGCGCGGCGGCGATCTCGGCGATCGGAATCCGCATTGTCCGGGCTCCGGCCTCCCCGGAGTCGAGAGCGGACCGGACCGCTCCGAGGAAAACCTCGTCCGTATAGGGCCGGACGACGATGTCGAAGGCTCCGACACGCTGCGCGTCGGCCTTGGGGTTCGAGCCGTGGTACCCGGTCACGACGAGGAGGATCGGGGGCGCCGTCGCTCCCCCCTTCCGGCGGATCTCCCGGATGACCTCGGCGCTGGGAAGCCGGGGGAGCATCCCCCCGAGGACGACCACGTCGAATTGCGACGCGCCGGCGAGGGTGAGCCCCTCCTCCCCGTCTTTCGCGACGGTCACGGCGTAGTCGGGGGCTGGAAGAAGAGTCCGCACGCGCTCCACCGAGCGCGGCTCGTAGTCGATCAGGAGGACCTTTTTTGCCATCCGGTGGTGATTTTTCTGGAAAGTCTTTCGAATGATAGCAGGCGAACGTCGCGTCTGCTCTCTTCGGGACCCGCTCACGCGCCGGCGAGCGGCTCGCCCGGTGGGGCTCGACCGCTCGCCTGGTCCCTTCGTTCGCTTCCGCTCCCGTTGAGCCGGCCCGGTGATCCGAGTCTCGGAGGGCGGATAACAGCCGGAGCGGGAGAAGGGGCCCGTTACATATAATTCAGCGCTGGCGAACGACTCTCAGAGGAGCGCGCATGTCCGGCCACAGCAAGTGGAGCACGATCAAGCACAAGAAGGGCGCGGCGGACGCCAAGCGTGGCCGCATCTTCACCAAGCTCATCAAGGAAATCACGATGGCGGCCCGGCTCGGCGGCGGCGCGCCCGAGAGCAACCCGCGCCTGCGAAAGGCGATCGACGACGCCAAGGCCGTCAACATGCCTGCCGACAACATCAAGCGCGCCCTCCAGCGCGGGACCGGCGAGCTGCCCGGGGTCAACTACGAAGAGGTGTCGTACGAGGGCTACGGCCCCGGCGGGGTCGCCGTCCTCGTCGAGGCGATGACCGACAACAGGAACCGGACACTTCCCGAAGTCCGCACGATCTTCTCGAAGAACGGCGGGAACCTCGGCGAGTCCGGGTCGGTCCGCTTTCTCTTTCAGAAAAAGGGCTACATCGCCGTCGAGAAGGACAAGGCGACCGAAGACGCTGTCATGGAGGCCGCGATCGAGGCGGGGGCGGAAGACGTCCGCTCGACGGAGCAGTACCACGAGGTGGTCACGGACCCGGACTCGTTCGCGGCCGTGAAGGCGCATCTGGAGGAGAAGAAGATTCCGGTGGCCGTGGGAGAGCTTTCCATGATTCCGACGACGGAAGTGCAGCTCGACCAGCGGAAAGCCGATCAGATGATGAAGCTGATGGAGGCGCTCGAAGACCACGATGACGTGCAGCACGTCTGGGCGAACTTCGATTTCGAGGAAGCCGAATAGTTTTCAGTTGTCAGTTTTCAGTCTGAAGCTGAGGGCTGAGAGCCGACGGCTGACAGCTCATTGAAAATCGTCGGTTTCGACCCGGGGACCAGCGCGACCGGCTACGGCGTCGTCGTCTTCGACGAAGGCCGCCTGGTCCTCGAGGGCTGCGGAGTCTTCCGGCCCGGCGCGGCTCTGTCTTTTTCCGCGAAGCTCGACATGCTCTTCTGCCGCGCGTCCGTCCTCCTGGACGAATGCCGGCCGGCCGCCGTCTCGGTCGAAACGATTTTCGCGGGGAAGAACATCGCGTCCGCATTGAAGCTCGCGCACGCGCGCGGCGTTCTTCTCGCCGCCGCGGCGAAGCTCGGGATTCCCGTCTTCGAGTACGAGCCCCGGCTCGTCAAGAAGGCTCTCGTCGGCTACGGGAACGCCGAAAAACCCCAGGTCCGCTCGATGGTCCTGTCGCTGCTCGCCCGGCAGCGCAGCCGCGTCCCGCTCGACGCCGCCGACGCCCTCGCGGTCGCGATATGCCATGTGCATAGCGGGAGGCGGTAGGCGGGAAGGAGCGCGCACATCGCGCGGCTCCGGGCGGGAGGCCGCCCGGCGATCGCGGCCGGTCCGCCCGCTTCAAGGTCAGACGGATTGAGCCGGGAGCCCGAAACTGGAAACGGGAAACGGGAATCGAAGGAGGCGGGAGCCTAACGACGCTCAACTCTCAACTCTTAACTCTCCCCGACAACCCTGCTAGCATCCCGGCCCACAACCATGTCCTTCCAAGGCTCTATCCAGGAGCTCCCCGTTCCCGACATCATTCAGCTGGTTTCGGTCTCCGGAAAGACGGGGCTGTTTACGCTGATCCGAGGGACGGAGCGAGGCCAGATCTTTCTCAAGAATGGTCAGATGGTGCACGCGAAGATCGGCGAGCTCTCCGGCGAGGAGGCGATCTACGCCCTCGCGATCTGGTCCTCCGGCGACTTCCAGTTCACGCCGGGAGAAGAGTCCGACGCGGTCACGATTCATAAGTCGAACACGAGTCTGCTGATGGAGTCCGCGCGCCGCCTGGACGAGTGGAAAGTCCTTTCTCGGAAGATTCCGGGCGTCGAGTACGTCCCCGCGTTTCTGCCCCGGGACGCGGAGCCCGTGACCCTCTCTCCCCTCGAGTGGAACCTCGTCATCCGGATCGACGGCAAGAAGACCGTCGAGGAGATCGCGCGCGGCACCCAGACGTCCTCGTTCGAAACGGCCAAGATTCTCTACGGGCTGATCACGGCCGGACTGGTAGAGATGAGGTCACGGGACGCCACGCGGCCCCCGGCCGCCTCCCCGGGTTCGGCGTCCGCGTTGCTCGGAGACGAAAAGAAGATCCTGATGATCCTGTGTACGCGGGTGAAACAGGAGGCGGAGATCGCCATCGGCGAATCGAACCTCCCGGGGGTGGAACGGCCGTACAAGCAGGCCCTCTCGGAGATCGACCGCGGCCGGGGCGTCGAGGCGGTCCGCGATCTCATCCGGCAGACGGAGAAGACGATTTCCTCGATGCGCGGACCGGCCAGGATGAAGTCCTTTCAGGACAAGATGTCGCTCGTGATGCAGCCCAAGGCCTGAGAGGCCCTTCGAACCGCCGAGTGGCCGCCCGGCCGCTTTTTCGAGGATCCTGCCCTGCCGCGGCGCCGTCGTTGCGCCCGGCGCTGGCTGTTTTTCTGCTCTTTCTGTGGCTTCTCGCGGCGCCGTCTCGCGCTCAGGAGGCACCGGCCCCTTCTCCGATGCCAACGCCCCTCTCGGGGAGGACGGACGGCCCGGCGGAGGCATCGGGCCAGGAGGCGCCGCGGGAGTCGCCGCCCGGGGCCCCCGGCGCGCCCGCTCGGGCGGAGGAACCGGACAACTCGGGTCTGCTTCCACGCTTCAATCTCTATCTGCCCGACGGAAGGGCGGACATCCGGCTCCTGAAGCCGATCCGCAACTCCCTCTTCGAGATGCAGGTCGCCTACAACTTCGTCAGCGGAGACATCTCCGCGTTTCTCCGATACAAGTATTACGGGCGGACCGGAACTTCGACGTTCTCCTTCTTCGACACCATCGAGTTCTCGGACCTCTCCCGCTTTTCGAACGAGTTCACGCGCACCCGCGGCGGCCTCTATCTCCTCCGGGTCCCCATCGACTTCTATAACCGGCTGTACGGGCTGGCCGAGTTCGACCGCCTCACGTTTTCCAACCCTCTCGAGGAGCCGGACGCGAACAAGACGAACGTGTACTTGAAAACCGGTTACCAGTACGGAACCCCGTCGGACGAGCGGTCGAACGCGATCGTCGGCGAAGCGCGCGACCGGGTCTTCAACCTGTTCACCGCCCTGAGGGAGATCGGGCCGCACGGACGGGGCTTCTCCGTGGCGGCGACCTGGGGAATCGACGTCCTCGGCGGGGACTACAGTTACGTGAAAACGGAATTCGAGGCGATCCAGGCCATTCCGACGGGCCGCAACCGGCTCGTCCTCCGCCTGCACGGCGGGTACTTTCCCTACCGCAAGCGGATCCGCGAACACTTCGATCCGGCCGTCTCGACCCCGTTCTCCATCCCCCGGTACGAGCTCTTCGCGCTCGACAGCCGGGAGGCCCTGCGCGGCTATCGCGGGAGGGAGCGCGGGACCAACGAGGCCCACCTGACCGCCGAGTACGCCCTTCCGTTCTTCCGGGACGCCCGGAAGAACCTGGCGGGGCTCGACTGGGAGAGCCTGTACGCGGTCGGGTACGCGGGGACGGGGAACGTCGGGGACGGAACATCGGTTTACGGGGCCTTCCGCGACTACAAAGTGGACGCGGGGGCAGGGATCGAGTCGAGCCTGTCGTACCGGCGGACCCGGGTCTTCGTGTCCGCGCTGGCGGCCAAGACGGTGGTCCGGGGGGTCGGCGGCGTCCGCTTTCTGCTGTCGCTTCGCAGCTATCGCTGAGCCTTCCGACCCCTCCGGGGGCCGGATACAGAAAGATGTTTGGCGTTTTCCCTTTTTTGGCTTATTCTATTAGGCATCTCTGTTTTCCCGAGCCGGTTCGAAAGGAGACTGCATGAAGGCCAAGCGTACGGCGCTCCTCGGTATCCTCGTGTGTCTGACGGGCGCCGCGGCTTCCGCGCAGATCGCCCCGAGCAACCAGGGCGACATCGGGCTCTTCACGATGCCGACGGCCGACACCGCCCGAGCCGGACAGCTCACCCTGGGCGTGTACGGCTGGAAGGAAAACCTGGTGGCGGGTGAGCTCGCCTTTTCCGACACGAACTATCGAAACCGTCTCTATGCGCACTGGGCCGGCGAAGGTTCGATCGGCCTCGGCCTGATGGACGACTGGGACATCTCCGCATCGGCGGGGACGGAACGCTTCGAGAGCCGGGGCGGATGGCGGGGCGGCTCGCTGAATGGAATCCAGTTCTTCGGACGGTTCCGCGCGGACGAGCCCAGGAAAATCCGCATCGCCACGAAGTACCGCATCTACTCGGAGGCCGACAACGGCTTCCGGCTCGGACTCTGGCTGGCGGCGCACATCCCGATGGGGCAGGCGTCGATCCACGTGGACCAGGTCGACGCGGACGTCGACCGCGTCAAATCGCGCCGGACGGACTGGGAGTGGGGGATCGCGGGCACCAAGGGGATCGTCACCGGCATGCTGTCCTACCAGCTCTCCGGGCGGCACGACAACGACATCCGCGTCCCGAACAAGTTCCGCGCCGGCGTCGGCGTGGAAGTCCCCGTCCTGCCCTATCTGCACGTCATCGGCGAAATCGACCGCACGACGTTTGACGGAGGCGACCTGCCCGAGGAGCCGTACTCGCTCCTGACCACGGGAGCGCGGTTCTACTTCGGCCGGACCGGCTGGGCCGTCAACGCCGCGTTGAACGCGAACCTGGACATGCTCTTCCGGAAAGGCTTCTCACCCAATCCCGTCGGCGGGCTCATCGGAATCACCTACGCCGCCTGGCCCCCGCTGCCTCCGCCGCCGGTCGTCATGCCGGCGCCGGCTCCGGCCGCGCCGATGGTGATGGAAGAGAAGACCGAGAGCATCACGACGACTCCTCCCCCGCCCACTCCGAAAATGACGCGGGACGAGATTCAGTTCGACGCGGCCAGCGCCCGCCTGACCAACATCGCCAAGGCGATCCTGGACGGCATCGCGCTGCGGATGAAGAACGACCTGAACGCGACCGCGGTCGTGACGGGATATTCTGACAACGGCGGGAACGAACCCGCCAACCTCGCCATCTCCGCCAAACGGGCGGAAGCGGCCAAGGAATACCTCGTGACCAGGCACGGCATCGACCCCAATCGCGTCACGACCGCTGCACGCGGCTCAGCCGACGCCGCCTACGACAATGCGACGCCCGAGGGGCGCGCCAGGAACCGCCGCGCCGTCATCGTGGTGACCCTCGTTTCCGGAACGTGACGCCGGACCTCACTCCCACATCTCCTCCTGAGCCCCCTCGCACCGAGGGGGCTTTTTCAGCTCCGGCGCCCGGCTCGGCTTCCCGCGAGCGGTTCCCGCTCCTGCTGACTCTCGCCGCGGCGATTGCCCTCCTCTACTACGGCCGCACGTTCTTCATCACGATCTCGTTCGCGCTCTTCCTCGCGTTCGCGATGCGGCCGTTCGTGTCCCTTCTCGAACGGGCCGGAGTGCCGCGCGTGATCGCGATCCTGCTGCTCCTCTTCGTCCTGATCGGGGCGATCGTGCTCCTCGTGATCAACGTAACGGCGCAGTTCAACCAATTCTACGTGGACCTGCCGCGGTACCAGAACCGGATCCGCGAGGTTCTGTCTCAGTTCACCGACTTCGTCAACCGGCTCCGGGAGCGCATGGGAAACATCCTCCCGGAAGAGACCCGCGCCGTGCGCGAGGTCAAGATCAGCGAGTCCCCGCTGGCGGCGACCCGCGCCTTCGTCGCGCAGGTCGGCGAGACCCTCCACCTCCTCCTCTATGCGGCCGCAGTTCCCTTCCTCACGTTCTTCATGCTGAAAGACCGGGAAAAGTTCGGGCGGATCATCGACGGCATGCTGGCGCGGCACGGGCGTTTCGCGGGAGACGTGACGGGCGCGATCTCACGGACGATGACGGACTTCGCGCTCGGGCTCGCGTTCGTCATGGCCATCATGGCGGGCATGACGACCGGCGCGCTCATGCTCCTGCACGTCAGCTACTACTACATCCTCGGGCCGCTCGCCGGCCTCGCCATCACGCTGCCCTACGTCGGGGTGATCTTCTCGACGATCCCCGCGGTGGCCGTCGCGTTCTTCCAGTACGACGGGCAGAAGGCGCTCATCGTCCTCATCGTCTACGCGGTCCTCCAGTTCATCGAAGGAAACGTCCTGACGCCGCTGATCGTGGGCGGACGCGTCCGTCTCTTCCCGCTGACCGTCATCCTCGCGTTCATCTTCTGGGGACTGATCTGGGGCATTGCCGGCGCCATCCTCGCGGTCCCTCTCACCTCCGCCGTCAAGGTGGTGTGCGAGAACGTGCGCGGCCTCGAAGGCGTCGCGAGGCTGCTGGGCGATCCGGATGCAGGTGGGTGAGCGTTGAGCGTCGAGCTCTCGCGCTAAGACTTCGATTCCCGATTCCCGATTCCCGATTCCCGATTCCCGGCTCTAGGTTCTCCTCGTCAGCGAGATCATGCTTCCGAAGAGTCCGGCGGCGGCGCCGATCAGCGGCATCAGGGTGACGGCCCGCCAGTCGAGGAAGCTTCCCCAGAACATCGAGAGGACCGGGTGCGGGCTGCGGGCGAGGTAGTTCAGCCCCAGCCGGTAGGTGGCGTAGAGGAGTAACAGCGCCAGGGTGCCTCCCGCGAGCCCCTCGCCGGTCGCGTGGAGCCAGAACGGCGCCCGGACGGCGGTCTCGGTGGCGCCCATCAGGCGCATGATCTCGATCTCGTCGCGGTG
>JBDUBP010000148.1:0-12920 GCA_040004075.1 Acidobacteriota bacterium | reverse complement strand
GCGAGGATCGAGCTCCGTCGGGACCGATGCCGGATCTTTTCTTCTGGTGGCCGCGTGCACCGTCATGGTTTGCCTCCTCTTCGCTCTTCGGACCGACCGAGCGGTCCTGACGACCGATCGGAGGCAAGAATCTACCGGCGCCCCGTCCCGGGCGCTCGCCGCTTTCGGACATCGAACTGAGCTGCTAAGTCATTCTGGAGACTGAGGACTTGCATGTCCGAAAACGGCTGAGGTCCGGGAGCGAGCTGCGCTACGCTCGTCCTCCATGACGCAGGATCCGGCCGCTCTCTACAACGCGTTCGCATCGCGCGATCCCCGCTTCGACGGGGTCTTCTTCGTCGGCGTGACGTCGACCGGCATCTATTGCCGGCCCGTGTGCACGGCCCGCACCCCGAAGGCGGCGAATTGCCGGTTCTTCGACAGCGCCGAGACCGCGGAGAAGGCGAATTTTCGCCCGTGCCTGCGCTGCCGGCCGGAGCTCGCACCCGGAAACGCGCCGGTGGACGACGCCCGGCGCATTCCGAGGCTGATCGCGCAGCGCATCGAAGAAGGCATGCTCGACGACGGCGGGGGGCTGGAGACCATAGCGAAACAATTCGGGTGGAGCTCCCGCCAGATCCGGCGTGTCGTTCAGAGAGAGCTCGGCGTCTCGCCGATCGAGCTCGCTCAGACGCGCCGTCTCCTCCTCGCCAAGCAGTTGTTGACGGAGACGTCCCTGCCGGTGACCGATATCGCGTTCGCGAGCGGCTTTTCGAGCCTGCGCCGGTTCCATGACGCCTTCGGCAAGCGGTACGGCCTCGCACCGTCGCGCTTGCGAAATGCGGCCGACGGAACGGCTCGCGCGCCGCGGCCGTCGGAATCCTTCACGCTGCAGCTCTGCTACCGCCCGCCGTTCGACTGGGCGGGGTTGATGCGGTTTTTGGAGGCCCGCGCGCTGAAGGGCGTCGAGCGTGCGGACGAGGGCTCGTACGCCCGCACGATCCGGCTCGGCGCCCACACGGGTTGGATTCGGGTTTCCGACGCTCCTGAGCGCAGCGCCGTCCTCGTGGAGCTCCCGCATTCCCTGACGCCAGTCCTCCCCGTCCTGCTCGGACGACTGCGCCACGTCTTCGACCTGACCGCGAGGCCCGACGTGATCGCCGCTCACCTCGTCCGCGACCCTCTGCTGGCCGCCTCGGTCTCGGAAAATCCGGGGCTGCGGGTCCCGGGCGCCTTCGAGGGCTTCGAGCTGGGCGTCCGGGCGATCCTCGGGCAGCAGATCACCGTGAAAGGCGCGAGGACCCTGGCGGGACGGTTCGTCCAGGCCTTCGGCGATCCGATCGTGACGGCGGACGCGGCGCTCGACCGGCTCTCTCCGACGCCGCAGCGGGTCGCGGCCGCGCCGGTGGATCAGGTCGCGGCGCTCGGCATCGTCCGGACGCGCGCGCGCAGCCTCATCGCTCTCGCGGAGGAGGTCGCGTCCGGGCGGCTCAAGCTCGATCCCGGCGCCGATCCGGATCTCACGATGCGGCAACTCGCGGCTCTGCCCGGAATCGGCGCGTGGACCGCGAACTACATCGCGATGCGGGCCCTGCGATGGCCCGACGCGTTTCCCAAGGAAGACATCGTCCTGCGCCAGAGACTCGGCGGCGTGACGGCCGCGCGGGCGGAGGAGATTTCCGCGCGATGGCGCCCGTGGCGTGCCTACGCGACGCTCCACCTCTGGCGGAGCTCCGGTCCGGTTTCGGGACAGAAGCCGGCCGCCGGCCCCTCGCGTCGAGGGTAGGCGATGCTCTAATCCGTTGCCGTGACGGCCACGGAGACTCACGAAGCCATCGACGCGGTCTGGAGGATCGAGTCGGCCCGGTTGATCGCCGGCCTCGCGAGGATGGTGCGCGACGTCGGCCTGGCCGAGGACCTCGCTCAGGACGCTCTCGTCGCCGCCCTCGAGCGGTGGCCGGAAGACGGCATCCCGGACAACCCGGGCGCGTGGCTCATGGCGACCGCGAAGCACCGGGCCATCGACCGCCTCCGCCGCCGAGCGGTCCTCGATCGCAAGCACGCGGAGCTCGGACGGGAGATCGACGGGAAGCAGGAGTCCGTCGTGGCCGAGCTCGAAGCGGCGATCGACGACGACATCGGCGACGACCTCCTGCGGCTGATGTTCACGGCCTGCCATCCCGTTTTGTCGATGGAGGCGCGCGTCGCGCTCACGCTGCGCCTGCTCGGAGGCCTGACGACGGAGGAGATCGCGCGTGCGTATCTCGTCCCGGAGGCGACCGTCGCGCAGCGCATCGTCCGGGCCAAGCGCGCCCTCGCCGACGCCAGGGTGCCTTTCGAAGTCCCGCGCGGAACCGAGTTCGCCGCCCGTCTCTCCTCCGTCCTTCAGGTGATTTATCTCGTGTTCAACGAGGGGTACTCGGCGACCGCCGGCGGCGACTGGATGCGCCCGGCTCTCTGCGGCGACGCGCTCCGCCTCGGCCGGATCCTGGCGGAGCTCGCGCCGCGAGAGCCCGAGGTGCACGGGCTCGTGGCCCTGATGGAGATCCAGGCGTCGCGCTCGCGGGCGCGTGTCGGCCCGTCGGGCGAGCCGATCCTCCTGCTCGAGCAGGACCGCTCGCGCTGGGACCAGCTCCTCATCCGCCGGGGCCTCGTGGCGCTTGAGCGCGCGGGCGCCCTCGGCGGAGAGTCCGGCCCCTATGCGCTTCAGGCCGCGATCGCGGCGTGCCACGGACGGGCCCGCACGCCCGCCGAGACCGACTGGGCACGCATCGCGGACTTCTACGACGCGCTCGCGCGCGTGGAACCCTCTTCCGTCGTGGAGCTCAACCGGGCCGTGGCGCACGCGATGAGGTTCGGCCCCGCCGCCGGGCTCGAGCTCGTCAATCCTCTCGTTTCGGAAAAATCGCTCGAGGGCTATCACCTGCTGCCGAGCGTGCGCGGCGATTTCCTTTTCAGGCTCGGCCGGTTCGAAGAGGCGCGCGCGGAATTCGAGCGCGCCGCCTCCCTGACGAAGAACTCCCGGGAGCGGGACCTGCTCCTGGACCGAGCCGCCTCAGCGCACCAGCAGGCGTCGAAGAATTAGTCAGCCGGGCTCCGACCCCTCTCTCGACGCTCAACTCTCGACGCTCAACGCTCAACGCTCGGCGTCTTCACTTTCCCATCGATCCAGACGAATGCCGCCGCCGCCGCGAGAACCGACAGCCCGCTCGCCGTCAGCATCACGAGGCGAAAGCCCGATACGAAAGACGCGAAGATCGCTCCCCTGACGCGCGCGGCCTCGGGCCCTTCCGTTTCCGCGGGCAGACGGATCGCGGCGAGCTTCGTCCGCTGGGTGTCGATCGCGGCGCGGGCCACTGGCGAGACTTCGACCACCGCGAGCCGGCGATCGAGGGCTTTGCCGAACGCGTGCAGCAGCACGGCGGACAGGATCGCGACCGACAGCAGTCCCGCGGTCCTGGAGACCGCGTTGTTGATGCCGGAGGCGATGCCCGCGTGGCGCCGGTCGACCGCGCTCATGACGGTGGTCGTGAGCGGCGCGACGCTCGTCGCCATGCCGAGGCCGAGCACGACCATCGCGGGGAAGAACGTCGTCCAGTAGCTCCCTCCGACGCCGGGCACCGCGAAAAGGCAGAATCCCGAGGCCGCGACGAGCGGGCCGACGACCAGAGGCGCCCTGGCTCCGAAACGGTGGACGAGCCCTCCGGACCACCGCGAGAGGAGGAACATCAAAAGGATGAAAGGCAGCACGGCGGCTCCGGCGGCCGCCGCCGTGTATCCCTGCACCTGGATCAGGTCGAGGGGAATCAGGAAGAAGACGCTGGCGAGCGCGCCGTAGAGGAAAAGCGTCAGGACGTTCGCGCCGGTGAAGTTGCGCGACCGAAAGAGCCGCAGCGGCATCATGGGATTCGGCGCCGACCGCTCGATGACGGCGAACGCGCCAAGGGAGAGGAGGCCCCCTGCGAGCGCTGCGAGCACGCGAGGATCTCTCCACCCGAGCTCCGACGACTCGATCAGGGCGAAGACGATCCCGCCGAGCCCGAGCGTCACCAGCACCGCGCCGGCCGAGTCGAACGGCCCGACTTCCTTGTCGTCGCGGCTTTCCGGAACGCGCCAGACTGTTATTCCGAGCACCGCGGCCGCCAGGGGGATGTTGACGAAGAACGCCCATCGCCACGACAGGTGATCGATCAACCACCCTCCGAGGACGGGCCCGATCGCGGCGGTGATCGCCGTGAACCCGGACCATGTACCGATCGCGCGTCCGCGCTCGCTCGCCGGGAACGACGCGCTCAGGATCGCCAGGCTTCCGGGGACGAGCAGCGCTCCGCCGACGCCCTGAAACGCCCGCGCGGCGACCAGTTGCCGGACGCTGGCGGCGAGGCCGCATCCCACGGAGGCCGCGGCGAAGACGACGACTCCGGCGGAAAAGACGCGCCGGCGGCCCAGCCGGTCTCCCAGGGAGCCACCCGTCAGCAGGAGCGCCGCGAGAAAGAGGGCATACGCCTCGACCACCCACTGCGCATCGATCATCGTCGCGTGGAAATCCGCCAGGATGGCGGGCAGCGCGACGTTCACCACGGTTCCGTCGATGAAGGCCATGCTGGACCCGAGGATCGTCGCCGCCAGCACCCAGGGGCCGTCGCGCCGTTTCATGAGATGGAGGAAATGGCAGCGCGAGGGAACGGAGAGGGCGACTCTTGATCCCGGCGGGCCATCGAGACAGAACGCGCCGAGAATCGAAAACGAGCCTGGCTCGACATCAACACGGAAAGATTATCGCTTCACCGTGACCCGGCGTCGGAGGAGAAGAGGCCTGGATGAGCCGACCTTCTCCTCCGTATTCCAGACGTTGAGCAGACGCCCGGAAGAGACACCGTCCGAAAAAGCCCGCCCGGCCGCAGACGCCGACAGCGACCCTGCGGTGGACGAGGCCGCCCGGCTCGTCGCGAGAACCCGCAGAGTCCTTGCGAATGGCGAGCTCGCGATGAGCGCTCGGCCGCTGCTGTTCGGCGAGTCCGGCGTGTACCCGCAATTCATCGCCTCCGCCGACGGCTGCCGGTTCGTGGATACCACGGGCCGCGTCTACATCGACTGGGTCGTCGGCTGGGGATCCGTGCTCCTCGGTTACCGCCGGCCTGAAGTCGAAGATGCCGTTCGCCGCCAGCTCACCGCGACGCCGACGCTCACGATGCCCCACGCCCTGGAAGTGGAAGTGGCCGAGCGGCTCGTGGACTTGATTCCGTGCGCGGAAATGGTCGGATTTGGAAAGAACGGATCTGATGCCGTCACCGCCGCCGTCCGGCTCGCTCGCGCACACACGGAGCGTGAGATCGTCCTCCAGTTCGGCTATCACGGCTTTCACGACTGGTTCGCCGCCCGCGACCGGGCCGTCCGCGGAATTCCTGCTTCGTTCGGCGGATTTGTACATCCCTTTCCGTACAACAGGCTCTCGGCCCTCGAGGCGCTCTTCGAGGCGCACAAGGGAAAGGTCGCCGCCGTGGTGATGGAGCCGTTCCAATGCGAGCTCCCGAAAAATCGATTTCTGGAGAGGGTCCGAGCGCTGACTCATCGAAACGACGCGCTCCTCGTGTTCGACGAAATGATCACGGGCTTCCGCGTTGCGCGAGGTGGTGCTCAGGAGCTCACGGGCGTCGTGCCGGATCTGGCGTGCCTGGGAAAGGGGCTGGCCAACGGCATGCCTCTTTCGGCATTCGTCGGTCCGCGTGAGCTCATGCAGAGTGCGGATTCGGTGGGAGTGGACATGGGAGCGCGCGGGGAGACCCTCTCATTGGCTTCGGCGAAGGCGGCGCTCGACGTTTACGCGTCGGAACCCATAGCGGAGATCGTGGCTGCGGTCGGGCGAAAGGTGAAAGCCGGCATCGAAGACGCGGCAGCCCGCGAGAGAGTTCCACTTCAGCTCGTCGGCCACCCGTCGAGGCTGGAGATCAAATTCGAAGACCATGGCCGGCTGCGGGAGAGGGAGGCGCTCGGCCTCTTCGTCCAGGGGTGTCTGGAACGCGGGATCGTGACGAACGGGCTGATCTTCCCGACCGCCGCTCACGACCGCAAGGCGGTCGAGGAAACGATCTCCGCAGCCCGCGAAGCACTCCGGATTGTTTCCGCCGCGGCGAGAGGACGGACTTCGAATCTCCCTCCCCCCTTCGGTCCCGCGACGATCGGATTTCTGGACTCGGCGGAGATCTCCGGCGGACACCTTCGCATCTCCGGCTGGATCCTGCCGCTCGGGGGTCCGCCTGATTCCGTCGAGATCCTCGATTCCCGCGGACGGGGCGAAGAGGCTGCGATCGGCCAGCGCCCTGACGTCGCCCGAGCTCACCCGGCGGTTCCCGGCGCCGCGCGATGCGGGTGGTCGGCCGAAATGCCTGTCGACTCGGACGCGCGGGGATCCACGTGGACGCTTCGCGCACGCCGCGGCGGAAAAATCGTGTTTCGCGGACGGCTCGTCGCGAGCCTCCGATCCTACCGACGGTCATTTCCGCGAGAGCTCGGAGACGGGCATGTCGTTGAGTTCTGACACACGGAGCAATAAACGTGTCGCGCCTCTCCTCTGGCGAAAAATCGTTCGCCGACTGAAAAGAACCCGCCAGGAAACTCTTCTGTTGACGGCGCCTGGACCTCCCCCGGGGTTCGACTGGCGCTGGTATGTCCGCAGCTATACGGACCTCACCGCGGCTGGAATCGCGGACGAGAAGTCAGCGATCCGGCACTGGCGTGCGCACGGCCGGCGGGAAGGCAGACGCTTTGCCCCCCGAAGACCGAGCAGCTTCGATTGGCTGACCTATGTCGATCGCTTTTCAGAAGGAGCGCGAGCGGCTTCTTCAGAAAATCCGAACGCGCGCCCGCAGCTCGCCTGCCCGTCGGTCGACAGCATTTTCCTGCGCGCGTGGGGTGATCTCGTCTGCTGGGATGACGCCGGAAGTGACCGCGTCCTGCAGGCGTGGGATCCGAGTGTGAATTACGCGGACGTGTTTCTGGACGGGGCGTATCGAGGGATCCGCCGGAACCTCGAAGAAGGCCGGGTGCCCTGGCCGGACGAGTGCTCGAGCTGTCTGCTGCTTCGAATTCTACCGGACGACGCCGGCGCTCCCTGGGACCGCGCTTTCGTGAGAATGCTTCGCGTCGAGCCTTCGTACTACTGCTCGCTCGACTGCCCGGGCTGCGTCCCGCTTTCGATCCGACGCCAGCACTCGAAGGCCTTTCAGCTCGACCCGGAGATTCTCGACCGGATTCTGGGGGACCTCACCGCCCGCGGTCTGGCCGTAGACGCATTGGATTTCCAGGGGCATGGCGAGCCCCTTTTGAATCCGCGCCTCTGGGAAATGGGGCGCCGGAGCCGGGGGCGGCTTCCGGAAGCATGGATCTCGGTGACGACGAACGCGCAGGGACACTTTCGTCCCGAGATGTCGCAGTCCGGGTTCGACGAAGTCATCTGCGCGATCGACGGCGCGGACGCCGCCGGGTACGAGCCTTATCGGGTCCACGGACACTTCCAGCTCGCCTGGCAGTTCCTCGCCGATCTGGTCGCCGGTAATGAGTGGGCGGAGCGCCGGATTCGCGTCGTCTGGAAATACGTCATCTTCGAGCACAACTCGTCAGAGGAGAGTCTTCTGAAGGCGCAGCGAATGGCGCTCCAGGCGGGCGTATCCGAGCTCGTTTTCGTGATTACGCGAAACGGTCCAGCCGCGAAACGCATTCGCGTTCCGTCTGATGTTCCCCGGCTCGTTCCCGGGCCGCCTCTGTCTTTTCGTTTTCACGAGCCCTCTATCGAGGACCTCGAAGCCCGTCTTGCAGAGTCACGACGGCTCTCCGCGGACGGAAATGCCGGCGATGCCGCGACCATGCGGGAAAGCATCAGACGAAATCTCGAGAGGTTCTTTCCCGCGGCCGCCGATCGGACCGAACGTCAGCGGCGCCTCTTCGAGGCCGTCGTCAACGAAAAGATGCCGGAGGAGAGCTGATCGGGGAGATCTCGGATCCGGTTTGGAGCCGACTTCCCGGCGCGCCGCTTTCTGAAACGGTCCGGAGCGAGAATACCGGTCATGGCACGCACGCGAGTCGGCCGGCGGGGCGTCCGGCGATGAAATCGTTCGTCGAGTTTCTCTTCTCGATCCCGGCAGGCTGGGTCGTCGCGGCCGTGTTCCTCATGTCGGCTCTCGAGACGGCGGTCGTCATCGGGATCTTCCTGCCGGGCGAGATCACGATCGCCCTCGGCGGCGTCGCCGCGGCTCACGGACGGGTGCCTCTCGCCGCGGTGCTCGCGGCCGCGGTCGCGGGCCCCATCTCCGGGGACATCGCGGGATACATCCTCGGCCGCCGCTATGGAGAGAGCATCGTCCGCCGGAAGCTCGGAAAGCGCCGCTGGCAGCGCGCGCACGCGGCGCTGTCGCACGGGTCCGGATGGAAGATCGTCCTCGAGAGGATCCTTCCCCTGGTGCTGGCCACGACCGCGTGCGCGGTCGAGGCGCGGCCCTCCCGATTCTTCCTCTGGGATGTGCCGACCGCGGCGGTGTGGGGCGCCGGCTCGGCTCTGGCCGGGTATCTCGCCGGCCGCGACTACGAGGAGATCCTCCACTGGGGAGAGCGCTTCTCCGTGGCGGCAGGCGCGCTCGCGGCGATCGCCATCGGCTGGTTCGTGTGGCGAGCCCTCCGCCCGCGGCGCTCGCGGCGGGCCTCCCGATGAGCGCGGCGGAGCCCGCGGATGCGTCCGAAAAAAGAGCAGATGTGATCGTTCACCTGATCGACGGCACGTACGAGCTGTTTCGTCATTTCTACGGCCTGCGGCGCGCGCACAAGGGCGAGGACCGGCCGTTCGGCGGCGTCATCGGCGTGCTGAATACCGTTCTCGAGATGCTCGAGACGGGTGGCATCCACGTCGGCGTCGCGACCGATCACGTCATCGAGTCCTTTCGGAACCGTCTCTGGTCCAACTACAAGACGGGAGACGGCATCGAGCCCGCACTTCTGGCGCAATTCCACCCGCTCGAGCAGGCGCTCGCTGCCATGGGAGTCGCCGTCTGGCCGATGGTCGAGCTCGAGGCGGACGACGCGCTCGCCTCCGCCGCGCGGATTGCCGCCGAAGACGCGAAGGTCCGGAAGGTCTGCATCTGGACGCCCGACAAAGACCTCGCGCAGTGCGTCCGGGGCGATCGCGTCGTGCAGGTGGATCGGAAGAGCCAGAAGATCCGCAACGCGGAGGGTGTGCGCGAGAAGTTCGGGGTCGAGCCGCCCCTGATTCCGGACTACCTCGCGCTCGTCGGCGATGCGGCGGACGGGTACCCGGGCCTCCCCGGAATCGGCGCCGTGACGGCGGCGAGGCTCCTGAACCGATACGGCGCTCTCGAAGGCTTTCCCCCCGAGGTTCTGGGAGAACGCCGCGAGCTGGCGCTTCTCTTCAAGAAACTCGCAACGCTCCGAACGGATGCCGCGCTCTTCGACGGCGCGGGCGAGCTCGAGTGGCGGGGACCCACCGACCTGTTCGCACCCTTCGCGGAGCGCATGGGGGACCCCCGCCTCGTGGAACGCTGCCGAAAGGTCCTCCGGATCGTCCAGGATCGCGCGCCGTAGAGCTCGCCTTACTATCGGCGAATGTCCGATCGTTTCCCATCCTCCTCTTCGATTCCCGATTCCCGAACAGTTGACCGCGGAGTACCGCGGCCGTCTCGCTCCCGATGGTCGCTCGCTCCCGATTCCCGGCCCCCGGCTATCCCGTGCGCCCATGAATGACGCCGGACCCCGCCGAGCCCTCGCCGCGCTGGGAACTCTCGCCTTCCTCTTCGTCGCTCCGGGCTTCGTTGCCGGGCTCGTTCCTTTCTGGATCACCCGGTGGCGCTGGCGCTCCTATCCCGGCGCGCCGGTTATTCGCGTGGCGGGCGCCCTGCTCGTCGTTGCCGGCCTGGCGGTCCTTCTCGAATCGTTCTGGAGATTCGCCGTGAAGGGCCTCGGAACCCCCGCGCCCATCCTGCCGACCGACCGCCTGGTGGTCTCGGGTCTGTACCGCTTCGCCCGCAACCCGATGTATCTCGCCGTCGCGGCGATGGTCGTCGGACAGGCAATGATCTTCGGCGACGTTCGCCTCCTCGGGTACGGCGCCTTCGTCTGGTGCGCGTTTCATGCGTTCGTCCTGCTGTACGAGGAGCCCACGCTGGCCGCGGCCTACCCGGCCGAGTACTCGGATTTTCGGGCGAACGTCCCGCGCTGGATCCCCCGGCTTCGACCGTGGTATCCGCCGTCGTGACCGAAGGCCGGCTCGTCCGGCGAGCCTGCCATTCGTCCGCTCGCCTCCGCAGAACGGTGAGGCGTGCGCCTCTCGATCGGGGACCGTCACACTTTCAGGATCTCTGCGCGCTTTGTCCAGCTCCCAGTCAAAGACGCTCCGCGGCCTGTTTCTTGCGATGACCCCGGCGGCTACCAACTCTCCCGACCCGCTTCGATTCGACGACCCGCGGGTCGGGATTCCTTGACACGTCGTCGGAAATCCGAGAGGCCTATGCGTTTCCAGACTCGAATTCTTTTCTCCGTCCCGGCACTCGCTCTCGCCGCGATCGCGGCGCTCGCTTCCCCGCCCGGCATGTCCGGTAAACCCGATCCCCAGATGCAAGCCGTCCTGGACCAGCTCCAGGCCCTCGGAGGAAAACCCATCGAGACCTTGTCCGCGGACGAAGCGCGAAAGCAGCCGACGCCGGCGGATGCGGTCAAGGCGCTGCTGAAGAAGCAGGGCAAGAGCACGGCGCCGGAGCCCGTCGGCAACGTGGCAAACCGCTCGATACCGGGTGCCGCAGGAGCGATCCCGATCCGCATCTACACCCCGAAGGGCACTGGCCCCTTCCCCGTCGTGTTCTACATTCACGGCGGCGGCTGGGTGATCGCGGACCTCGACGTGTACGACTCTTCCCCGCGCGCGCTGGCGAACGCGGCGGGCGCGGTCGTCGTCTCGAGTCACTACCGCCAGGGTCCCGAGCACAAGTTTCCAGCGGCGCACGACGACACGTGGGCCGCGTACAAGTGGACCCTCGCAAATGCCGGTTCCTTTCAGGGAGACCCGAAGCGGGTCGCCGTCGTGGGGGAGAGCGCGGGCGGGAACATGGCCGGCGCCATCGCCATTCGCGCGAGGGACGAGGGGGTCCAGGCGCCGGTGTACCAGGTGCTGATCTACCCGGTCACGACCGCCGATCCCGCGACCCCTTCGAAGAGGGAGAACACACAGGCGAAGCCGCTCAACACGGCGATGATGAAGTGGTTCTCCGAAAAATACCTGGCATCGCCGGCCGACGGCGAGAAGCCGACGTTTTCCATTCTCAAGGCGGACCTGAAAAACCTTCCGCCCGCCACCATCATCACCGCTCAGATCGATCCTCTTCGGTCCGAGGGGAAGGACTACGCCGACCGGCTCAAGGCCGCCGGTGTCGCCGTCGACTACAAGAACTACGACGGAGCGGCGCACGAGTTTTTCGGGATGGGCGCGGTCGTCGATCAGGCGAAACAGGCCGTGGCTCAGGCGGCCGCGGGCCTGAAGAAGGGCTTCGCGCGGTAAACGGGGAAGAACCCGCGGGCCCCATCTGGGCGTGGTCGCCCGCCGAAGCGAGCCCCGCATCCCCGCCGTCCCCCGCGCCCGGGGAGAGGGCGGCGCGGGCTGGCGTGGAGCTATGCTCGCGACATCCGTGCGAACCTCGACTCGTTCTCGTCCTGCCCGGCCCGTTTCCGATTCGACGACCGCTCCGATCTCGCGGCGCGCCCTCCTCGCGCACAGCGGGTTCCTGCTGGTGCCGCCCGAGACGATCGTGAGCCCGGAGTCGCGGCTCTCCTACCGGATCGAGCGGATGCTGGGCGAGGGCGGTTACGGACAGGCCTACTTCGCGACGCGACTCGGCCGGTCTCGAGACGTCCCGGCGGCAGTCTGTATCAAGGCGAGCCAGCACATCGACGGATGGCTGCGCGAGGCGTACTTCGGCCAGCTTCTGAACGGAGACCCGCGCGCGATCCGGGTCTTCGACGCATTCCCCCTTCTCCGGCCGGACCGGCCCGTCCTCTACTGCCTCGCGCTCGAATACGCGCCCGACGGCGACCTGCGATCGTTTCTTCAAGCGAGCGGAAAGAGGTGGCCCGAACTCGCGGTGCGGCGCGAGATCGCCGGCATCCTCCAGGTCCTCCAGAAGCTGCACCGAGGCCAGATGCTGCACCGGGACCTCACCCCCATGAACGTGTTCGTCTGCGACGATCGGACGTTGAAGCTCGGGGATTTCGGCATCGTCCGGCACCAGAGCGACCGGCGAGGCATCCGCGCCCGCACGATGAACCGGCTCACCGCTCCGCTCGAGATCCTCGACGGCGGCGCTCCTAAGTGGCAGGCGCGCGACGACGTCTATCAGGTGGGTCAGCTGCTCGGAATGCTCGTCAAGGGCGATGCGCGGGCGCGCATCCGCACCGGTGAGATCCGCGGTCTCCCCTGCACGGATCACCTGAAGGAGATCGTCTACCGCTGCATCGGCGAGCGTCGGAAGCGATATGAGAGCGCCGACGAGCTCGTCGAGGCCCTCCGGCACCGGCCGCCCGCGCTGAAGACCGGCGCACTGCGGTCGCTCGAGGGCGTCCACCTCGCGTTCACGGGAATCCTTTCTCGCCGCCGCAGCGAGGCCGTCCGGGCCGCGCGCAGGGCCGGGGCGGTCGTCCATGGCTCGCCGTCCGCAAAGACCACCGTCGTCGTCCGCGGGCGGCCCAATCCTCTCCAGGCGGCGGGACGGGACGCCGGACGCAAGCTCATGGAGATCCGGCGGCTGCGCGAGAAGGGCCAGCGGATCACGCTCCTCGACGAGAAGCGCTTCTGGAAGCTCGTGGCGCCGCGATCGGAAGACGGAAAACGGGAACCGGGAAACCTTGAACGGAAGACACGAAATGAGCGATAACGCCGTAGCGGCGTAGCG
>JBDUBP010000257.1:0-12979 GCA_040004075.1 Acidobacteriota bacterium | reverse complement strand
ACGAGAAGGGCATCGTCCACCGGGACTTGAAGCCCGAGAACCTCTTCGTCACCAAAGACGGCCGGGTCAAGATCCTCGACTTCGGACTGGCCAAGCTCACCCACACCGAGCGGCAAGACCAGATCAGCGATTTGCCCACTGTCCCGGCCATGACGAATCCGGGTGTCGTTGTTGGAACTCCGAGTTACATGTCACCCGAGCAGATCCGCGGCGAAACGATCGATCATCGCTCGGACATCTTCTCTTTCGGAACCATCCTCTACGAGATGATCTCCGGCGAACGCCCGTTTCGTGGCGCCACCTCCGGTGAAAAAATGAGCGCAATCTTGCGAGACGACCCGCCAGAGCTCAATGGCATGACGGTAAATGCGCCTGCGGGACTTCGCCGGCTCGTGCAACATTGCCTGGAGAAGGCGCCGCAGGGACGCTTCCAGTCGGCGCGAGATCTCGCTTTTGACCTGGAGGGACTGTCGGGCGTCGCCCCGGAAGCTCCAGGCGCCGGGGCAGACCGTTCGCGCGCGAGGCCGGAACATCCCGTGTATCGCCGCCTCACGTTCCGCCGGGGCTCAATCGTAACTGCCCGTTTTTCACCGGACGCACAGACGATTCTTTACACCGCTCGCTGGGAGGGTGGGCCGCGAGAGACGTACTCGATGCGCCTCGACGGTCCTGAATCCCGTTCTCTCGGGCTCACGAACGCCATCCTCCGCGGGATCTCTTCGTCGGGCGAGATCGCGATCTTGCTCGACGCCGAACGGATCGTGGGAAGCGTCCCCCCTGGAACCCTGGCTCGCGTGTCTCTCGCCGGCGGAGGCTCAAGGGAGCTTCTCGAGGACGTCAAGTGGGCGGATTGGTCCCCGGACGGGTCGAACCTGGCCGTCGTCCGCGTGGTCGGCGGACGGGACCGTCTCGATTTCCCGATCGGCACCGCGCTGTACGAGCCAACTGGTTGGATCGCCTCTCCACGGGTCTCACCAAATGGGGACCTCGTCGCCTTTATCGATTACTCGCACGGCCTCGGCGACCTGGCGGGGTGCGTCGCGGTCGTCGATCGAAAGGGACGAATCGAGAGGCTCTCCGGAGACTGGGACAACGCGCTCGGACTCGCCTGGTCTCCCGGCGGAAGGGAAGTGTGGTTCACCGCATCGAATGCCGGAGGGACCCGGGCTCTCCACGCCGTAACGCTTGAAGGGCGAGAGCGCCTCGTGCACGAAGTCCCCGGCGGCCTCTACCTGCACGATATTTCCCGCGCGGGCAGCGTTCTCGTATCCTGTGAAGTCGCCCGAGCCGCTATTCTCTGTCGAACCGCAGGGCAGCCTAGCGAGCGTGACCTTTCCTGGTTCGATTACTCGGTTCTCGCGGATCTCTCTCACGATGGGAACGCCATCGTTTTCAACGAACAGGGTGCGGGAGGAGGACCGCTTCACTCCATTTACCTTCGTAAGACCGACGGCTCGCCGGCAATCAGGCTCGGAGATGGCGACGCCGGTGCGCTCTCACCCGATGGAAAGTGGGTGCTCTCGTTGCCGGTCTCGCCCGGAAAGCTTCTCCTGATCCCGACGGGGGCCGGCCAGACGCGAGAGCTCTCGCATGAGGGCCTCATGCTCCAGTGGGTGGTCTCATGGTTCCCCGATGGGAAGCGCATCCTGTTTGCGGCCAATCAGGAGGGACGCCGAACGCGCTCATACGTGCAACGGCTCGACTCCACCGAGGCCAACCCGATTACCCCGGAGGGCACTATCGGCTACACGCCGTCCCCGGACGGCCGATACGTCGTGGCAAAAGATCAGTCGCTCAGTCTGTATCCGGTTGAGGGCGGCGATCCTCTGCCGGTTCCCGGCGCACTCCGGGGGGACGCCCCTATCCGATGGCATCAAGACGGGAGATCGCTCTTTGTTCGCTCGGGGTTTCTACCTGCGCGCGTTTTCCGCCTCGACGTGGCGACGGGCCTTCGGGAGCTTTTCCTGGAACTGACTCTACCGGATCTCGCGGGTATGTCGTTCGTCGGCCAGATCGCGCTCACCCCGGATGCAAGCGCGTACGCGTATAGCTTTTGGCGCATCCTCTCTGATCTCTACATCGTAGAGGGTCTGAAGTGACGCTCGCCGCTGACTCCCGCCTCGGTCCTTACGAGCCCCTCGCGCCGTTCGGGGCCGGGGGGATGGGCGAGGTGTACCGGGCGAGGGATGCGCGTCTGGGCCGCGAGGTGGCGGTCAAGGTGCTGCCGGCGTCCTTAACGGATATGTCTATGGCTACGGTCGCCGCTCGTCTCCCCGCGCGCCGGGGAGAGGGCCGGGGTGAGGGGAGAACCAAAGCAGCACGGCAGCCGAAATCGAGAGAACCGGACCCTCCACCCTTCCCTCTCCCCCGGCCGGCGAAGAGGGTCTTCTCCAGGTATCGTTCTTGCGACTGCGCTCGTCTGTGGCGGCGAAAGTGAAGCGTCCCCTGCGGTCCGGCGAAGACCTGCCTCCCTTCGACGAGAAGAAGGGTGTCGTCCACGCGATCGTGGACACTCCGAAGGGAAGCCGCAACAAGTTCAAGTTCGACGAGGAGCGGGGCCTGTTCAAGCTCGCCGGCGTCCTTCCCGCCGGCGCCAGCTTTCCCTTCGACTTCGGGTTCATCCCGTCGACGCTCGGCGAGGACGGAGACGCCCTCGACATTCTTCTTCTCATGGACGAGCCCGCGTTCGTCGGCTGCCTGGTCGAGGCGCGGCTCCTGGGCGTCATCGCGGCGGAACAGACCGAGGATGGAAAGACCGAGCGCAACGACCGGCTGATCGGCGTCGCGGCCGCCTCCCGGTCCCAGAAGCATCTTCGCGACCTGGACGATCTTTCGGAGCCCCTGATCGCGGAGATCGAGCACTTCTTCGTCTCCTACAACGAGGCGAAAGGGAAGCGCTTCGAGCCGACGGGACGCTTCGGCCCCCAGGCGGCGCGCCGGCGGATCGAGGCCGGGGCGGAGAGCTATCGAAAAGCGGCCGCGCGAGGCCGGGGCAAGCGTCGGCGCCTGAAGGGTTCCGGGAAAAAATAGTCCGGGATCAAAGAGGCGGAGCGCCGGGGCTGCCCGCGCGCGGGCCCGACCCGTGGTGCCAGTGTCCGGGCACGTCGGCGTCCCGCGGGTGAGGCACGACCGGCCAGTCGACCTCCCAGAAAGGCTCGATCCGCTTCGACGCCGACCGCGCGGCCGCGCCCGGGCTCGCGTCCTCGATGTCGATCGTGAACCAGAGAAAGGCGATGCACATCTCGTCCGTCGTGCTCTCGCCCCAGCGAACCTCCTTCGGCGGTCTCGACACGTTCTGCGGATTTGCGCTCGAGTTGTCGTAGTGCGCGACGAGATCCACACGGCTGCCGGCCGGCAGAGGCGGCGGATCGCGGAAGAAGTAAGAGCGCTGCCAGTGAAAGTTCCAGTCCGGGACGTCCACGAGGCATCTCTGGCTCCCGTCGCCGGCGGTCGCGCGGACGTGCATCGTCCGTCCGAGAAGGTGCATGTGCGGAGTCACCGCGTACAGGTGGAGGTCGAGCGGGATGAAGGGAACGGACGCGGTCACCTCGGTGTCCGGAGCGCCGGCCGGGAGCACGAAGCTCTGGTTGATCACCGGGGCGATTCGCAGCACCTTGTGCACCGGCGTTTTCGAATACGTGATCCCGACGGCCGTCACGTCCGGGGCGGTGATGCCGGACAGCGCGCTGTAGTGGACCTGCATCACGATGCGGGAGCTCTTCGGAAGGGCGAGTCCCACTCCGGCGGGCAGGCGCGTCGGAACGTTTCCGGGGGCCCAGCCGCCGAGAGCCGAGGACAGGGCGAATCCGGGTCCGCCGAAGCAGGAGTAGCCCGGCCCCGGATCCTCGGCGTCGAGCGTTTCCGATACCCCGGTCGTGTCGATGAACAGGATCACGTGATGCACCATCTTCGCGACACCCGGCACCACCTCTGCGGCCTCCACGTACCGGTCCGATGTGAGTCCCGTCGGCATCACGAAGCAGCGGTACACGTCCCCCTTCGAGAAGTCCGGCGTCATCGGGGCCGCCATCGTCAGGACGGTGTCCGGCGCGCCGAGCGCCCACCCGCTGGAGAATGTGACCGGGGGCGGCAGGTCCTTCGGATCGCCCTCCGCGGCTCCCGAGAATGCCCATTCCGAGAACGTCTGGATCTCGGCCGCCGTCAGCGACGGATCGTCGGCGAAATCCGTGCACGCCGAATCCACGTGCCACGGCGGCATGATCCGGTTGCTCGTGTTGTAGGCGATCAGGGTCTTCTTCGCGAACGCGTCCTGGTACGTCACGAGCGGAAACGGCGCGATGCCGCCCTCGTGGTGACAGGTCTGACAGTGGGCCTGAAGGAGCGGGGCGACGTCTCGATTGAAGGTGACCTTCGCCGGCGCGGGCGGGACGACGGGATCGCGCGGGGGAACCACGCGGGTGCGGGGATGAGCGAGCGCGATCGCGGTCCAGACGAGAAACGCCAGCACGGCGGCCGCTCGGAGGGCTGGACGCAGGCGGAGCCTCATGCGGAAATTCTATGCCCGACGGCGTCTCCCTTCTCAACGGCCCCGGGAGAAGCTCCTCCTCACCGGCTCCCCGGCGGCCTCGTCCACCCGGGGTCCTGAACGTTCCAGCCGCCTCCGAGCGCCCGGTAGAGGGCGACCAAGTTCGTCAGCCGGGCCGAGCGGGTCTGCGCGAGCGAGATCTCGGCGGGAAAGAGCTGCTGCTGGGCATCCAGGACTTCCACGTAGCTCGAGAGCCCCGCGAGGTACCGGACGATCGCCAGCTGCACGGCTTCCCGGTAGGCGGCGACGGTGCGCGCCTGCCGGCGTTCGACCTCCGCGAGCTTCTCGTGCGCGACGAGAGTCGTCGAAACCTCGCCGAAGGCGTTGCGGACCGCCGCCTCGTACTGCGCCGCCGCCTGCTCGAAGAGCGCGCGGCTCACGGCGTACTGGTTGCGCAGGCGCCCGCCCTGGAAGATCGGGCCGGCGAGACCCGCCGCGATCGACCAGCTCTTGCCGGACGTGAAGAGGTCCGAGATCTGGGGACTGACTCCGCCAAACGCTCCCGTCAGGGAGATCGTCGGAAAGAAGCTGGCGACGGCCGCTCCGATGCCGGCGTTGGCGGCGACGAGCTGCTGTTCGGCCTGACGCACGTCCGGACGCCGTTCGAGAAGAGCGGATGGGAGTCCCGCCGGCACTTCGGGCGGCACCGGCTGCCCGGTCAGCGAGAGTCCCCGCGGGATCGGCCCGGGATTCCGGCCGAGCAGGAACGACAGAAGATTCTCCTCCGCGACGATCTGCCTCTCGACGTCGGGGATCGTCGCCGCGGCGGTGCCGAGGGCCGCCTCCGCGCGGGACACCTGGAGCGCCGACGCCACTCCCCCGGTGAGCTGCCGCCGGCCGCAGGAACGCCTGCCGTCAAAGTGATAAGTCTCCTGCCTTGAGCTCATTCGGACTGCCCCCGGTCGAGCCGGTCGAGGTCGGACGCACCCCCCTCCTGGCTCTGAAGCACCGCGACTTCCGGCGGCTTCTGACGGGCTACCTGATCTCCGGGACCGGCTCCCAGATGCAGTCCGTCGCCATCCACTGGCACGTCTATCTGCTGACGAAGTCTGCTCTGGCGCTCGGGTTCGTCGGTCTCACCCGCGTTCTGCCGATCGTCATCTTCTCGCTCTGGGGCGGCGTGCTCGCCGATCGCGTGGACCGCCGCAAGCTCATGCTCGTCACGCAGTCGTTCATGGCCGCCGTGGCGGCGCTCCTCGCGATCGCGACGTTCTCGGGCCGGGAGACTCTGTGGCTGTTGTACGCGCTGACCGCGTGCTCCTCCGGCGCCGGGGCGTTCGACGCTCCCGCGCGCCAGGCGCTGATCCCCCGCCTCGTCCCCGGCCGGGACCTCCCCGGCGCTCTCTCGATCAGTCTGTCCGTCTTCCAGGCCGGCATGATCGCGGGCCCAGCCGCCGCCGGGTGGATCATCGCGGGCCACGCGATCGTGCCCGGGCATGGCGGCGTGCCGGCGGGAGTGGCTTCCACCGGCGGGCTCGCGTCGATCTACGTCGTCAACGCCCTGTCTTTTCTCTCCGTGATTTTCGCCCTCGCGACGATGCGGACCTCGGGAAAGCCGGCCGCCCGCGCCGCGGGCCCCGCCGCCCACCCGATCGCCGATCTGAAGGAGGGCCTCCGGTTCGTCTTCCGGACCCCTCTCATCGTCTGGACCATGGCCGTCGATTTCCTCGCCACGTTCTTCGCGGGCGCGATGTCCCTGCTGCCGATCTTCGCGGACCAGGTCCTTCGCGTCGGCGCGACCGGGTACGGCTTCCTCGTCTCGGCGCCTGCCTTCGGGGCGCTCGCCGGCTCTCTCTACCTGTCCGTGCGCCCGCTTCCTGCGCGGCAGGGACGGATCTTCCTCTGGGCGGTGGCCGCGTACGGGGCGGCCACGATCGTGTTCGGCTTCTCCCGACATTTCCTCCTGACTCTGCTCGCGCTCGCGGCGACCGGCGCCGCGGACGCGGTCTCGACCGTCATCCGGCAGACCCTTCGGCAGCTCGCGACGCCCGACGCGCTGCGGGGCCGGATGACGTCCGTCAACATGATCTTTTTCATGGGTGGCCCGCAGCTCGGCGAGCTCGAAGCCGGGGTCGTCGCGTCTCTCTTCGCGTCGGCCGCGGTCGGCGTCACGGTGGCGGTCGTGACCGGAGGAGTCGCGACGCTTGCCGTCGCCGCCTGGGTCGCGGCCGCCGCTCCGGTCGTCCGCGCCTACGACTTCCGCTCGCACCGGGACGCCGAGCCGCCGTAGCGAAATTCACCCCTGCGACTCGCTGTATTACTACTGTGATACACTGCACCGCGTGAGGGGTCTGCGCCTCGATTTCTCCTCCGCCTCGCCCATCTGGAGTCAGATCGACGAAGGAATGCGCCGGCTCGTCGCGTCCCAGGTTCTCCCGGCGGGCACCGCCGTGCCCTCGATCCGCGACCTCGCCGGCGACCTCCAGGTGAATCCCGCCACCGTGGCGAAGGCTTACCAGCGCCTCGCGGATGACGGGATCCTCATCGTCCGGCGCGGGGAAGGCACCTACGTCGCGGATGCCGCTCCGGCAATCCGCCGCGCAGAGCGGATCCGGCTGGTTCGCGACGCCGCGTCCCGATATGCCTCCCTGGCGGCCTCGGTGGGGGTCTCGGCGGACGACGCGGCGAGCGAGCTCGCGGCGGCGTGGCGGCGGCTCGGCAACGCGAAGGGAGACCGACGATGATCAGCGCATTCGCCGCTTCGAGCCCGCTCTCCTCCTCCTCGAGAATCGCGGCTCCGCTTCTCGAGTCGGACGCCATCACGGTCCGTTACGGCCGGTCGATCGCCTGCGAGGCGGTCTCCTTCTCCGTCGCCCCGGGCGAGGTCTATGCGCTTCTCGGACGAAACGGCGCCGGGAAGTCGTCGCTCGTACGCTGCCTTCTCGGCCAGCAGAATCCCTCGGCGGGAAGGGCGCGCCTCTTCGGCGGCGACTCGTGGACGACGCGCGTCCGGGCGCTCGAGCGCGTCGGGGTGGTTCCGGAAGAGCCCGACGCGCCTCCGGAGATGACCGCGTTGCGCCTCGCCGACTTCTGCCGCCGGCTCTATCCTCGCTGGGACGGCGCTTCCGTCACGCGGCGCCTCGACCGCTTCGAGGTGCCACGGGACGTTCCGTTCGGCCGGCTTTCCAAGGGCCAGAAGTGTCAGGTCCTTCTCGCGATGGCACTCGCGCCCTCTCCGGACCTCCTCGTGCTGGACGATCCGACGCTCGGCCTGGACGTCGTCGCCCGGGAGTTCTTCTGGGAAGAATTTCTCGGCGACCTGGCCGACCGCGGCACGACGGCGCTCGTGACGACCCACGACCTCGCCGCGATCGAAGGGATCGCGACGCGCGTCGGCGTCCTGAAGATGGGCCGCCTGATCGTGGACGAGGACGTGGAGACGCTGAAGGGGCGGTTCCGACGGATCCGCTACGCGAACCGGATGACCGAGACCCGCACGGAGTTCGGCAACGAGCTCGACGCGTTCGACGCGGTGCGCGTCCGCGTTCGCGGATGGGGAATCGACGCGGTCGTTTCCAACTGGGACGAGAGCGTGTTCGAGCGGTTCCGGCTCATGGACGGCGTCGAAGGGGCGGAAGCCACCGCCCTCTCGATCGAGGAGATTTTCGTCGCCCTGGCCGGCGAAGCGGATGGGAACGGAGGCAGGACATGAGGGCGTTTCTGGCCGTCGCCCGGCGGGAGATCGTCGAAAAGCGATTCGTGCTCGCCGCAGCGGCGGTGGCGAGCCTGATCCCGCTCGCGGTCCCGATCTTGAGACGCTTGTCCGAGGGTCCCGCGAAGGAGGCGCGCGGCCTGGCCGCCGTCGTCGTCGCCCTCCTCATCGCCGCGGGCCTGGCGGTCTCCCTCGGCGCCAGCCTCTTTGCGGCCGACTTCGCCAACCGGAAGATCGGCTTCTATTTTTCGCGGCCGATCTCCGCATTTTCCCTCTGGTCGGGAAAGATCGTCGGAGCGATCGCGCTGGTGCTCCTCTCGACGTTCGTTGTTTTTCTTCCGACTCTCCTGGCCGACCGGGACCTGGAACCCCTGCGGAAGGCCTCGGGAGGACCGGCAGGAGCCGTTGCGCTTCTCACGGGCTCGCTTCTCCTTCTGCTGGCTCTCGCAAACGCCGGCGCGATCATCGTGCGCTCCTGGTCCGCGCTGGCACTCGCCGACCTGGCGCTGGTGACGGCGATCGGCACGCTCTTCGTCCTGACCCTGAACCGCCTCGTGGCCCATTCCGCGGATCCGCCGTTCGTCGAATCGCGTGTTCTCGCGGGCGCCGGCGTGACTCTGCTCATCGCCCTGCTCGCGGCCTCTTACCTCGCCGTCTCGCTCGGCCGAACGGACTTGCGAGCCGCGCACCGGGCTCTCTCGGCCGCCGCCTGGGGAATCCTCGGAACGGCGGCGATCGCGTTCGCTCTTCATGCGCAATGGGCGCTGTCGGCGCCGCCGCAAGCTCTGGCG
Source organism: Acidobacteriota bacterium (assembly GCA_040004075.1). Classification (GTDB taxonomy): domain Bacteria; phylum Acidobacteriota; class Thermoanaerobaculia; order UBA5066; family Gp7-AA6; genus JALYUA01. The sequence continues at coordinate 3,990 of JBDUBP010000257.1, read as the reverse complement.
CGGTTGAGCCACGCGCGGCCGATCGGGCCGGACGGCTGGGTCCACGTCGAGGGCATCGCGCGCGGGACGTCAGCCGAGTTTCTCTTCGACGTCCGAACCGGAGAGTTCCGGCGGACCCGGGCGAGCCGCTGGATGGTCGCGGGGTCCGGCGACGGACGGGTCGCCGCCTGGTTGGACAGCGAAAAGGGGTACGGGGGCCCGTGGAGGGTCCGGACGTTGAACCTCCGGGATCCGGGCGTGAGTCCTCGAGAAACGAAGATCGTGGTCCCGCACGCTTCGTCGATACTTCTTTCCGGCGACGGAGCACGTCTCGGCACGATCGCCGGCGGAACGCTCTCCGTGTTCGATCTCTCCTCCGGACGTTCTCTCCTCTCCGCACGCATCCCGGTTCCGGACCCCGATCCGCACTGGGCGGCTGCCGTCTTCGCCGGGCCTTCGGTGGTTCGCGTCTTCCGCGGCCGGGTCGTCGAAAGCCACACAAAGAGTTTGGACATCTACGACCTGGATCTCGTCGGGAAGAAATGGACGCGGACCGCCGCCGCGCTCGATCTCGGCCGCGTGTGGACCACGATGTCCGGCGATCGGCTCATCGGAGTCTCGGAAAAGGGAGGACGCGTGACGCTGCACGATGGCCGGTCGGGTGCCGTGCTCTCGACGCTCTACGCGGGCGCACCGCTCTTCCCGATCATTCCGCGGTTTCTCACCGATGGACGGATTGCCATGGCGCTCGGAAACGAAAGCGGAAATTGGCTCGAAGTTTTCTCGGAAATGGGAACCGGCGGCCGCCGGATCCAGATCGGGCCCGGGAGCCTTCATGTGGGAGGCGAAGTCGCCCCGGGACGCCTGGCGCTCGCCCGGGGTCCCGCCCGGACCCTCGAGATCGTCGATATCGACCATGGCACCTCGAAAAACGTCGCGGAGGGTCTGGTGCCTCTCGAAGACTTCGGGTGGATCGTCTCGCTGGCCGGTCCGGGCAGAGAGGCGGCGAAGCTCTTCCTCGATGGCGAGGGCCGCCTGGTCCGCTATGACCCGGCGACGGGTCAACGCCGAATCCTCCTCGGACGACCTTCCCGGGACTAGGCCCTTCACCCGCGGACCCGGTGCTATCGTCCTCGGCCGTGACAGGTTTCCAACGCGGAGCAGACGGCCGCCTGACCTGCGACGGAATTCCGCTGGCGGAGATCGCCGCGAAGGTCGGGACGCCCGTCTACGTCTACAGCCGCGCGCTGGTCGAGGAGAGCTACAACCGATTCGACCGCGCGCTCTCCGGCGTTTCCCACCTCGTCTGCTACGCGACGAAGGCCAACTCCAACCTGGCCATTCTCCGGGCCCTGGCCGCGCTCGGAGCGGGAGCGGACGTCGTTTCGGGCGGCGAGCTGCGGGCCGCGGTCGAATGTGGGATCCCGCCGGAGCGCATCGTCTTCTCCGGCGTCGGAAAGACGGACGACGAGATCCGCTTCGGCGTCGGGCTCGGAATTCTCGCCTTCAACGCGGAGTCTTCGCGCGAGCTCGAGAAGGTGAACGCGGCCGCGGCGGCGCTCGGCAAGACCGCGCGCGTGGCGCTTCGGGTCAATCCGGACATCGACCCGAAGTCTCATCCGTACATTTCGACGGGGCTGAAGCACAACAAGTTCGGCATCGACATCAACCGGGCTCTCGAGGTCTACGGGGAAGCCCGGCGGCTGCCCCACCTCCGAATGACCGGCATCCAGGCGCACATCGGGAGCCAGATCGCCGACCCGCGGCCTCTCGCGGAGACCGCCCGCGAGCTCGCGCTGCTCGCGTCGAAGCTGATCGACGGAGGCTTCCCGCTCGAGACTCTCGACGTGGGAGGGGGGATCGGGATCGGAGAGAGCGGCGTGCCGGCCCTGTCTCCCGAGGAGTACGCCGCGGCGGTCCTTCCGCCGCTCTCGGGGCTGCCTCTGCCTCTGAAGGTCCTGATCGAGCCCGGCCGCGCCATCGTCGGACCCGCCGGCGCGCTCTTGACCCGGGTCCTGTATCGAAAGACGAACGGGGGGAAGGAGTTCGTCGTGGTCGACGCGGGAATGAACGATCTGATCCGTCCGCCGCTCTACGGAGCCATCCATCCGATTCAACCGGTCGATCCTCCGACTGGCGCTCCCCTCGTCGCCGACGTGGTGGGGCCGATCTGCGAGTCGACCGACTTCTTCGCGCGCGACCGGGCGCTCCCCGCGCCCGAAGAGGGAGACCTGCTGGCGATCCTGGACGCGGGAGCCTACGCCTTTGTCATGTCGTCGAATTACAACTTCCGGGGCCGCGTCGCGGAAACGCTCGTCGAGGACGGCACGTTCCGCGTCATCCGCCGCCGGGAGACGTACGAGGATCTCGTCCGACTCGAAAGGCAGGACCAGGATCCGTAGCACCACGCCAGCTCGGAACGGGGTGGCCGCACTCGCCGTCACTCTGATGGGCTCTCTGCTCGTCGCCGCCGCCTGCGGCAGGAGGCCCGGAACGGAATCCCGGGTGTCCGGTTCCCCCCCGGAAAGGCCGTCGATCCTCCTCGTCACGCTCGACACGACGCGCGCTGATTCGATCGGGCCGGACGCGAAGGGCGTCGAGACCCCCGCGTTCAACGCATTCGCGGCGCGCGGTTGCCGTTTCCGGCAGGCCTACACGACCGTGCCGGAGACTCTCCCTTCGCACACCTCGATGATGACCGGCCTCTATCCGGCGGGGCATGGCGTCCACGAGAATGCCCGCTACGTACCGGGCGACCGCCCCCTGCTCGCGGAGCGGCTTCATCAGGCGGGCTACCGCACGGAGGCGTTCGTCTCCGCATTCACCCTGGCCCGCCGCTTCGGGCTCGCGCGAGGATTCGATGTGTACGACGACGAGCTCCCGGCGGGGCGCCCCGAACGCGGATCGCGGGACACGACGGATCGCGCGCTCGCCCGTCTCCGCGAGTCTCCAGCACGACCTCTCTTCCTCTGGGTTCATTACTACGACCCGCACGCTCCTTACGAACCGCCCGAGCCGTTCCGCAGCCGCTACCGGTCGAATCCCTATCTCGGCGAGGTCGCCGCGATGGACGAGCAACTCGGGCGCATCGTGGAGGGTTTCGAGCGGCAGGTTGCGGGGATCAAAGCGATCGTCATCGTGGGCGATCACGGCGAGGGACTCGGAGAGCACGGGGAGTCCCAGCACGGAAATCTTCTGTACGAGGCCACGACGCGAGTTCCCCTGCTGCTGGTCGGGCCCGGGGTCGCGACGGCAATGAGCGACGCGCCGGTCAGCACGCGAAGGGTCTTCCACACGATCCTGGACTGGGCCGGCGTCGACAAAACGGACAGCCTTCGGAATCCGAAAGAGGAGATCGTCCTCGCGGAGGCCATGAAGCCCTTTCTCTCCTACGGATGGCAACCGCAGGTGATGGCCGTCGCCGGAACGCGCAAGTCGATCCTCGCCGGGCGGCTGGAGGTCTTCGACGTGGCTGCCGATCCCGGGGAATCCCACGACCTCGGGGCCGCCAGTGTCCTCCGCCCGGTCCGCGTCGCCCTGGCCGGCTATCCCGTGCCATCCCTCGTGGCCCGGCCGCCGGATCATCTCGACGGCGAAGCCCTTCGCAAGCTCGCGAGCCTCGGCTACATCAGCGCGAGCGCTGTGCCCGTGGTGCGCAAGGACGCGCCGCGCCCCGTCGACATGAGCCGTCTGTTCGACGTGATCGAGAAGGCATCCGGTCTTTTCGTAAGCGAAAAGTACGCTCAGGCCATTCCGCTGCTGGAGAGGATCCTGGCCGAGGATCCCGGGAACCTCGACGCCGCCCTTCGTCTGGCGTCCGCGCACTCCGCCCTCGGACATGAGGAGCGAGCCCTCGAGGCGTTCGACAAGGCCGCTGGAATCGCCCCCGACTCACAGGATGTCCGCACCTACCTGGCGCTGCATTACGCCCGTGGCAAGGGGTGGGAGCGGGCAGCGCCTCTGCTCGAGCGAGTCGTCGCCGAAGCCCCCGATCGCCTGCCGGCTCTCGAA
>JBDUBP010000123.1:0-39306 GCA_040004075.1 Acidobacteriota bacterium | reverse complement strand
AATCCCGACCCACACGCTCGCCGCCATCGAGGCCGGCGCTCCCGTCACGGTGCTGACCACCGGGATGACGCCTATGACCTCGAAAATGCGGTTGTCTCCGATATTGAAATCGACCGCGGTCGTGGCCGGGTTGGGAGCGCCCGTGACGGCCGATGACAGGGCAAACGTCGTCGCCGAGGCGGACGCCGCGAAACCAGGATCGCGAGGGCCGCGAGGCCGATGAGACGCAGTTTCATCGCTTCTTCTGCTTTGAGCTCGAAATGGGAGGTCTGAGGCGTTGCCGGTCGAGAGAGGCTAGCCGGGGCGCGACGACCGAGCGGCGCGAGTCAGCCGCGCCGGTGGTCGACGAAGCGGATGGTGTTGCGGTCCGGGTCTTTGACGTACAGCTCGCGGGCCCCCCAGGTCTGGTCCATAGGCCCGCTGTCGATCGCGACGCCTCTGGCGATGAGCTCGGCGTGAAGGGCGTCCACGTCGTCGACTTCCAGATGGACCACGCCGCCGGAGACGCCATCTCCCGAAAACGACGACACGTGCAGCCACACGCCGTCGCGCGAGATCCCAGAGTAGCAGGGGTCCGGCCTGGTGTCATCCAGGTAGTGCGCGAAGTGCCTTCGAAATCCGAGCCGGCCGCAATAGAACTCCTCGGCCGCCACGGAGCTTCCGACGTGGAGAACCGGGATCGCGGCCAGCAAAGACGGACGTTTCGGCGCGTCCGCCTGGCTGCTCACTCGTCCATCACGGGCGGTTCGGCCGGTTCAGGCGGCGGATCCAGTTTCTCGAGCTTCAGAAAGACGATCGACGGCTGAAGCCCCCTCGATCGGGACGAGCATTGCGAGACGGTGCTCACGGCGCGGCGGAGCAGGTCGGAGACGTCCAGGGCTGCCTTCAGGTTGGTGCTCGCCGGCCGCGAGCGGGAAGTCTCGTCGCGCAGGCAATCCAGGGTGCTGAAGGACTCGGGGCCGAGAGGGACGACCGCCGTCCGGTAGCCCGGCATCGTGACGACGATGTCCATCTCCGTCGCGCCGGCCGGGACGATGATGCTCCCCGGCGTAACGATCTTCTGCAGGCCGGCAGTGGCGGTCGCGCCGGAGGGATTCGTGATGACCGGAACTCTCTGCGCGGAGTCGGGGGATCGCACCGAAGCGCACCCGATGAAGAGGAGAGCCCCGAACGCGCCGAACGCATAGCCTGCCCGCAACCCGCGGATGAGCACGGCGAGATTTTACGCCTCCAGCGCGTCCCGGGCAGGGGTGCGCCGTCCGAGCGCGGCGCCGCTTTTCAACGCAACTTCAAGACCCGCCGCATCGCGCGGTCGAGCGCGCGATCCGTGAGAAGGCGCTTCAACGGGATCAGCACCTTCGGCATCCTGCCCACCGCATAGCGTGTCCTGGGCCGCGGCGACTCGATCGCGTTCAGGATCACCTTCGCGACGGATTCGGGCGGGAGCGCCCCGGTCTGAAACTCCTTCCGCATCGCGCTCTCCGCGTTCCGGTACACCGCCGCGTAAGGGCCAGGCCGGTCGAGAAGTGCCGCCACGCCCGCCCGCGCCCGGTCGGAGAAGCGGCTCTCGATCGGCCCGGGCTCGACGAGGGCGACTCGGACGCCGAACGCAGCGACCTCGACGCGCAGCGCGTCGGAGACGGCTTCGAGGGCGTGCTTGGAGGCGCAGTACGGCGACGCGAACGGGATGGGAATGCGGCCAGCCACAGAGGAGACGTTCACGATCGTCCCAGAGCGCGCCTCCCGCATCGAGGGCAGGACCGCGGAAATCATGGCGATCGCCCCGAAGACGTTGACCTCGAACTGCGCCCGCCACTCCGCGAGAGGCACGTCCTCGACCGCGCCGTATTGGCCATAACCGGCGTTGTTCACCAGCGCGTCGATCCGCCCGTCTTCCGAGAGTGCGGCCGAGACGGCGGCGGCCACCGACTGCGCCTCCGTCACGTCCAGAGAGAGCGTTCTGATTCCGGGACGGCCTTCGAGGTCCGAGAGCGAGCCCGGATCGCGCGCCGTTGCGTAAACACGGTGGCCCCGCGCCGAGGCTTCGAGCGCGGCCGCGCGGCCGATCCCGGACGAGCAGCCTGTCACCAGAACGACCTGTCGGCGCGGCACGGCGCGATGTTACCCTTCGGTTCGAAGCCATGGGTTACGCCGACAAGAGCCTCGCGCCCGGCGAAACGATCCTCTATCGCGCCCGCTACCACTGGATCTTCTACCGGTCCGGTCTGCTCGTCCTCTTTCTCGCCGCGCTTCTCGGCGCGGCCTCGCTTTATGCGTCCCGCATCCCATCGGGCAGCGAGATCGCCGGGCCGGTGGGATACCTCGCGCTCGGATTCGCGGTGCTCGCGTTGATGCTGCTCGGCGCCCGCTGGGTGCGCGCGCAGCAGGACGAGTTCGTCGTGACGGACCGCCGCGTGCTCCGCGCGGTCGGTCTGGTCACCCGCGAGCACGAGCAGGCGCCGATCGAGAAGATCCAGGACATCACCGTCACGCAGAGCGGCCTCGGCCGCCTCCTCGGTTATGGGGACGTCACGCTCGAAACGGCCTCGGAGCGCGGGACGCTCCTTTTCCCCGCGATCGCGACGCCGGAGGCGTTTCGCACCGCGATCTGGGGCCGGCCGAGGGCAGACACGGCGATGGGCCTGGCGATGCCGCCGGCGCCGTCGATTGGCCCGGCGACATCCACCGCGCCGACGCCTTCCAGCCGCCTCGAGCAGCTCGAGAATTTGCGCCGCAAGGGGATGGTTTCCGAAGCCGAATACGCCGAGAAACGCCGCGAAATCCTGGCGCATCTGTGATGCTGGCGTGCGTGAGCGATCCGGAAACGTTGTAAACCGAAACGGGCCCATCCTCGTCCAACCCCATGTGCCAGCTCTCGAAATGATTCCCCGCCAGACGGATCCCGGCGTCGACGAGGCCCTCCTGATCCGGGAGGTCCGGGCGGGCAAGGTCGACTCCTTCGAGTATTTCGTCCGCAAATACCAGCGGCGCATCACGCGGCTGGCGTACCGGCTCCTGCGCGACGCCGGCGAAGCGGACTGCGCCGCCCAGGAGAGCTTCCTCCGCGCGTACCAGAACTTGAACGACTTCCGCGAGGGCTCGACGTTCGAGACCTGGGTCACGCGTATCTGCATCAACTGGTGCAAGGACCGCCTGAAGAGGCGCCGGCTGGTCTTCTACTTTCACCAGGGTCCGCCGGAGAACGACGACGACGAGTCGGGCCCGCGCCACACCGCCGCCGGGGATGAGCCGTCTCCGGAAAGGCGCGCGATCTCCCGCGAGATCCGCGAGCGGCTGCGGCAGGCAATGGAGTCGCTCTCTCCGCGGCAGAAAAGCGTCTTCGTCCTGAAGCACTTCGAAGAGCTCTCCATCCCGGAGATCGCGGACCTGACCGGTCTCGATTCGGGGACTGTCAAATCGCACCTCTTTCGAGCGGCCCACAAGATCCGTGAGCGGCTCGGCGAATTTCGGAAGGCATGACATGCACGAAGCAAGATCGACGACGCATCTGACCGGCGCCGAGCTGTTCGGCCTCGCCGCCCCGGCGGTTGGCTCTCCGGAGGCCCTGCCGTCGCATCTCTCCGATTGTCTGGCCTGCAGCCGCGCGCTCCAGGAGTGGAAGGGCGCCGTGCGGGAGCTCGCGGGGGAGATGGGCCCGATCGGCGGTCGCACCCCGGAGGCGTGGGCCGATGCCGAGGATCGCACCATGAGCGCGATCCGTGGCGCCCGGTTTGTCCGCCGCGGCACGCCGCTGCGGTGGGGCGTCGGGATCGCCGCGTCGCTCCTTCTGATCGCGCTGGTCGTCCCCATGCGGCGCTCCGGTTCGGGCGCGCCTCCCGCGGCCATGGCGTCTGACCTCTCTCCGCAAGACCAGGCGGACGACGCCCTCCTGCGAGACGTCGCGCGGCTCGCCCGCGCGGATGAGATGAGCGGATCGTGGGACTCCCTCGTTCCCGAGCCCGGAACCGGCAGCCGCGAAGAGGAGCGCCTGTGAGCCAGACGAACAAGAAGACGTCCCGCCTCCGCATCTTCCTGGTCGCCGCGACGTTTGCGGGGTTCGCGCTGCCCGCTGCTTCTCAGCAGGGCTTCCCGGACGGCAAGTGGTGGAAGCGGCCGAGGCTCATGGCCGAGATCAACCTCTCCTCCGAGCAGTCCGGCGAGATCGAGAAGATCTTCGTCCGTTCCCGCACGCGATTGATCGACCTGAAGGCGGACCTCGAGAAGAAGCAGCTCGCGCTCCAGTCGTCGATGGAAGACCGCCGGGCCGACCGCCGCACCGTCGAGAAGGAGATCGAGCAGGTCGAGAACGCGCGGGCGGAGCTCCAGAAGGCGCGCGCCGTCATGGTTCTCGACATCAAACAGGTCTTGAAGCCGGACCAGTGGGACCATCTCCTCCAGATGCAGCAGGAGATGAAAGAGCGCCGGATGATGGCGAAGGAAGGGCGGCAGAACGGTTACCGCCAGGGACCGGGAGGACAGAACCGCTCGCGGACGCCGAGGGGGGAGTAGAAAGAGTTATCAGTCGTCAGTTTTCAATTGTCGGTTCCAAGGAGCCAAGGACGGAAAAGCTGAGACCGGGAGAAGCTCATGAGGGCTACCTCTCGAATTCCTCGTACTCGAGCCGGAGCCTGCCGGCGAACTCGAGCATCGTGCGGCGGCGGTCTTCCGCGATTTCACGCGCTTTCGGGGTTCGCAGCTCGACTCGCGCGGCCTCCTCGATCTCTGACGCCATTTCCAGGAAATCGAGCCGCTCGCGGTGTCCCTCGACGAGGCTCCTGGCGACGCCATACGCGCCGAGACGGTCCAGCCGCACCGCGTCGTGCACGATCGTCTCCTCCGGCGTGCGCGGGTCCGTGTCGAACCGCGTCAGAGACCGGAAGAGGGTGGAGATCGTCTTGCGGGGAACTCCCTCGGAGGCCAGGAACAGCTCCGTGCGGCTCCGGTGGCCCATGCGCGACACCCATTTCTCCTGTCCCGAAAAAACGGCGAGCAGAAAGAGCAGGTCCGGGTCGATATCCGCCCCGTCACCCGCGACCAGGACCGCGGCGGAAACGGCGCGCCGGACGTCCCCGTAGTTCGTCACGCCGTCGAGCCCGACGGCCATGGGGTGGACGTACTCCTCGACGCGCTTTCTCCCAGCGGAATCCACGCGGGCGATGCTACGACAGCGGCGGCGTCTTCCGTCGTTCCGGGCCTCCGCCTCCCGCCTCCCGCCCTTCGCCTTTCGCCTCCGCCTACATCACCTTCCCGCCGTCCACGCGGAGGATCTGTCCGGTGATGAAGGCCGGGCCCGAGCAGAGAAAGACGACCGCCTGCGCTACGTCTTCCGGCGACCCGTTGCGGCGGGCGGGCACGGACTTCGCCAGGCTCGCCTCGTCCTCCGGGGGAGTGCCTTCCGGCGGGAGGACGACGCCCGGAGCGACGCCGTTGACGGACACTTCCGGAGCGAGCTCGATCGCAAGCGCCCGCACGAGCCCTTCGACCGCCGCCTTGGAGACGGAATGCGCGAGGTAATTGCGCACCGGCCTCGCGGCGAGGAAATCCGAGATCAGGACGATCCGCCCGCGCCTCTGGCGGAGAGTGGCGGCCGCGGCGCGCGCGAGCAGGAATCCCGACCGCGCGTTGACGTCCAGGGCGGAGTCCCAGAGCTCGGCCGTCGTCTCCGCGAGGGACGCGCGATGGAAGTTGGAGGCGGAAGGGACGAGGAAGTCGAGCCCGCCGAGGCGGCTCACCGTCTCTTCGATGGCCCTCTCGCAGGCGGCGGGATCGGCGAGATCGCCCTCGATCGGAACCGCCCGGCGGCCGATCGCCTCGATGGCCGAGCAGACCTCCCGCGCCGGGGCGGCGGAGGAGCGGTAGTGGATCGCGAGGTCCGCCCCCTCCCGGGCGAGCGCGAGCGCGATCGCCCGGCCCACCCGCACCGCGGCGCCGGTGACGAGCGCCACGCGGCCGGAGAGGGGCAAATCGGGCATGCCGGATCGTAACCTTTCGCCGCGAAAACCCGTATTCTGGGCAGGTTGCCCGGAGGAGTGGTCATGAAGCGTCTCGCAGGCCTCATTGCCGTCTGCCTCGCGGTCTTCGCGGCGCGGGCCGAGGGCGGATCCGTTTCGGGAAGGCTGCTCGACGCGTCCGGCAAGCCGCTCGCGGGCGCCCGCGTCGCGTGGGTCGCCTATCGGACGGATGACCAGGCCGTTCTCGACATGTCGGCCGCCGGGGAGCCGCTCGCCGTCGGGGAAGCCGCGACCGGGCAGGACGGCGCCTTCCGCATCACGCTCGACAAGCCGGACGTGGCGGTCGCGCTTCGCATCTTTCCGCCAGGCTCTCCGTCGCTGCGCTTTCGCGGGCCTTTCGATTCCACCGAGGACGTATCCCTCGACGACGTGCACGCGTCGGCGGGGGTGCGGCTCTCCGGCCGCGTCGTGGACGACGAGGGCGAGCCCGTCGCGGGGGCGCGCGTGCGCGCGGCAGGCGCGGACATCTTCTCGGAGCAGGACTCGACGGCCCTTTCGGAGACGAAGACCGGAGCCGACGGATCCTTCTCGATGGACGACGCCCCCGCCGGCACCCGGACGGTCGTGGCGCGCGCCTCGGGGTTCGTGCAGGCGTCGCTCTTCCAGGTGGATTCGAAGTCGGACGTCAAGCTCACACTCAAGCGAGGCGGCACGATCCGCGGCGTCGTGCTGGACGTCAACGGAAAACCGGCCGCGGGCGCGATCGTCATCTCGGAGGACCAGGGCGCGGAGTCGGACGCCCAGGGTGCGTTTCGGCTGACGGGCATCGAGCCCGGCGTACGAAGCGTGCAGGCCGTCTGGAAGGAAGACTTCGCGGTGCGGCGCGACAACCTGCGGGTTCGCCGGGGCCAGGAGGTCGAGGCGCCGCTGCGGCTGGTCCGCGCCGCCGCCATCGCTGGAACGGTGATCGACGAAACCACCCGCAAGCCGGTCGCGGGCGCGCGCGTGGCGGCCTCCTCGGGAGGCATGGCGTTCGGCCGCCGCCGTACCGAACGGTCTCTCCGAGCGGACGGGAAGGGGAAATTCCGGTTGAACGGCCTCGCCGCGAGGCCCTACGCCGTCACGGCCTCGCGCGAGGGCTACATCTCGTCCACCATCAACGGCGTTTCGGCGAGCACCGCCGCGCCGGGCGCCGTCCATCTCGCGATGGCGCGGGCGGCGAGCGTCGCCGGCAAGGTGGTCGACGAGAAGGGCCAGCCGGTTGCCGCCGCGCAGGTCCGCCTCGCGTCGGAGGGCGGTCTGCGCGCTTTCACCCGGCGTGGTCCCGCCGCCTTCATCGGCGGGCAGGGCGCGCTCACTTCTGCGGACGGGTCGTTCCGCCTCCGCAATCTGACGGCGGGACGGAATCTCGCGGTCGAGGCGTCGAAGGTCGGGTACGCGACGGCGCACCGCCCGGGAGTGACGCTCAAGACCGGGGAGGCCGTGGCGAACCTCTCTCTCACCCTGAAGAAGGGGCTCGAGGCGCGGGGCCGGATCGTCGATTCCGCCGGCAAGCCGATCTCGGGCGCGGAAATCCGGGTCGCCAGCCGCGAGGGAGGCCGCGGCGGAGGCTTCGCCGCCGGCCGCACGCAGATCCGCCTCATGGGAATCGACGCGGGCAGGCCGGACGCGACGTCGGGACCCGACGGGACCTTCATGGTGCGAGGGCTGGAGGCGGGCGAGTACACCGCCGCCGTGTCGCGTGAGGGCTACGCGGGCAAGACCGTGCAGAGCCTGCCGGTCGCCGGGTCGGGAGAGAACGCGTGGCCGCCGATCGCGCTCGCCAACGGCGTCGCGGTCTCGGGCTCGATCCGCGACTCCCAGGGGCAGCCGATCGCGGGCGTGCAGATCCTGGGGATCGCGATGGGCGAGGGAACGCGCCCTCAGAACGTCTCCTCCGAGGTTGACGGCCGGTTCCGCCTCGACGGCCTGGCGCCCGACAAGTCGATCTTCCTGAATGTGACCGCCGCCGGGTATGCGCCGGCCCGGAAGAACGCCACGCCGCCGGTCGAGGATCTCGTGATCGTGCTGAAGAGCGCTGGCATCGTCCGGGGACGGGTCGAGGACGGGGACACGAAGCGTCCAATCACCGACTTCACCGTAGGACGCACCGGGCAGCGCGGCGGCGGATTCGGGTTCCAGATGGGAGGCCAGGGAGGCGACAAGGCCTTCCAGTCGGAGGACGGCACCTTCGAGCTGCCCGACGTGCCGGCCGGGAAATGGACGATCCGGGCCGCCGCCTCCGGCTACCGCAACGGCGACACGTCCGGGGTCGAGATCGGCGAAGGCGAGACGAAAGAAGGCGTCGTGATCTCGCTGCGCAAGGGCGGTTCGCTCTCCGGGCGCGTCCTCGACCCACAGAAAGGCACGGGAGTTCCGAACGCCTCGGTGGGCTGGCAGGCGTCCGGATCGACCGGCGGGGGGGCCGGAGGGATGTTCGCGCGGCTCGGCGGAGGCGCGCAGAACACGGTGACCAACACGGACGCCGATGGACGATTCCATTTCGACGGCCTTCCCGCGGGGCGCGTGACCGTCGTCGCGGATCACGCCGACTACCTGGAGACCAGCCGGGACGTTGATCCCGACAAGGACGGCGCCATCGACATCACGATGGGGACGGGCGGCGCGATCTCCGGTTCCGTCGTCGACCGAGACGGCCGCACACCGGTCGCGGGCGCCCTCGTCGCGCTGAACCCGGAGGGCGATGCGGCAATGTACGGCGGGGGAGACTCGACGCGGACGGACGGCTCCGGCGCGTTTCTCTTCGAGCACCTGAAGTCCGGACGGTTCAAGGTGAGCGCGCAGTCTTCGTCCGGCAAGTCCGCCGCGAAGGAGGTCCTTCTCGCCGAGAACCAGCGTCAGGACGGCGTGCTCATCGGAATGAATCCGGCGGGCGCGACCGTTCTCGGGACCGTCTCCGGTCTTCCGCCGGGGAAGCTCGGCGGAGTCCGGATCTCCGCGAACGCCAGGGACTACTCAGACAGCGCGCAGACGGACGACACCGGGGGCTTCACCCTGCGGGACGTCCCGGCGGGCGTCATCCATTTCAACGCCAACACGAACGTGCTCGCGGGGCGCTCCGCGTCGAAGTCCGCCGAGATCCCGGAGGGGGCCGGTGACGTGCCGGTGCAGATCGTCTTCGAGGGTTCCTCGCGGCTCGCCGGCCGGGTGACTCGCGGCGACCGCCCGCTTTCGGGAGTCTTCGTGTCCGCCGCGCCCGACGCGTCGGCGGCCGGCGGGCGGGCAAACGCGCAGACGGACGACGATGGGCGGTATGCCCTCGAAGGCCTGGCCGACGGGTCCTACCAGCTCTCGGTCGGGGGGCAGGGAACGTCGTATCGAAAGGCCGTCACGGTTTCGGGAGACACGGCGGCCGACGTGGCGATTCCGGCGGCGACGATCTCGGGAATGGTGACGGAGGAGGGCTCCGGCACGCCGATCGAGGGCGCCGCCATCCAGGCGGAGACGGGAAAGGAGACCGCGGCCTTCGCGATGAAGACGGCGGTTTCCGACTCATCCGGCCATTACGAGATCGACGGCGTCGATCCGGGCGCCTACCAGATCAGCGCGCGGAAGGCGGGATACCAGCAGAAGACCTCCACCGCGACCGTGGGCGCGGAGTCCTCCTCGGCGAACTTTTCGCTCGCGAAGGGCTCCGGGATCTCGATCCGCATCTCGGACGGCGTCCTGGGGTTCCCGCTGCGCGGCGTCACGGTGCTCGCGTTCGGCGGCAGCGGCGGGGTCGCCTTCCAGGCATCGGTCAATCTGGACTCCTCCGGCAGAGGAGAGATCTCGTCTCTGGGACCCGGGCGCTACTCGATCTACTTCTTCTCCGACGGCTACGCTCCGCGAGTCCTCCCCGCGGTCGACGCGCCGTCGCCGGAGGTCGCGATCGCGATGACCCCGGGCGGCCGCGTCGAGGTCCACACGGGAGTGCCGGGCACGGGCCGCCTCACCGACGGCTCCGGGGCGGTCTACCTTCTCTCGCCGTTGCGGCTCGACGGGCGCGTCACGGCGGTCCCTCCCGCGTCGACGTGGGAGCACCTGGCGCCCGGCCAGTACACGCTCCAGATGACGGGCGGAGGCCAGGGCGTCTACGCGTTCACGATCGCGGAAGGGCAGACGACGCGGCTGGACGTGAAGTAGGCCCTCGGCAGCTATCAGCTATCAGCTATCAGCTATCAGCTATCAGCGTGCGCTCGGAACGAACGCTCAACGCTCAACGCCCTCACCCACTTCCTCGGATCGTCCATCAGCCGGTTGTTCTCGGCAAACGCGCGCCACTCCGCGAAGAACGCCCAGAGGTGGAGCGCCACCGCCACGACCGACGCCGCGAGGTGCGTCCACGAGGGCAGCGCGCGCGTGTGCACCGCGGCGCCGAGGACGAAGACCCCGATCGCGGCGAGAAGCGCGAAGGTCGCGGCCGGCGAGGTCTGCGCCTTGAATCTCCGGAGGGCCGCCAGGATCGGTTTCTGTTCCGCTTCCGGAAATCCCGCGATCTCGTCCTTCACGAGACGTCCCGTTCCCACGAAGTAAAAGATCACCATCGACTGCGAGAAGAGCGAGAAGAGCACCGTCGGGATCGCCCATCCGACGTGGCGGCGGACGAGAACCCTCGCGATCGCGGACCCGGCGCCTATGCCCGTGGCGACGGAGAAACCCTGGATCGAGGTCGCGAGAAAGCCGGCGAGGGCGAGCGCCGTCGTCAGAAGCAGCGCGAACGACATCCGCCGGAGAATAGCGCGTTCTCCCGCGCCCCCGGGCGGCCGACGGCGCCGCCAACCTTGACCCCTGCGGAGGCGCGAGACAGAATCGTTTCTTCAGCACGAGAGACGTTCTATGGGGAGGGAGACAATGGCCAGCGAGATCCGCACGCTCTGCGACATCTTCCGGAACGCGGCCGCCTCGGGCAAGCCGGATCTCCTGCTCTCGAAGGTCGGCGGGGAGTGGCGTCCCATTTCGGCCTCGGATTTCGGCTTCACCGTCCGCTCCTTGTCGCTGGGGTTGAACGCGCTGGGGATCCAGCCCGGGGACCGCGTGGCGATCCTCTCGGAGAACCGCCCCGAGTGGGCGATGGCGGATTACGCGATCCTCTGCGCCGGCGCGTGGTCGGTGCCGATCTATCCCACTCTGCCCGCCAACCAGGTCGCGCCGCTCCTGAATGACTCCGGAGCGCGGGCGATCTTCGTCTCGACACCCGAGCAACTCGCCAAGGTGTCGGGGATCCAGAAGCAGTGCCCGTCGCTCGAATACGTCATCTGCATCGAGGCGCCCCCGACCGCGGCGGAGGGCCACATGAGCTTCGGCACTGCCGTGGACAAGGGGCGTTCGACCCTGGAAATGACGCCGGCGCTCTTCGACCAGCGCGCCAACCGTATCAAGCCCGACGACGTCGCGACGATCATCTACACCTCGGGGACGACGGGGGAGCCGAAGGGCGCCATGCTGACTCACGGCAATTTCGTCGACAACGTCAAGGGATCGCTCCAGAACATTCCGATCACGGGCGACTCGGTCGCGCTGTCCTTTCTTCCTCTCTCCCACGTCTTCG
The DNA here is from genome assembly GCA_040004075.1 of Acidobacteriota bacterium. Taxonomy (GTDB): domain Bacteria; phylum Acidobacteriota; class Thermoanaerobaculia; order UBA5066; family Gp7-AA6; genus JALYUA01. The sequence continues at coordinate 27,765 of JBDUBP010000123.1, read as the reverse complement.
AGCGGATGCTCGACTACGCCTACCTGTATCGCTCGTCTTCGATCGCGTACGCCGAGTCGATCGAAAAGCTCAAGGACAACTTCCTGGAAGTGAACCCGCACTGCTTCGGAGCGGTGCCGCGCGTGTACGAAAAGGTGCAGGCCCGCATCCTCGACAAGGTCGCGACGGCGCCGGCGATCCGGCAGAAGCTTTTCCACTGGGCGGTCGGCGTCGGCCGGGAGAATCTCGAGCGTCAGGAGAGCGGCCAGCCCCCCGTGTCCTCCTTCAAGCTCAAGCTCGCGGACAAGCTCGTGCTCCACAAGATCCGGGCCCTCCTCGGAAACCGGTTTCGTTTCGCCGTCTCCGGAGGCGCGCCGCTCTCGAGGGACCTCGCACAGTTCTTCCTGGGAGCCGGAGTCACGATCTACGAGGGATACGGCCTGACCGAGACCTCGCCCGTGATCGCTGTGAATGGCCCGAACGCGTGGAAGCTCGGGACCGTCGGCCATCCCCTCTCCAACGTGGAAGTCCGGATCGCGGAGGATGGCGAGATCCTGACCCGGGGGCCGCACGTCATGAAGGGGTACTTCCACAAGCCGGAGGCGACCGACGAAGCGATCGACAGGGAGGGGTGGTTCCACACGGGGGACATCGGACACCTGGACGAAGGGGGATTCCTCGCGATCACCGACCGCAAGAAGGACCTGATCGTCCTCGCCAGCGGGAAGAAGGCCGCTCCCCAGCCGATCGAGAATGACCTCAAGAAATCGCCCTACATCGACATGCCCATCGTGCTCGGAGACCGCCACAAGTTTCTTGCGGCCTTGATCGTCCCCAAGTTCGATCGCCTGAGGGAGCTCGCGAAGGAAAAGCAGTTCGAGTTTTCGCCCGAGTCGATCGACGCGAACCCCCGTATCCGCGCCCTCTTCCAGGGCGAGATCGACACGTACAACGAGGGCCGCCCGCACCACGAGCAGATCCGCGCGTTCGCGCTCCTTCCCGCGGACCTGACGGTGGAGGACGGCTCGATCACTCCGACGCTCAAGGTGAAACGGCGGATCCTCGAGAAGAGGTATGAGGACCTGATCCAGGCCATGTACCAGGCGGCGGAGAGAACGCATGTCGCCTGAAGGCTCCGGCGCCTTCTCGCTCGTCCTGGAGGAGGACGGGCTGGCGGTCGTCACGTTCGATCTCCCCGGCGAAAAGGTCAACAAGTTCTCCCGCGAGGTGATCCGGGAGCTGGGCGAGCTGCTGCTCCGGCTCTCCCGGGAGCCGCGCATCCGCGCTGTGCTCGTCCGGTCCGGCAAGCCCGGGGTCTTCATCGCGGGAGCGGACATCCAGGAGTTCGTCTCGACTCCCGCCGCCGAAGCGGGCGACGCCGTGCGGGCGGTGCAGTCTCTCTTCGAGCAGCTCGCGCACCTGCCGTATCCGACGGTCGCGGCGATCGACGGCGTCTGCCTCGGAGGCGGAACGGAGCTCGCGCTCGCCTGCGACTACCGCCTCATGTCGGACTCGAAGAAGTCGCACATCGGCCTGCCGGAAGTGAAGCTCGGCATTTTCCCCGCGTGGGGCGGCTGCACCAGGCTGCCGCGCGTGGTCGGCCTCCAGAAGGCGCTCGACCTGATTTTGACGGGCAAGACGCTCGACGCGCGCCGCGCGAAGAAGATCGGCCTCGTGGACGCGGCGGTCCCGGCGCCCATTTTCGAGCAGACCGCGCGGGACTTCACGCGGGCGCGCATGGGCGAGGGCAAGCCGAAGGACCGGCGCGGAGAGCGCGGCCTCGCCGACCGCGCCCTCGAAGGGAACCCGCTCGGCCGCCGGCTCGTCTTTTCGCGGGCGCGGCAGACCGTGATGAAGCAAACGGGGGGGCACTACCCCGCGCCGCTCGAAGCGCTCGCGGTCATCGAGGAGGGGTACGGGAAGCCCGTCGCGGAAGGCCTCGAGATCGAGGCGCGCCGGATCGGCCACGTGTTCGGAGGCGTCGTCCAGAAGAATCTTCTCCGTCTGTTCTTCCTGACCGAGGAGATCAAGAAAGAAACGGGGGTTGCTGACCCGTCGGTGCGCCCGATTCCCGTGACACGGGCGGGCGTGCTCGGCGCCGGGCTCATGGGCGGCGGGATCGCCCAGCTCCTGGCGGACAAGGGCGTGCCCGCGCGCATGAAGGACATCGAGCCGAAGGCGCTCGCGCACGGGTACGCGGCGGCCGCAGCGGTCTGGAGGGAGAAGGCGAAGCGCCGCCGGCTCTCGCCGCGGGAGATGAGCGCGAAGATGGCCCTGCTCTCGGGCACCCTCGACTACACGGGATTCCGGCGGTGCGAAGCGACCGTCGAGGCGGTCGTCGAGAAGCTCGGCGTCAAGCGGTCGGTGCTCAAGGACTGGGAAGCCGTGGTCCCCGACACGGCGATCTTCGCCTCCAACACCTCGACGCTTCCCATCGGCGAGATCGCCGCGGGCGCGCGCGTGCCGGCGCGCGTGGCCGGAATGCATTTCTTCAATCCCGTCCACCGCATGCCGCTGGTCGAGGTCATTCGGGGGCGGGCGACTTCGGACCAGACCGTCGCGACGGTGTTCGCCCTCGCGAAGACCCTGGGCAAGACACCGGTCGTCGTGAAGGACTCGCCGGGTTTCCTCGTGAACCGCATCCTCGCGCCCTATCTCGCGGAGGGCGTCCGGCTTCTTCAGGAAGGCAGCCGCATCGAGGACGTGGACTCGGCGATGACGTCCTTCGGGATGCCGGTCGGTCCGATCGCGCTTCTCGACGACGTGGGGCTGGACGTCGCCGTGAAAGCGGGGGAGGTCCTGACCGCGGCCTTTCCCGACCGGATGAAGCCGGCGGGACAGGAGTCGCTGGTCGCGCGGGGCCGGCTCGGACGCAAGTCGGGCAAGGGGTTCTACGAGTATGCCGACGGCAAGCGTGGCGCCCCGGCGAGAGAGGCCTACGAAGCGCTGCACGTCGTTCCGTCCGAAAAGGCCCCGCTCACCCCGCAGGAGATCGAGGCGCGCCTCGTTCTGCCCATGATCAACGAGGCGGCGTACTGCCTCGCCGAGGGCGTCGTTGCGCGGCCGGAGAAGCTCGATCTGGCGATGATCTTCGGCACGGGCTTCCCGCCGTTTCGGGGCGGCCTGCTCCGGTACGCCGACGAGATCGGGGTCGAGCGAATCGCCGAAATGCTCCGCGAGCTCGCCGCCCGCCATGGATCCCGATTCACGCTCGCGCCGTACCTGGACGAGCTCGCCCGGACGCACGGCCGCTTCTATCCCGAGAAGGTGGCGGGAGCGGCGGCATGAGCCATCCCGCGCCGGCGCCGGCCGACCCGGTCCTGACCTCGCCCGTCAAGGCGCTGCTGTCCGGGCACGTCCCGGAGGACCTCGTCTTCCCGTATCCGCAGATCCCGGTGGACGAGAAGGAGACCGTGTCCGCGTTCCTCGGGTCGTTCCGCGATTTTGCGAAAGACCACGTCGATCCGGCCCGGTTCGACCGGGAGCACGGCATCGACACGAAGGTGGTCCGCGGGCTCGCGGATCTCGGCGCTTTTGGAATGATCATCCCGGAGGCGTACGGCGGCTACGGCTTTTCCTCGAGCGCGTATTGCCGCGTGACCGAGGAGATCGGCCGGACGGACGCGTCGCTCGGCATCCTGATCGGCGGTCACCAGTCGATCGGCCTGAAGGGCCTCATCCTCTTCGGGACGGAGGAGCAGAAGACGCGCTGGCTGCCGAAGCTCGCCGCCGGCGAGATGATCGCCGCCTTCGCCCTGACGGAGCCGGAAGCGGGCTCGGACGCCGCCTCGATCCGCACGACCGCGGAGTACGACGCCGCCACGGACACGTTCGTGCTGAACGGGAACAAGCACTGGATCTCCAACGGAGGCTTCGCTGAATTCTTCACCGTGTTCGCCAAGGACGTGAAGCTGGAGGCGAAAGACGAGCACCGCCGCATCACCGCGTTCGTGGTCACGAAGGACCTCGGCGGAGTCGAGCCCGGTCCCGAGGAGAAGAAGCTCGGGCTCAAGGGCTCCTCCACGGTCCCGCTCGAGCTGAAGAACGTGCGTGTGCCGGTCTCGCACGTCCTCGGCGAGAGGGGACAGGGCTTTCGCATCGCCGTCGAGATCCTGAACACCGGCCGGACGTCGCTCGGCGCCGGCTGCGTCGGAGGTTCCAAGCGGATGATCGAGCTCGCCGCGAGGCAGGCGACGTCGCGCAAGCAGTTCCAGACCCGCATCGCGGATTTCGAGATCATCCGGGCGAAGTTCGCGCGCATGGTCGTGAACACGTATGCGCTCGAGTCGATGGTTTACCTGACGGCGGGCCTCGTGGACCGCGGGCTCGCCGACTATTCGGTCGAAGGGGCCTGCTGCAAGATCTTCGGCACCGAGAGCGTCTGGCAGACGATCAACGACGCGCTGCAGATCGCGGGCGGCAACGGCTTCATGGAGGAGTATCCGTACGAGCGCGCTCTGCGGGACTCCCGCGTCAACATGATCTTCGAGGGGACCAACGAGATCCTGCGGGTCTTAGTCGCGCTGTCCGGAATGAAGGAGATCGGCGAGGGGCTCAAGGAGGTCGGTCGCGCGCTCAAGGCGCCACTCTCGTCTTTCGGCATCCTCTCCGACTACGCGGTCCGGCGGGTCCGACGGACTTTGCCGGCCGGCCGCATCAGCCGAGTGGCCCCGGCGCTGGCGGCGGAGGGAGAAGCGGTCGCGAAATACGCCATGGCGTGCGGCGGAGCCGTCGAGACGATCCTCCGCAAGTACGGCAAGGGCGTGCTGACGAAGGAGTATCACCACGAACGACTCGCGAACGTGGGGATCGACCTCTATGCGTCGCTCGCGGTCCTCTCTCGCGCGACGTCGTCGATCGAGGCGAAAGGCGTGGAGAAGTCGGCCGAGGAAGTGCGGCTCGCCAGGATCTTCATCCGCGGTGCGCGGCACCGGGTCGTCGGACAGTTGAAGGACATGGACAGGAACCTCGATCCCGACGTCACCGCCGTTTCCGAGACGGCATACGGTGCGCTCGGGTACGCCTTCCCGTACTGGGAGTAGAGCGGCCGCGCGGAGCGGCGGCGAACCGGTCCGGAACGCCCCAGCCCCTTCCCGGAAAGACGCCCGCTTCGATCGCGCGCTCCAGGTAGTCGATCGCCTCCTGCACCGAGGATTCGAGCCCCTTTCCGCGCGCGAGGTTCGCGGCGATCGCGGCGGAGAGCGTGCAGCCGGTCCCGTGCCGCGCCCGGCTCGTGAGCCGGGGGTGCTCGAAGTCGACGAACCGCCGCCCGTCGAAGAGCAGGTCCCGGACCACGGCCCCCCGGCCGTGCCCGCCCTTGATGAGAACGGCGCGGGGCCCGGCGTCGGCGAGGATCCCTGCGGCGAGCCGGCGGTCGCTCTCGTTGCGGATGGGGATGCCGGCGAGCGACTCCGCCTCCGGGATGTTCGGCGTGACGAGGTCGCACAGCGGAAGCAGGGTCCGGCGCAGGAGCGGCAGGGCCGCGGGATCGAAGAGAGGAGAGCCGTCCTTGGCGGCGAGGACCGGATCGAGCACCACGTTTTCCGGAGCGTGGCGCCGCAGCCCGGCCACCACCGCTCGCAGGCGAGGCGCGTCGTGGAGCGCCCCGATCTTCACGGCCGACGGGCGAAAATCGGGGAACACCGCGTCCATCTGCCGGCCGATGAATTCCGGAGAGAAGGGCTCCACGGCCGAAATCCCCCGCGTGTTCTGCGCCGTCCCCCCCGTCAGCACGGAGATTCCGTAGACGCCGTGCGCCGCGAACGCCGCGAGATCGGCCTGGATCCCCGCGCCTCCTCCCGAGTCCGAGGCGGCGATGGTCAGGGCGACGGGCGGGCGCGGCCGGCGCGGAGCGGTCGCCATACAATCGTCATCCTATGCCGGACGCGCCCCTGACGATCACCCGCGACGCCGCCCGCAAGATGCGGTCCGAGGCGGACTTCACGCGCTCCGTGCTCTCCGTGCGGCAGGTCCTCGGGTGCGGCGGAAACGGCTACCGGATCTCCGTCGAGGAGAACGAGCCCGACGAAGGACATCGGTTCGTCGCCGAGGGCATCCCCGTGATGATGGATGACGTCTCCTTCACCCGGCTGCGCGGGGCCGTCATCGAGCTCGATCCGGACCCGGCAGGGGAGGGGTACCGCCTCGATCATCCCGAAGCGGTGATGACGACGTTCTGTTGAGGAAGTTGAGAGTCGGGAGTTCAGAGTTGAGAGGGGAAGACGCGTCAGCGCGCTCGCCCGGCTTCACCTCCGGATCCTGAACTCTCAACGTCTCAGCTTCTCAACTTCCCCTGCAACAGCTCCTTCGTGGCCGGGTGCTGCGGGTTCGTCAGCACGGCCGACGGATCTCCTTCTTCCGCGACCCGGCCGGCGGCGAGCACGACCACGCGGTCGGCGAAGCGCCGCGCGAACTCCGCGTCATGCGTCGTGACGAGCAGGCCGCGGCCCTCCCCGGCCAGTGTGCGAAGGACCTCTCCGAGAGATCCGCGCCGCGCGGGGTCCAGGGAGGCGGTGGGCTCGTCCATCAGAAGAAGCGGGGGATCGACGGCAAGGGCCCGGGCGATCGCGACGCGCTGCGCCTCACCGCCGGAAAGCTCGCGGGGGTAAGCCGAGGCCCGGTGGCCCACCCCGAGAGACTCGAGGAGGGCGAGGCCTCTCGTCCGCGCCTCCTCCGCCGGACGTCCGTGCGCGTAGACGGGAGCCAGCGTCGTATTGGCGAGAGCCGTCAGATGCTCGAAGAGCGCATGCGACTGGAACACCATGCCGGCGCGGCGGCGGAGCTCCTTCAGCCGCGACTCGGGAGGAAGGGGACCCGGGGCGAGAGCAAAGCCTTCCACGGCGATCCCGCCGCCGTCGAACGCCTCGAGGGCGACGGCGGCCCGGAGCACGGTCGTCTTGCCCGAGCCCGAGAGACCCATCAAGACACAGACCTCGCCGCGGTCCACCGTCAGGTCGACGCCGTCGAGCACGCGCCGGTCGCCGCGCACGAGACGCAGCCCGCGGACCTCCAGCAGGGCGCCGCCCGGCGCGCTCACGAGGGAGCGCTCCACCGCCGCTCGAGCGCGCGGGCCAGTCGCGAGAGCGGGAGGGACAACAGCAGATAGAGGGCCGCGCAAAGGGCCCCCGGCACCACCCAGCTCCCGATGTTCGCCGCGAAGATCGAGGTCTCTTTCGTCAGCTCGACGACGGTGATGACGGAGACCAGGGACGAGTCTTTCAGGAGCGCGACAAAGTCGTTGGTCATCGGGGCGAGCGCGAGGCGAAACGCCTGCGGCCCGCGGACGAGTCTCAGGATCAGCCACTCGGAGAGCCCGAGCGTCCGCGCCGCTTCCAGTTGCGAACGCGACACGGCTTCGAGAGCGCCTCTGTAGATCTCGCTCTCATACGCGGCGTAGTTCAGCCCGAGCCCGAGCAGAGCCGCCGCGAATGCGGGAAGGCGCACGACCGCGGAGAGGCCGTAGTAGAGGACGAAGAGCTGGAGCAGTACGGGTGTTCCGCGCACGACCTCGACGTACACGGTGAAGAGAGCCCGCACGAGCGAGCCTCCGTAGATGCGGCCGCTCGCCAGCACGACGCCGGCGGCCACCGCCAGGGCCATGGCGAGGCACGAGAGCAGGAGCGTGACCAGCGCCGCCCGCAAGAGCGCCGGCAGATAGGCGAGCACGCGGGTGCCCGCGGGGGACGGGGGATGGGCGGCGGGCAGCGGCGGCGGCGTCGTGTCCGGCGAGGCGCGCCCGGCGAGCACGCGCGCGAAGAGCCTCGGCTGCGCGTCGTCCCAGACGTTCCAGCGCCGCAAAATCCCTTCGAGAGCTCCGTCGCGCATGGAGGCCTTCAGGACTTCGTCGATGCGGTTGCGCAGCGCCGAGTTCCTCTTCGCGAGCACCCCGACGTAGCGGCCGGTCGCGACGGCCTCGGGCTGAATCGCGAGACCCGCGACGTGGCGCAGGGCGCGCTGCGCGATGATGTGGTCGAGCAAGACGGCGTCGAGGCGGCCTTCGGCCAGATCTCCGTACGGGTGCACGTCGTCGTCGTAGCTCACGAGCTCGAGTCCCTCCGATCCCCGGCGCGCGGCGAGGAGGTCGTAGGCGAGGGTGCCGGAGAGAGTTCCCACGCGCCGACCTCGCAGGTCAGCGAGAGTCCGAAAGCGCGGCCGGTCCGCCGTTCTCACCGTGAGGACTTCGTGAAACTCGAAATACGGAACCGTCAGGGCGTGCGCGGCCCGGCGGGCCGGAAGGTCCTCGACGCCGGACAGGCCGACAGCGAAGTCGCCCCTCTCGACCGACGCGTCGATCGAAGTAAAGGCCACCTGAACGAAGTGTGCCGGCCGGCCGAGCGCGCGGCCGATCATCGCCGCGATCTCGACGTCCATCCCCCGGACGGCGGAGGGGTCTCGCGGGTCGGCTTCGACGAAGGGCGCGCCCCCTTCCGCGTCGCCGCCCCACCGGAACGGGTCGGACGGAGCGGCCGGCAGCGCCGCGGGCCCTCCGAGCAGGCCGGCGGCCAGCAGCGCCGGGGCGAAAGGCGCGATCCGGACGAAACGGACTCGCGGCCCGATGGCTACGGCAACACCGTCCGCGGCAGGCTGCTCTGCCGCCGCAGAAAGGCCCAGAACGTCAGGATCCCGGCCGCGAAGCCTCCGATGTGGGCCCACCAGGCGATCCCCGAAGCCTGGCCGGCGGTCGAGAACGTGCCGCTGAAGAACTGGATGAGAAACCAGAAACCGAGATAGACCCACGCGGGCACTTCGAAGAACACGGGCCAGAAGACGATCAAAAACAACGCATGGATCCGGGCGCGGGGATACAGGACGAAATACGCGCCCATCACGCCCGCGATCGCGCCGGACGCCCCGACCGCCGGGACGTGAGATCCCGCATTCGTGAGCACGTGGATCAATCCGGCGGCGACTCCACAGCCCAGGTAGAAGACGATGAACTTCAGGGGTCCCATCCGGTCCTCGACGTTGTCGCCGAAGATCCAGAGAGCCCACATGTTCCCGATCAGGTGAAGCCATCCGCCGTGGAGGAACATCGTCGTCAGAAACGGGAAGTACGAGTGGGGAAAACCGACGTCCGCCGCCCACTCCGGGTCCGTGAAACGGGCCGGGACGATCCCGAAGAGCGCGATCATCTGCTCCGTCGCGCCAGGGGGCAACGAGAGCTCGCGGAAAAAAAAGAAGACGTTTAGCGCGATGATCGCCCACGTCGCGATCGGGACATGCTGGCTCGGGATGTTGTCGCGGATCGGAAACATCGTCGATTTTCGGCGGCGGAAAGGGCCGCTCTCTGTCCTGGCCCGCTATTTCTCCGCTGTCCGCGCGGAGAGCGGCGGCCTCACGCGGAGAAGCTCGTTGACCAGAAAGAGAGGACCGATCAGGAGATGGACCAGGTTTCGAAGGAACGCCGGCGCCTTCTTTTCGTACCGGGCGTGCCCGATTCCCTGAAAGATCCAGCCCAGGACGAACGCCGCGAGCCCGGCCTTCCAGCTGTCCGCAGCGCGGGCGGCGAGATCGAGCAGGACTTCCGGCACCAGCAGCGCCAGGGCGAGGGGAAGGTCCAGGGCGGCGTAGAACACGAAGGCGGCGGTGATGAGGGCCTCGGCCGCCGTCCAGCCGGCGAGAGGCAGCGGAATCAGGCGGAGAAAGGAGAAGATTCCGAAGACGATCAGAGGAACGCCGGCGGCGTGACACGCGAAGTTCCCCTGCGTCCGGTGGTAGGACCCGTAGTCGGCCAGAAGAGCGTCGACGCGTTTCATGCGACGGCGGATTATAGAGCCCTCACTCGATGCGCAGCAGAAGTCGCCGCTGGCGATCTCCCGGCGCGAAGCGGAGCGAGAGAAGGGAGAGAAGCTCCTCCTTCCGGCCGTCCGCAGCGGCCTCCTGAGCCGGGGCCGGCCTCTCCGGCGCGGCCTGCCGGACGCGCCCCGCGGCGTCGACGACGAGGATGAAGCTTCGCCCGCGGAGTGCTGCCGGGACGTCCACGTCTCGCGCCGCGACCAGCTCGGGAGGGGATCCGGCGCCGTCCGCCTGGACGACCACCAACCGCACGGGTCGAGGAGCGTCGGCGAATCCCGTGGCGGTTCCTTCGCCTCCCGCCCTCTCGGAAGCGCGCATCGCCGACTTCGGCGCAATCGCATCCGCCGGGGCCTGCGCGGCGGCAGCCGGCGGCGGAGGCGCCGCGTTCTTCATCGCGAGCCGCGGCGGGGCGGCACCGGCGTCCTTCTCGGACCGGGCCGCCATCGGCTTTTCGCGCAGAGGCTCGGCGGCGAGCTCGTCCCGACGCTCCTTGTCCTTCTTGACCTCCGGCGGGGCGGCCGCGATTCGGCCCTGCGCCTCCTCCCGCTGCCGCGCGACTCCCGCGCCCCCGACTGTCGCGCGCCGGCTCTCCAGGCGGGGCGCCCGCGCCGCCGCTTCCCGAACCGGCTCGGGCGCGGCCGGAGCGGCCGGCTCCGCCACTGAGGGTGCCGCCGGCTCCGCGGCGGGGGGCTTGCGCTCCGGGATCACGGAGACGCGGATCGCCTCGTCGCGCGACAAGCGGCGCTCGGTGGCTTCGTTCCTGGCCACGATCGCGGAGCCGACGATCGTCGCGATGACCGCCGCCGCGAAGGCGCCCGCCCATCGCAGGTCGATGCCGAAGGTCGCCCCGAAGGACGGCCTCCGGGCGGGACGCGACTGCAGCTTCCTCAGGATGCGCGCGGCGAGGTCCGGTGAGGCCGGGCTCGGATGGCTCGAGCGATACAACGCGAGAGCGGCCTCGAACTCCGCGGCGGCTGCGCGGCATTCGGCGCAGTGCGCGCGGTGCGACTCGAAGTGCGCTCGCTCCGCGGGGGAGAGCTCCCCGTCGTGAAGCCGCGACAGGAATTCGGGGGACCGGGAGGGATGCGAGCCGGCGGTCATGGCGAATATCCCGGCGCGAGACGCGGCGTCAGCAGCGCTTTCAATTGCGCGCGGCCGCGCGCGATTCTCGATTTTACGGTTCCGAGAGGCAGGTCGAGTGACACGGCAATCTCCTCATAGCTCCACTCTTCGAGGTCCCTCAGGACGACCGGCATGCGGAAGTCCGCCGGGAGTCGGGAGAGCGCCTCCGTCACGAAAGCGCGGGACTCGTTCGACCGGGCGTTCTCCTCCGGACCCGCGGCCGTCTCCGCCGCCGCCGGCGCGGCCTCGTCGTCCGAGCTGCCGGCGAAGATGCGGCGGAAGCGCCCTCGCGCCCGATAGCGATTCTTGACGGCATTGTCGGCGATCGAGGCGAGCCACGCCCGGGGCGGCGCCTCGTTGCGGAATCGGGAAAGGCCCCGATACGCTTTCAAGAGAACTTCCTGGGTCATGTCGTCGGCCTCCTGTTCCCCGACGGCGCGCGCCATCCAGCGGTGCACGGTCGCGGTATGCCGCACGACGAACTCGGAAAAGGCATCCTCCTCGCCCGACAGGGCGAGGAGGATCAGACGCTCGTCCGAGAGACTCGGAAGGCTCTCAGCGGTCGCGGTGCGGGTCGGGAGCGTACTCCCGCTCGAAACCGCGTCCCCGATCTCGGGCATACAGCTCATCCTCGCGTGGGAACACTCCAAGCCGAACGAGCTCGGCGCGGAACTCGTACCTGACGGCGATGCGGGCCGCGGGAACCGGGTCCTCGTCGAAGGAGATCCACTGAACCGCGAACGGCGTTCGGTCTCCGATCCCGGTGGCCGCGAAGGAATCGGTCTCGCGATCCTTCGCGGGCGGACGCGCCCCTGACTTCGCTTCCTGCCTCGCCTTCGCGGACCGCGACTCGAGAACAGGCGCCTCGTTGCGGACGGTGCCTTCAGTCCCAGTTCCCGACCCCGCTCCGCCTTCCGCGGTTGCGGGGGCCTGCGCGCGCTCCTCGTCCGCCGTCGCGTCGGAGGGCCGGCGCCGCCAGGGAGCGGGTGCCGGAGCCGCCACGAGCGGGCGGCGCTCCCGGAAGAACACCGCCTCGATCGTGCCCGCGTTCGAGGTGTCCCCAAGCCACTGCGCATAAGAGCGGCGGGTCTCGGTGAAGAAGAAACGGCGCGAGGTTTCCCCCGAGATCTGCCAGCCCGGGATGTCGGCGGTCTGTCCCGGCATCAGGATCCACTTCGTGGCGCTCCCCGCGCTCGTCCTCTTCGCGTCGATGACGTTGCGTCCGTCCACGGAGAGGGCGACGGCGACGCGTTCGGAGGTCGGATTGGACAGCCTCACGGAGAACGTTCTCCCCTTGAGAGCCTCGATATAGATGCGCCCGCGGGCGGAATATTCCGGAGCCGGGGACCCGTCGACGAGCACGGTGACGGACCAGGGGGTGTAGACCGAGGCAGACGCGACCCGGGCGCCGCCCAGGGCAAGACCCAGTCCCAGACCCGCGAACAACAGCATCTTCTCCCGGTGCAGCTTCATGCTTTGAGCCTCCTCGGGGAAGTGGGACACCTCAATTCGCTCGAGGTTCCCGCCATTCTGCCGCCATTTCGGGGATTTCCGGGAATGACGACTGAAACTAAACTACTTCTTCCGCGGCTCCTCGAGCCGTCCCGTGATGAGGCGGGCGCCGCGCTGGTCCGTCAGGTAGGCCCAGGCCCACTCGAACATTACGACGAAGCGGTTGCGGAAGCCGATCAGGAAGAAGATGTGGACGAAGCACCAGACGAGCCAGGCGGCCAGACCGGAGAGACGGATCCCCGCGATCTCCGCGACCGCCTGGGCGCGCCCGATTACGGCCATGCTCCCCTTGTCGCGGAAATGAAACGGGCGCAGAGGCTGGCTCGACCGGGCGAGCAGGACGTTCTTCGCCGCGTGGCGTCCCTGCTGGATGGCGACCGGAGACGTGCCGGGAAGGAGTGTTCCCCCCTGGTGGAGAAAGGCGGCGAGGTCTCCGATCACAGACACCTCGGGGTGCCCGGGGATCGTGAGATCGGGAAGCACGAGGACGCGGCCCGCCCGGTCGAGAGGGACGCCCAGAGATCGCGCGAGGGGGGAGGCGGCAACACCGGCGGCCCAGAGGACGGTTCCCGCGGCCAGCGTCTCGCCCGCGACCCCGACCTCGTTCTCGCGAATGTCCTCGACGGCGCGCCCCGTGCGGACTTCCACTCCCTTGCGGACCAGGACCGCCTCGGCCTTCGCGGACGTTTCCGGCGTGTAGGCGGGAAGGATTCGGGGACCCGCCTCGACGAGGACGATCCGCGCCTCGCGGGGGTCGATCGCGCGAAAGTCGCGGACCAGCACTTCCCGCGAGATCTCGGCGATCGCCCCGGAGAGCTCGACGCCGGTCGGGCCCGCTCCGACGACGACGAATGTGAGGAACCGCTTCCGTTTTTCCGGGTCAGGCTCCCTTTCGGCCCGCTCGAAGGCGAGCAGGATGCGCCGCCGTATCTCGAGCGCGTCTTCCAGACTCTTCAACCCCGGCGCAAATGGCTCCCAGTCGTCGTGTCCAAAGTAGGAATGCCGCGCTCCCGTGGCGACGATCAGGAAATCATAAGGGAGCCGGCCGTCGGCGAGCACGACCTCCCGCCCGCCCGGATCGATCGACACGGCGTCGGCGAGGAGCACCTCCGCGTTGCGCTGGTGGCGGAGGATCGCGCGGATCGGATACGCGATGTCGCCGGGGGAAACGACCGCGGTGGCGACCTGGTAGAGGAGCGGCTGGAAGAGATGATGGTTCCGCCGGTCCACGACGGTGACCCGCACGGGCGCGCCGTCGAGCGCGCGCGCCGCCGTGAGACCTCCGAAGCCCGCCCCGATCACGACGACGCGCGGATCTTCCATCGCGGTCAGCGCTACGATTTCCAGAACGCGCGGACGTCGTCGGGGGTGAGAGCCCCGATCCCCGCGAGGGTGCCCAGAACGGGATGGCCGTAAGGGGTTCCGGCGAAAAGGTCGTTCTGAAGGGCTTCCTTGGCGAGCTCCTCCTCGTTGTCCGAGCGAAGGTCCTGCCTCAGGGTGTTTCGCTGTCCGTCCCGCACGCGCTGGAAGTCGTCGTCGCGCATTCCGGGATCGAGCAGCATCGGCAGAACGATGTCGAGAAACGGCTTCCAGTTGTCGCGGTGGATGCGCAGCGTAAAGGTCGCCGTCTCCTTGTCCGTCTGCGCGGAGAAGCTTCCCGCGATCGGATAGAACGCCTTTCGGACCTCGTCGATGCGCATCGCCTTCGACCCCGCGTCGGACACCATCGATGAGGCGAGGGCGGCGAGGCCTTCCTTGCCCTTCGGGTCGCGCGCCGAACCGGCCTGGAACTGCAGCTTAACCATCAGCTGCGGCAGCTCCGATTTCTGCAGGATCACCGGGAAATCCGACGCGGCCGCGGCGGCCCCTCGTGAATCGGCCGGCGCGAAAGACGCCAGCGACGGGGTCGTCGCGATCGCCGCGGGCATCGCCTCCTGAGAGAGAGTGGTCACCACGAGGCGCGGGTCGGTGAAGTACTTGTTCGCGGCCGCCTGGAGATCGGCGGGCGTCAGCGTGGAGAGGCGTCTGTAGAAGGCGTTGAGCGTCGAGTAGGAGCGGCGGTACCGGACGAAGCGGGCGAGGGTCGAAGCGATGGTGTCCGTGTTGTCCAGAGTGCGCGCGAAGGAATAGCGCACGTTGGACTTTGCCTCGCGCAGGCGTTCCTCCGACACGGGCGACGCCTTCGCCGCGGCCATCGTCTTCAGGATCGCGTCGCGGACGGCGGCCGAGTCTCCGATCTTCTTCACGCGAGCCGAGATTATGGGCAGCTCCGGGTCGATGTTGGTCGGCTTGAACGCTCCCAGCTGGTCGACGATCTGCTCCTGCTGCACGAGCCGTTTGAAGAGATCCGACGTCGGGCCGAAATACAGGTCGAACAGCATGTGGATCGAAGCGAAATCGGGCTCGGTCTCGGAGAACGCGGGGCCGTGGAAGCCGACCCAGACGATGGGAAGCGTCGGGCTGGCCCAGGGAACGTGGGCATATACGGGGCCGCGCGGCGCCGGCTCACCGGGGATGGCGACGTCGTTCGGGCCGCCCTTCCAGCCGCCCCAGTACTTTTCGACGAGCCGCAGGACCTCGGGAGGGTTCACGTCGCCCGCGACGATGACGGTCGTGTACGCCGGCCGGTACCAGCGCTTGAAGAAGGTCTTCGAGTACTCGAACTGGTTCGGCATGTCCTCGATGTCCTTGATGTAGCCCATCGTGGTGTGCCGGTAGGTGTGCGTCGAGAAGGCGCTCTCCCGCTGTACCTCCTCCATCTTCGAGAAAGGGTTGGCGCTGTTCTTGTTGTATTCGCCGAGGATGGCGCGCGCCTCGGTCTTGAATCCTTCCACCGAGTAGTCGAGGTTCTGGAAGCGATCCGCCTCGACTCCCAGCATCGTCTCGAGATCTTCCTTCGAGAAGGTCGTGTAGTAGTTGGTGAAGTCGTCGGACGTGGACGCGTTCTGGCGGGCGCCGACCCGCGTCAGGATGGCCTGGTACTTGTCCGCTGGGTACGCCTTCGTCCCGCGAAACATCATGTGCTCGAAGAAATGAGCGAACCCGGACTTGCCGGGCTCGACCTCGTTGCGGGACCCCGTCTGCACGGGGATCTGCAGAGACACGATGTTCGGGAAGCCGGTCGGCACCACGATGACCTTGAGGCCGTTCGGCAGGGTCTTCTCGACCGCCGCGAAGGGAAGCACGTCGCCGGAAGCGTTCCTCGCCGCGGTCTTGCCGCGAGGTTTGGGAGCCGGAGCCGCATTCGCCGCCATCAAGGCCAGCAGAATAAAGGCAAGCGCGCGGAATCGCCGCATGAAAGCTCCTATCGGAAAAGAAGAAGTTATCAGTTGTCAGTTCTCAGTTTGAGTCGGTTGTGTCGGTCACGCGGGGGAGCAAAGGGGCCTCTGACCTGATGCACTGAAAACTGAAGACCGACGACTCCGTTTCACCTGGCCCGGTTTCCGCTCCCCGCCGGGAGGATGCCCGCGCGCCATGCGGGTCGAAAAGGAGATTCGATGCCGAACAAGGCAAAAGCGATCTGGAAGCTCGAAGTCGGAGACGAGGCGCCCGACTTCACGCTGCCGGCGACCGGCGATGCGGCCGGCCGCGGCGGACCCGGAAAGACGTGTCGCTGAAGGATTACCGGGGAAAGAACGTCGTGCTGGCCTTCTACCCGGCGGCGTTCACACCCGTCTGAACCGTCCAGATGCCCTCGTACGAGTAGGATCTCTCCGAATTCGAGGGGCGCAATTCCCAGGTCCTGGGCATCAGCACGGACAACGTCCCCACCAATGAGGCCTGGGCGAAGTCCATGGGAGGCCTGTCCTACCCGTTGTTCTCGGATTTCTGGCCGCACGGAAAAGTCGCCGTCGACTACGGCGTCCTGCGCAACTCGGGTACCACCGAGCGCGTGATTTTCATCGTCGATAAGGACGGTGTGATCCGCTACATCGACGTCCACGACATCGCGCAGCAGCCCCCGACCGACAGGATCATGGAGGCCCTCGATCGCCTCGCGTGAGACTTCGCCGGGCGGCGCGGCGGGGGAGACCCGGCTCGAGCTCTCTCGCGATTGCGTTCCGTACACCCCTTCACGAAGGCGCTGGCGTCGCCGCGTCTGTGCCTCGTGACGACGGCGGGCATCTACGATTCCGCGGATCCGCCCTTCGACGCGGCGGGCGACAACTCGTTCCGCGTGATCCCGGGCGATGCCGCCGCCTCTGACCTGCGCTATTCCGACGAGCACTATCCGCTATCCGCATGACTGCATCGACGCAGATCTCAACTGCGTCTTTCCGATCGACCCGCTTCGCGAGCTGGCGTCCGAGGAAGTGATCGGCGAAACGACGGCCTCTCAC
This sequence comes from Acidobacteriota bacterium, assembly GCA_040004075.1. Taxonomy (GTDB): domain Bacteria; phylum Acidobacteriota; class Thermoanaerobaculia; order UBA5066; family Gp7-AA6; genus JALYUA01. The sequence goes on along the minus strand of JBDUBP010000123.1, from coordinate 11,017 downwards.
TTCTCGATGACCTTTGCGCAGCTGCTCGCGGAGATCCGGAAGACGACGATTCCGGCTCGCGCGCGCGCCGTCGACAGGGTTCGTCCTGACGGCGTCATCCTGACCGGCGGGTGACGGCTCTGCCACCGCACGGTCGTGTCGGTTCAACGCGCGATAGAAATGATCGTCATTCCGACCTGGTGATCACCTTCGAGCCGGAAGAGAGCCGTCAGGCGCGACCGCCGCGGTGTCTCCGGTCTTCCGTACGGAGGTGGATCCGGGGTTCTCGGTGGGCCGCACTTTCGGTCGCCCTAACGACCGGGAACTCCATCGGGCGATCCTCCGCGACGCGTTGCTCGTCCTGACCTCCCCGGGGGAACCGGGGAAAATCGATATTCGGGAGTACGAATGGGCGTGCAGGACGGTCGATTCACGCCTGTGATCCAATATTCCTTGATTCGAGTTAACCCGGTATCCCCCGGGTCTTTGGCGAAACAGGAGATGCCTCATGTCGTCGAACCCCACTCCCGCGCGTGTTCCGGAGCGTCAGCCTGCATCGACGAGCCTGCCCGATAAGTCAAATACCGCGAAGCAGGACGAGAAGGCCTGGCGGCCGATCCGCGTCGTGAGCAGCATCCCGACCTAGGTTGTACCGGAGCGTACGTTGACGGGGTGACTCGCCCCGTGTAATCTGCGGCTCCGGCGAAGGTCCGAATCGATGACGGAACTGCCCGACAGCGTGAAATCGATGTACGAAGCGACGCAGCCAGTTCTGCGTTCCTTGTTCCGTTTTTATTTCGGGTTGACTGACGGTGAAAGCGAGATCGGCGAGATCGAACTGCACCACTGGCTCGGCCGGTTCACGAGGCGGCGCTCCTCCGGAGAGATTCCGATGAGAGTGCTGCGCCGCGCTCTTCTCGCCGCTGCGTGCCAGTACGGACTCTCCAGGACCGGCTTGCGCCCGGTGCTTGCAGAGGGATCCCATCCGCGACAGCCTGAATCCCTCGCCGTAGCGACCGCGCTCGCTTTCGAATTGGATCGAGAGGGCGCAACTTGGTAGCCGGAAGAGTCCTGGCATTCCGGCTTCGGCGAGATCCCTCCCCCGATCAATTTGCGGCCGCACAGAGGGTCTTCGCGCTCTCGTTTGAGGATCGAATCTCGAGAGCTTCGGAGTTGGGGCTGGACGACCCTGAGATTCTTCTCGCGGTCTCCGGCGCGCTTCGAGAGGGGATCGAAGGATCCCCCTCGTCCACGCTCATCGAGGCGGACTTCTTTTACCGGTATCTTGAAAAACCACGCCGCCCGATCGGCCTCTTCGACGAACGCGAATATTTCCTGGGCGAGAGTGCTCTTCTGGCGGGTTCCGCGGCGCGTATTCTCGGAAAACACGAGGAGGCCCGCCGCTGGTTCGATCGGGCGGACTCCAACTTCCGGCTGACCGTCAATGCTGTCGCTGAAACGGCGCGGGTGTCCTACCAGCGCCTTACTCTCTCCATTCAGGAGCGTCAATTCGCCGTCGTTCTCGAGCTCGTGCCGTCGCTGGCCGAATGCTTCACGCGTCAGGAAATGCACCAGGAAGCGCTGAAGTGCTTTTTCCTCGAGGCCATTGCGTACAAGGAGACGGGGGCGTGGTCGGAGGCTCTGTCGAAATTCGAGGTCCTCGCGGAGAAATGCGAAGTCGCGGGAAACGACAAGATGCGGGCCTCCGCCTACGTCAACCTGATTCAACTGCATTCGGAGAACGGCAACGAGGCCGAGGCGCTCGAACTGTCCAAGGGAACGCTCTCGCTTCTGAAGCAGCTCGGAAACCGCGTAGATGAAGTCAAGGTTCACTGGGGCATTTCGATGTTGCTGCGGCAAAAGGGCCTCTACGAGGAAGCTTTCGAAAGTTTCCGTTCCTGCGATGAGAAATACCTGGCTCTCGAGATGTTCCCCGACGCCGCAGCCACCCGCCTGGTCATGGCCGACCTCCTCCTGGAGCGCGGACGGGACGCGGAGGCAACAGCCGCGATTCTCGCCGCTCTCCCGATCATCGAGCAGTACGAGATGATTCCCGAAGGAACGGCGGCCTTGGTTCTCTTGCGCGAATCCGCTCGGGTGAACCAAGTGAACCGGGGAGCTCTTCGAGAAGTGCACGGCTACTTCGACCAGCTTTCCTAGCGATAGCATCGAGGCGTACGGACGCCACGGACCGTCCCGCCCCGGCGGGGGCCGCGGTTTCGCTCCCTTCACCGCGACGCATCGGAACCGAACGCCGCGCTCTTGATTCCCGCCGCCGGCGGCATCGCGGCGATCCTCCCCGCCTGACGCACGATGGCCCGGAGCATTCCGGCGAACATCCGGCGGTGAATCGGGTAGAGCGCCCACCAGTACGCAAGCCCCGGAAGGCCGAAGGGATCGAAGATCGCCGTCTGCCGGATTTCCGTGCCGCCCGCCGTCGGGCTGGTCTCGAACTGCAGCCATGCGCGGCCCGGAAGCTTCATTTCCGCGGCAAGGCGGAGAAGCCGGCCGGGCTCGACGGCCTCGACGCGCCAGAAATCGAGCGGGTCGCCCGGGTAGAGCGCGTCCGGATCGCGGCGTCCCCGCCGTAATCCGACTCCGCCGACGAGAAGATCCAGGAAGCCGCGGACCTTCCAGAGCGAGTTTGCGTAATACCACCCGTTATCGCCGCCGATCCGGCGCACGGCGGAAAAGGCGGCCTCCGCGCCCACGGGAGCGACGGCCGCGCGGCTGTCGACGAGACGCGAGCCGACCCGGCGATTGCCGCCGCGGCCGTCCGGAAGCCCGGACGCGGAGAAGGCATCGCTCCATCTCGTCTCCGCGAGGTCTTTTTCTTCCCGGACGAGAGCGCGGGCGATCGCTTCCCGGACCCCCCGCGGCCGGATCGGAAAGGCCGCGGCCGCGGCTTCGGGGTGCTCGACGACGGTGCGATTGCGAAGGCTGTCGATGAGCGCGCGGCCGACCCTCGCGTAGAGAGGCGTCACCAGGCCGAGCCAGAGACTCGACAGGCGAGGCGTCAGCAGAGGAACGGGAATCAGATACCGGCGCAGCCCTCTCTGCCGCGCGTACTCCCGCATGAGGTCTCCGTAGTCCACGCGATCCGGACCGCCGATCTCGTAGATTCCCTCCGCTCCGGCCAGAAGATCGAGCGCGCCGAGCAGATATGCGATGACGTCCTCGACCGCGATCGGTTGCGTCAAGACGGACACCCAGCGCGGACAGATCATCACCGGAAGCCGCTCGACGAGCGCGCGGATCATCTCGAAGGACAGGCTGCCCGACCCGATCACGACGGACGCGCGGAACTCGACCACAGGAACTCCGCAGGCTCGAAGCGTGTCGCCCGTCGCCTGCCGGCTCCGGAGGTGCTCGGAGAGAGCCGCCGACGGGTCGCCCAGGCCGCCGAGATACACGATCCGGCGGACCCCGGCTGCCTTCGCCGCCGCGCCGAAATTCGCCGCGGCATCCCGGTCCCGCCGCGCGAAGTCCTCGCCCGAACCCATCGAGTGCACGAGGTAATACGCCGTTTCGACACCCTGCAGTGCGGGCTCCAGGGTCGCCGGCTCGAGCAAGTCGCCGGCCACGATCTCCGTCGAGGACGGGATGCGACCCCGAAGATCGTCGGGGCGGCGGACGAGGCACCGCAGGGCCACGCCCCGCGCCTCGAGCCCCGGCCGCAGCCGCCCGCCGACATACCCGGTCGCCCCGGTCAGAAGCACGCGTTGCACAGCCCGCATCGTACGGTGGAGCGGCGGGATCCCGACCGGGCGTCCACGTCAGCCGCATTCCCGGGGGCATGACGCTCGACGCAGAACGCTCAACGCTCAACGACGCGCCGCAGGCGGTACCCTCACCCCGTGCCGCGCCTCCTCCTCCTGCTCCCCACGTCGAGCTACCGGGCCAGGGACTTCCTGGACGCGGCCGCGCGCGTAGGAGCGGACGTCGTCGTGGCGACGGAAGAGGCGAGCGCCGTCGCCGCCGTCAACCCCGGCGGTCTCTGGACTCTCGATTTCCGCGATCCCGCCGGCGCGGCCGGACGCGTTCTCGCGCTGTCGGACGGGGGAGCGCCTCTCGGCGCGGTGCTCGGCGTGGACGACGACACTGCGGTCACAGCCGCCGCGATTGCGCAGGCGCTCGGCCTCCGCCATGCGTCTGTCGCAGCGGCGGGGGCGGCTCGTCACAAGGGAAAAATGCGTGACCTTCTCGCCGCGGCCGGAGTCCCCGTCCCAGCTCATCGGGTCTTTCCGCGGAGCTCCGATTCCGCGGAATCGGCCCGGGCCGCCGGCTATCCCTGCGTGCTCAAACCCACGTTCCTCGCGGCCAGCCGCGGCGTCATCCTCGCGAGAGACGCGGATGAATTCCGCAGGGCGTGGGAACGGATCGGAAGAATTCTGGACGAACCGGAGGTCCGAGCGCGCGGGGGAGACGCGGCGGAAGAGATTCTGGCCGAAGAGTTCATCCCGGGGCCCGAGGTCGCTGTCGAAGGACTGCTGACGGCGGGCGAGCTCCGCGTCCTCGCTCTCTTCGATAAACCGGATCCCCTGGAGGGCCCGTTCTTCGAGGAAACGCTCTACGTCACTCCCTCGCGTCTTCCCAACGAGACACAGGACGCGGTCGCGGGCGTCGTTGCGCACGCCGCCGCCGCGCTCGGGTTGAGCGAGGGTCCCGTACATGCTGAGGTGCGCCTGGGTCCGCGCGGTCCCGTCCTGATCGAAGCGGCCGCGCGCTCGATCGGAGGGCTCTGCTCGCGCACGCTGCGCTTCGGCACGGGCCTGTCGCTCGAGGAGCTCATCGTGCGCCACGCTCTGGGTCTGCCGGCATCCGCCTCACGAGAGGAAGCCGCCGCGGGCGTGATGATGATCCCGATTCCTCGCGCCGGCGTTCTCGAACGGGTGACGGGCCTCGAAGAGGCGCGCGCGGTGAACGGCATCGTAGAAGCCACGATCACGCTGCGGCCGGGGCAGAGGCTCGTGCCCCTGCCAGAGGGCTGGCGCTACCTCGGTTTCCTCTTCAGCCGCGCGGACACCCCGGAGCAAGCGGAACAGTCGCTGCGCGAGGCGCACGAGAAGCTCGGAGTTGAAACGCGGGAAGACGCGACAGAGAGAGCTGACAGCTGAGAGCTGACAGCGGAGAGCTATTTCCCCGGCGAGTAGTAGGGATTCCGGCCCGCGCCGTGGTCCGTCGTGTCGAGGATCTCGCCGACGCGCGGCACCAGTTCGCGGATCGCCTTCTCGATGCCCTGCTTCAAAGTCACGTCCGCCGCGCCGCAGCCCTGGCACCCGCCGCCCAGCCGCAGGTACACGTTGTTCTTCTTCACGTCGATCAGCTCGACGAAGCCGCCGTGGGAGGCGACGGCCGGATTGATCTGGCGCGCGAGAAGATCCCCGATCGCCCACTTGAGGTCCCCCTCCGAGGGAAGATCCTGGAAGTAGCGGTCGGCGACGATCGGCGCTCCAGTGCGGAGGTGCTTCCGGACGACGTTTCCGAGGGCCAGCGCCGGCCAGTCGACGGGGTGGACGGCGGTCACCGTCATGACGTTCTCCGCCAGGAGCACCGATTCGACGCTCTCGATCCTCAGAATCTCTTCCGCGAGCGGGGAGACCCCGGGCTCCGCGGGGGAGGCAAAAAACGCTGATTCGCCTGGCACCAGCGGCCGGTCGACCGTGTATTTGCAGCGGTCTCCGCGCTCCGAAGGCTCCCCGCTGATCTTGATCTCGTCCGTCACGGGGCCAGTATACGTGGCGATTTTCGCCCCGGGGGCTCTCCCTGGCCCGCTCCGACCGCCCCGGGAAAGGGCCCGAAATGGGATAAAATGAACAAAATTTCATTTTGGGAGACCTGATGTCCGGGCTAGCCCTGCATCCCTCGATCTCTTCGGTCCCCGCCCCGCGCGGACGCCATCGGCGGTCCCGGGGATTCACGATGGCAGAGATGCTGATCGTGCTCGCGATCATGGCGACGGTCGTCGCGATCGGGATCCCGACTTTCATGCGGTTCGTGCGCCGCGAAAACCTTCGCGCCCCCGTCCGCGAAGTACACTCGATCGTCCTCGCCGCACGAATGCAGGCCGCCAAACGCAACCAGCAGGTGATCGTGCTGTTCGACCTCCCGAATCACCGGGTCATGTCGTGGGCGGACAATCTTCCGTACAACTACATCCACGACGTGGCGGAGCCTCTCCTCGCCGACTTTCACGTTCCCGACAAGGTGGTCTTTCGCGCCGCGCCAAATGGAGGGGCCGTCAACGACGCCGACGCTGTCGCGTTCGACACGTATCTCGGGATCGGGACACGCGTGGACATGATCGTCTTTCGCCCCGACGGGACGACCCTGCCTCCCGAAGCGGGAAACTCGATCCGCCCGGCCCTGCCCGGAAGCCCCCCCGGCTCCGGATACACGGCGACGGTGCCCGCGGGCTCGGTCAACTGCGCCGCCGGCTGCCGCGGGGTCTACATGGCCGACAACGACTCGACGGGCGATTTCCCCAACCGCAACGTGTTCCGCATCAGCGTGGACGATTCGGGTTCGACCGGGCGAGTGACGCTCCTGAAATGGCTCCCGAGCTCCGAAGGGGGAAATGCGGGAGAGGTGAACTTCGTCCCCGGCCCCTGGCGCTGGAACAACGGCAGCTGATCCCGGGCGGCCGCGCCGCCTTGAACCCCCCGATCCGGTCGGACATAATCGCCGGCTGGAGATTTCATGACCCAGAAGATCAGCCGCAGGGACCTGAAGCGCAACGACCTCGTCGACACGATGGGCAAGACGGTCGACTACGTCTCGCACCACCGGCGGGGCGTCGTCGAGGGCGCGGCGATTTTCGGAGGCGTGGTCTTACTCGCCGCGGCCTTCGTGACGTACCGGAGCTACCGTGAGAACGAAGCCGGCCGCGAGCTCTCGGCGGGCCTCGCCGCGCTCGAGGCCCCGCTCGCGGGTCAGCCGGCTGCGACGGGGGCGGCGCGGACTTTCGCGACGGCGGCAGAGCGCGACCGCGAAGCCGACGACCACTTGAAGAGGGCGGCGAAGAGCACGGGAACTTCGGCGGGACGCGCTGCGGGCGTCATCCTCGCGGCGCGCGACCCGAAGTCGGCAGACGCGGTCGACCGGCTCTCCCGGGCGGCGCGGTCCGGCAAGGGAGAGGTGGCGGCGGCGGCCGAGCTCGACCAGGCGCGCCTCCTCGCCGCGGCCGGCAAGACGACGGAAGCCATCGACCGTCTGAAACGGGCCATCGAGTCTTCCGACTCGGCGGCGCCCAAGGACGCGATGATGTTCACGCTGGCGGAGATCTACGAGAAGGCCGGGTCGGCCGCCGACGCGCGAGCGACGTACCAGCGTCTCGTGAGCGACTACCCCAACTCGCCCTATCGCGCCGACGCCCGGCAGAAGCTCTGAGGAGGCGGCGCTCGGCCCGCGTTCTCGGGAGATTCTGATGGCCGTCCGCCGCCGCGTCGTCGTCCTCGTCTGCGACGGGCTCGGAGTCGGAGCCGCTCCGGACGCCGATGTGTACGGCGACACCGACAGCAACACGCTCGGGCACGCCCTCGCCGCGCATCCGACCCCGCTGCCCAACCTGGCGCGCCTGGGATTGCTCGCCCTCGTCGGACGGGGTGCGGACAGCGGCGCGCGCGGGCGCCTGCGGGAGCTCTCGGCGGGAAAAGACACGACGACCGGACACTGGGAAATGATGGGTCTCGTCACGGAACGGCCCTTTCCGCTGTACCCGGACGGTTTCCCGGACGAGATCGTCCAACCCTTCGAGGCCTATGCCGGCAAGCGGGTCCTCGGAAACAAGGCGGCCTCCGGCACCGAGATCCTGAAAGAGCTCGGGCCCGAGCACCAGGCGACCGGACGCCCGATCCTCTACACGTCGGGGGATTCCGTTTTCCAGGTGGCGTGCCACGAGGACCTCTGGCCGCTCGAGAGGCTCTGGGACCTCTGCCGCCACGCGCGGGGTCTCCTGACGGGCGACCACAACGCGGGCCGCGTCATCGCCCGCCCTTTCACCGGCGGCCCCGGCGGCTACGTCCGGACGGCCAACCGGCGGGACTTCACGGTCGCGCCGACCGGTGAGACCTGGCTCGACCGGCTCGTCGCCGCCGGGCGCCATGTGTACGGGATCGGAAAGATCGTGGATATCTTCTCGGGCCGCGGAATCTCCGACTCGGTTCACACCGGATCCGACGCCGAGGGTGTCTCAAAAACCGTCGCGGCCCTCGCCGAGGGACGGGCCGACTGCGTGTTCACGAATCTCGTGGATTTCGACAGCAAGTATGGCCACCGCAACGATCCCGCGGGTTTCGTGCGGAACCTGGCGTCGCTCGACGCGCTCCTGCCGGGGATCCTCGCGGCCCTCGGTCCCGACGATCTGTTCCTGTTGACCGCGGACCACGGCTGCGAGACCACCGACGCGTCGACCGACCACACGCGCGAGCTCGTCCCCTTTCTCGCGGCGGGCGCCCCGGTGAAGGACGATGCCGACCTCGGCGTGCGCGACGGGTTCTGCGATCTCGCCGCCACGGCGGGGGAGTGGCTCGGAGTCGCGGCGCCTCGCGGGACGAGCGCGCTCGGTCTTTTCGCCCGCTGAGAGATCCCGTGCTCCATGCTGTTCTCACGGTCTGCGCGGCGTATTCGGCCTTCTGCCTCGTCTCCTTGCTGGTGAACCTGGCGGCGCTGCCCCGGCTCTCGCGGGAGGCCCCCGCGTCGGGGGAGGCGCCCTTTGTCTCGATCGTCGTCCCGGCGCGAAACGAGGAGCGGGCGATCGGCCCGGCTCTGCGATCCCTTCTCGGGCAGGACTACCCGCCCGCGAAGATGGAGGTGATCGTCGTCGACGACCGATCGACGGATGGAACGCGGCGGATTCTCACGAGTCTCGAAACTGAACCGAGGCTGAGGGTCATCGATGGAGTCGAACCGCCGCCTGGCTGGCTCGGCAAGCCGCACGCTCTCTTTCAGGGATCCCGGGCGGCCCGCGGAGCGTGGCTGCTCTTCGTCGACGCGGACGTCCGGTACCGTCCCGACGTCGTTTCGCGAGCCATCGGGTACGTCGTCCGCGAGCGGGCGGACTTCGCGGCGCTTCTCCCGCGGCTCGAGACGGCCGGCTTCTGGGAGAGCGTGCTGATGCCGAATCTCCTTTGCGCGGTCTTCTTCGCTCCGGCGTTCCTCGCCAACCGTCCGCGGCCTCGCTGGCTCGCCGCCGGCGGGGGAGCAGGCAACCTGATTCGACGGGCGGCCTACGACGCGATCGGAGGCCACGAGTCCCTGCGGGGGTCGGTCATCGACGACGTCCGCCTCGCCGTCGCTTCGAAGCAGGCGGGATTCGCGACCCGCGCCGTGCTCTCACACGAGCTCGTGGCGGTGCGGATGTACCACGGCTTTCGCGAGGTCTGGGACGGCTTCACCAAGAACATCGCCTACGCGATGGGAGGAGTCACGGGCGTCGCCTTCGCGGCCCTCTCGCTCGTCTGGACGGCCGTGGCGCTCCTTCCCCCGGCGGTGCTCGCCGCGGCGCTCTTCGGCGTCTCCCTTCCCGCGAGGGACGTCGCCCTCGCCGGCGCGTCGGCCGGACTGCTCGTCCTCGCCCGCGCGCTTCTCTCGAAAGCGTTGCGAGACCGCGTCTGGCCCTCGCTGACCCATCCGCTCATGGCGGCGGTGTGGGCGGCCCTTCTCGTGCGGTCCGTCCACCAGCGGCTCATCCGGCGCACGGTCCCGTGGCGGGGGCGGAACTTCGACGCGAGGAAGGCGGGGTTCTAGCCAGTTCTCAGTCTTCCGTTTTCAATGTTCAGTCTCAGCCCGGAACTGACGGCTGATGACTGACGACCGATAACTGACAATTGATTACTCCTTCTGCGCTAACATCGCGCCCGCAATCAACGTCCCTCTGCCCCCTCGCCCGCGGAAAACGCGTCGGAGGAGGAAATCATGCGCTGGATAGGCCTCGTCGGCATGGCGGTTATTCTCGGGATTGCGTTTGCTCTTTCGAACAACCGCCGCGCGATCCGCTGGCGCACGGTCGGGTGGGCGTTCGCGCTGCAGCTCGCCTTCGCGTTCCTGGTCCTCTACTGGGAGACCGGCAAGAACGCGATCCAGGCGTTCTCCGACAAGGTCTCCAACGCCATCGGGTACGCGGACCGCGGCTCTGCCTTCCTCTTCAGCTGGCTCGCCGGGCCGATGAATGACCTCGGCGGCAAGACCGGGCTTCCGATCGGCGGGTTCATCTTCGCCTTCAAGGTCCTGCCGATCATCATCTTCATCTGCTCCTTCTTCTCGCTGCTCTACTACTTCGGCATCATCCAGATCTTCGTCAAGGGCATGGCGTGGGTGATGCAGAAAACGATGAAGGTGTCGGGCGCCGAGGCGCTCTGTGTCGCCGCGAACGTGTTCATCGGGCAAACGGAGGCGCCGGTCCTGATCGCCCCGTACATCCCGGCCATGACGCACTCCGAGCTTCTGACGATGATGACGGGCGGCATGGCGCACGTCTCCGGCGCCGTGATGCTCGCGTACGTGACCATGGGCGCCCCGTTGAAGTACCTCATCACCGCGTCCGTCATGGCCGCGCCCGGCACGTTCCTGATCGCGAAGATACTCTGGCCGGAGACCGAGACGCCGGTGACCATGGGCACCGTCAAGATGCACGTGGAAAAGACCAGCGCGAACTTCATCGACGCGGCGGCGTCCGGGGCCACCCAGGGCATGTCCCTCGTGCTGAACATCTCCGCGATGCTGATCGCGTTCGTCGCCCTGATCGCGATGTTGAACGGATTTCTGGGGTGGATCGGCGGATTCTGGGGGCAGCCCACGTTCGCGCTGCAGACCATCTTCGGGTGGGTCCTCGCGCCTCTGGCGTTCATCCTCGGCACGCCCACGCAGGACATCGACAAGGTCGGCAACCTGATCGCGAACAAAACGGTGATCAACGAGTTCTTTGCGTTCTCGATGATGAAGGACATGGTGGGGCAGCTCTCCGAGAAAGGAAAGCTGATCGCCACGTTCGCGCTCTGCGGGTTCGCCAATTTCTCGTCGATCGGGATCCAGATCGGCG
>JBDUBP010000168.1:0-3862 GCA_040004075.1 Acidobacteriota bacterium | reverse complement strand
TCGCTTTCTTCGCGAGCGCCGTTCCGGCGGGCGGACCGCCGTAGAACGCGATGAGAGCGGACACGAGGGCGCGCGCCACCCGGTCCCGGTAGGCGGCCGTGACGAGAAGCTTCCTGTCCTCCGCGTTGTTCAGGTTGCAGATCTCGAGAAGGACGCGGGCCGGGATCCGGTTGTAGCGGAGGATCGCCGGCACCCACTCGTTGCCGCCGCGGATCACGTTGCGCCGGATGGGCTGAAAAGCGTGAAGAGGAAGACCCGCGGAGCGAAAGGCGGCGACGATCCTCTCCGCGAGGTCCCGCGAGACGCCCTCCGCCTTGACGCGCTCCTTCCGCGAGAAGGAGGCCATCGAGGCTTCCCGCACCTCCCGGCGGCTCGCATAGATCGACCCCATCCGGCCGAACCGACCGTTTAAGAACTTCTCTCCCGGAATGTAGACCATGAGCCCCCGCACGGCCGGATGGAGAGAGTCCGCGTGCAGCGACACGAAGACTGTGCGGTCCTCGGAGCCGCCTTCCTTCTCGGCGCGCCGCAGAACGGCGTTGGCGAGATACCACCGCAGGTTCACGCCCGCGACCGTGTCTTCGATCGGATAGGGAGGATGCGTCTGGACCTCGGCCGTGCGCCAGTCGACGACGGCTTCCGAGGCGTGGATCCGGCACGGGGTCTTGCCGGCCACCGTGAGGACGACCCGCGCCTTCGAATGCTGCCGCAGCAGGGATTCGACCCGGCACGCGAGATCGTAGACGTGCTTCGCCTCCTGCATGCCGTCGACGGAGGCGCCCGTATCGCGTCCCCCGTGCCCCGCGTCCAGAACGAACGTGACCCCGGACAGATCCGCCGCCCGAACGCGATTGACGAACTGGGCGGCCTCGAGCCGGGACTTCTCCGCCTCGATGCGGGAAGGATCGTCCGCGGGCCGGAACTCGGCGGCGAGGTCCTCGACCGGAATCTTGATCGGGGCGTCGACCGGGATGGCCCTGACGTCGGCGATGCCGCTGCGCGCGGCGATTTCGACCGCCTTGGCGTTGACGTCTTCCGCGTGGACGCGCCCCGTGAAGCGAACGATGACCGCCGAATAGAGCGCCTCTCCCCGGCGCAGCCGGTACAGCGCGTACCGCCCCTGACCGTCTTTGCCGTACTGGAGGACGGGCTCGGCCGCCGTCGCCGGCGCGCTCGCGGCGGCCTCGGTCAGGAAAGACGGCAGCAGGAGCCGGGCGGGGATCCGAACGGTCTCCCCCGTTTCCGTCACGACGGATCCGTCGGCGCGGATCTCCCGATAGTTCGCTCCGCTTCCCGTGAACCACTCGGCGATCTTCCAGAGGCTCTCGGGCCGGCCGCTGGAGGAGCCGACCACATGCGTCCAACCTCGTGGGTCTCCTTTGTCGGCGGGAAAGAGAGCCTCGATCGCAATCTTCTTGTAGCTGTCGGCGAGCAGGCGATACGGAACCCGCACGAACACCTCGCGCCGAAGAAGCTTGAAGTCGGAGTTCTGCGCCAGGATCTCCTTCTTCGTTTTCGGATCGTCGGTGAAGCGCTTGATGAAGGCGTCGAGGTTCTCGAGCGGCAGAGGACGCGCCGAGAGAAAGACCTCATCGCCCGCCTCGATGGAGACCTTGAGCTCGTCGGAGACCCGGACCGTCCGGAGAGGCCGCTCCTGGTCCGCCGCGAGCGACATCGCGAGGAGAAACGAGCTCGAAAGAAGACCGGGGACCCTAAGCCATCCCAGAGGGTATCTCCTGGGGAAATGCGATTTCCCGCTCCAGGGCGCCCGCCGCGGCAAACAGGGACTCTTCCGCCAGGCGCGGCGCGAGGATCTGGACACCAAGGGGCAGCCCCTCCCGCGAGAGCCCGGACGGGAGCGTGATCGCAGGGAGCCCGGCGAGCGAGGCGGGAACGGTGAAAACGTCGGACAGATACATGCTCAGAGGATCCTCGGTCTTCTCCCCGAGGCGGAAGGCCGCGGTCGGGATCGACGGGCACACGAGAGCGTCGACCCGGGAAAAGGCGCGGTCGAAGTCTTCGGACAGCAGCTGCCGCGCCGACATCGCGCGCCCGTAGTAGGCCTCGTGGTACCCGGCGGAGAGGGCGAACGTTCCGAGCAGGATGCGGCGTTTGACCTCCGCACCGAACCCCGCTGTCCGGGTCTCGACGTAGAGGGACAGCAGGTCCGAGGCCTCGGCCCGCGGCCCGTACCGGACGCCGTCGAATCTCGCGAGGTTCGACGACGCTTCGGCGCTCGCGATGACGTAATAGATGGCAATGGCCGCCGTCGCCCGGGGCACGGAAACGGTCGTCACCGTGGCGCCCGCCGCTCGAAACGCCTTTTTCATGTCGTCCAGATTCCTGGCGACCTCCGGGTCGAGCCCTTCCACCTCGGCCTCCGCCAGGAAGCCGACGGTCTTTCCGGCAAACCCCTGGCTCGACGCCCCTTCGGCGTCTCCCACCGGTTCGGGAGAGCTCGTCGAATCCCGCGCGTCGTGGCCTGCGATCACGGAGTAGACGCGCGCGGCGTCTCGCACGTTCCGGGTCAGGGGACCGACCTGGTCGAGCGAGGACGCGAACGCGACGAGACCGAATCGCGAGACACGGCCGTAGGTGGGCTTGAAGCCGACGACGCCGCAGCACGCCGCAGGCTGGCGGATGCTGCCTCCCGTATCGGATCCGATCGCGGCGGGCACGAAACGGGCCGACACCGCCGCGGCGCTGCCGCCGGAAGACCCGCCCGGGATCCGCGTGAGATCCCAGGGATTGCTCGTCGTCTGAATCGAGCTGTTCTCGGTGGAGGAGCCCATGGCGAACTCGTCCATGTTCGTCCGGCCGACGAAGACTGCGCCGGCCCGCCGCAGCCGCGCGACGGCCGTGGCGTCCTCGGAGGGGCGAAACCCCTCCAGAATCCTCGAGGCGCAGGTGGCCTGCCGCCCTTCGACCCAGAGGTTGTCCTTGACGGCGATCGGAACGCCCGCGAGCGGCAGGCGCTCGCCCGAAGCGACCCGAGCGTCGACGGCCTTCGCCTCGTCCAGGGCGAGCGCCGAGGTGACCTCCAGAAACGCGCGGACCCGCCCGTCCCCCGCCTCCACGCGGTCGAGGGCTTCCTGGAGCACCTGAACGGCAGTCCGGGCGCCGCCCTCCACGGCGGCCGCCGTCTCGAGGACGCCGGGCGCCTCCGCTTCCGCGGGGCGATCCGTCACGGGATCACGGGGTCAGGCTGCCGACGATCCGAGGGACGCTGCCGTACCCGTGAACCGTGGACGGACAATTCGCCTCGAGCGCCTCGGCTCCGAAACCCGGACGCAGCACGTCCCGCCGGACCGGAGTCGCGTGGAGGGGCGCCTCGGCGGAGACGGGCCGCTCGGGAATCCGTTCGAGCTGCCCGACGTAGGAGAGAATGCGTCCGAGCTGAGCGGTCCAGGCGGGCAGATCGGCGTCCGGGACCCGGAGCCGGGCCAGCGCCGCCATCTTGCGGACCATTTCCGGCGCGACGGACGAGGGCTCGGAAGACATCGACAGAATTGTAAGGCCACTCCGATGATTCCGAACACACCGCGCGCCCCGGGGACCTCGCGCATCGCTCGCGGCGTCCGCCTGCCGCCTCGCGTTGCCCGCGCGCTCGACGCGATGTGGCGGCGTCCGGTGCTCCGCGCCCTGAGGCGCGCCGTGAACGAGGGAGACTCCGAGGGCTGGCTCGTGGGGGGCGCGCCGCGGGATCTCCTTCTCGGGCGCGCCGATCCCGATCTCGACGCCGCGATCTCCGCCGACCCGTTCCAGGTGGCAGCGATGCTCGCGCGCGCCGGCTTCGGAACTGTCGTCCCGCTTTCGGACGCGTCGCCGCGCGTGGCCCGCGTCGCCGGACGCCGCGAGATCG
>JBDUBP010000245.1:0-3865 GCA_040004075.1 Acidobacteriota bacterium | reverse complement strand
TCCTGGAAAAGACCCCGGAGACCCTGGCCGCCGAGGCGGTGCAGGCGAGCCTCTTCTATCCCCGAGACGACAACCCGCTCGGGATCCACGTCACGCTCGGCGCGCAGAAGCCATACAACGACGAGAACTTCGCGATTCCGGTGCGCATCGCGGTGCCCATCGGGAAGTTGGGACTGCTTCCGACCGGGGACCGCTACGAGGGCACCTTCTTCGTCTACGTCATCGCGCGGGACGCCGCCGAAAAGCAGTCGGAGCTCGCCATCCAGAGGCAGGCCGTGACCGTTCCCGCCAAGGACCTCACCCTCGCGCAGGCGAAAGACTGGTTATACGACTTCACGATGACGGTCGGCCCGGGCAGCCAGCGGATCGCCTTCGCGGTTCGCGACGGCAGCACCGGAACCACGTCGTACTTCCAGAAGAACCTCTTCGTCTCGCTGCTTCCCAGGGATACGAAGAAGGAAGAGAAGCCGAAGACGAATTAGCTGTCAGACTGCCAGCTGTCAGCCCGGGGGAACTGTCGGGGCGGCGGGCGTTCGGGCGGACTCGTTCTCCCGTTACGATACGGCGATGGTCCGGCTTCCTTCGCTCGTCCTCTTCGCGCGGGTCCCGGAGTCGGGCCGCGTCAAGACCCGCCTGGCGTCCCGACTGACCGACGCAGGCGCCCTCCGGCTCTACCGCGCTTTCCTGGAAGACGCCTCCCGGCTCTACGGCGTCGCGTCGGGCTGGGAGCCGGTGCTCGCGGCCGAGCCGGACCCCGACGCCCCCGAGCTCGTCCGGCTTTTTCCTCCGCCCTGGCGCCGTGAGACACAGGGAGAGGGCGGGCTCGGAGAAAGGCTCGCCCTCGCGTTCTCCCGGGAGTTCCTGCGCGGCGCGCCGGCGGCGATCGCCGTCGGCTCGGATCACCCCGCCCTCGCCAGGGAGGCTCTCTTCGAGGCGCTCGCGCGGGTCGAGGGCGGCGGAGCCGCCGTCATCCCGGCGGAAGACGGTGGCTATTGCGCCATCGCCTTCTCGGCGGACGCTCCGTGGCGGGAAGCGCTGCGCGACGTCCCCTGGTCGACGGACGCTGTTCTGAGCGTCACGCGGCGGCGGCTGGCCGAGCGCGGGGTCGAGCTCGCGATGCTTCCTCCCGGGTATGACGTCGATCGCCCCGAGGACGTCGATCGCCTGAGGCGGGACCTCTCCTCGCGGGATCCCGGTTCGGCGGACTACCCTGCGGCGACGGCTCGCGCGCTGGCGGACCTCCCGTGATCCCCGTCCTCGACTCGCGCCGGATGCGGGCCGCGGACGCGGCCGCCATCCGCTCCGGCATCGCCTCCTCCGAGCTGATGGAAAACGCGGCGGCGGCGCTCGTCGATGAGATCCGGGAGGGCTTTCCGGACTGGCGCCGGATCGTGGTGGCGTGCGGCCCGGGCAACAACGGCGGCGACGGTCTCGCCGCGGCCCGGCTTCTCGCGGAAGACGGGATGTCCGTCGCTCTTTTCTCGCTGAATCCGCCCTCGGGCTATCGCGGCGACGCGGCGGCGAATCGGGATCGGGCGGAGGCCGCGGGCCTCGAAGTCGTCTCCCTCGCCTCCCGCGAAGGATGGATTCGCTTCCGCGACTCCCTCGGCGCGTCGGACGGCGTCGTCGACGCTCTCTTCGGAACGGGATTGTCGCGGGCCCTCCGTGGGCGCGCCGCCCGCGCCGTAGCCGAGATCGCCGGAAGCGGCCTCCCCGTCGTCTCCGCGGATGTTCCCTCGGGGCTCTCGTCCGATTCGGGCAGGCCGCCCGGCGATTCGATCGTCGCCGCGCGCACGGTGGCCTTTGCGGCGCCGAAGCTCTGCCACCTTTTGCCTCCCGCCCGCGGGCGCTGCGGGCGCGTCGTGATCCGCGACATCGGGATTCCGCGATCGGCTCTCGACCGGCAGCGGAGCCCCGTTTGCCTCGTCGAGCGCGAGGACGTCGCGCGGCTTCTCCCGCCGCGGCCTCTCGACTCGAACAAGGCGGACTTCGGCCGGCTCGCGATCATCGCCGGGTCGCGAGGGAAGGCAGGCGCGGCCGTCCTCGCCGCCCGCGGCGCGCTCCGGGCGGGCGCGGGCCTCGTGACGATCTTCTGTCCGGAATCGATCGAGAGCATCGCGGTGTCCGGCGTTCCCGAGGCGATGACGCGCGGACTTCCCGACCGCGGCGGGGCGTTCGCCCGCGAGGCCGGGCCCTTGCTGGCGGAGGCGCTCGCCGGCTTCGACGCCGCCGTCGTGGGCCCCGGACTCTCGGGGGGGGAGGGAGTGCGCGAGGCGCTGACGGCGCTTCTGCGTCTCCGGCTGCCTCTCGTCTGCGACGCCGACGCGCTGAACGCGTTTTCCGGGAATCCCGCCGCGTTTTCGCGCCGTCGGGCGCCGACGGTGCTGACCCCCCACCCGGGCGAGGCCGGCCGGCTGCTGTCGCGCACCACGCGGCAGATTCAGGACGATCGTCTGGCGGCGGTGACGCGCCTGGCGAAGGAGGCTCGCGCGATCGCGGTTTTGAAAGGCGAGGGGACGCTGACCGGGACCCCGTCCGGCCGCGTCACGGTGAACCCGACGGGAACACCACTCCTCTCCGCCCCGGGATCCGGAGATGTGCTCGCCGGAATGATCGGCGCGTATCTCGCGGCGGGTCTGTCCGCGGAAGACGCGGCCATTGCGGCCGTCTACCTGCATGGAGCGGCCGGACAGCGGCTCACGACGCTGTTCGGCGACGTCGGAATGCTCGCGGGAGAACTGGCGGATGCGCTCCCGGGCACGCGGCTCGCGCTCTCGGCCGCGTCCGAGCCCGGGCGCGCTTGAACGACGTTCTCTCCGGCTCGCCCGAGGAGACGGAGGACGCGGGACTCCGTCTCGGACGGGAACTCGAACAACTCGACGTCCTCTATCTCGAGGGGGAGCTCGGCGCCGGGAAGACGTGCTTCGCGCGCGGGCTCGCACGCGGATTGGGCGCGGCCGCCAGAGAGGTCGCGTCCCCGACGTTCGCGATCGTGCACGAGTACGCCGCTCCCGACGGCCGGCTCGTGCTCCGGCATCTCGACCTCTACCGGCTGGAAGATCGCGCGGCGGACCTCCAGGCGGTCGGCGTCCCGGAAGCGTTGTCCGGGGCCCCCGTTGCCGTCGAATGGCCGGGCCGGGCGATTCGCCGACTCCTGCCGCCCACGATCGAGGTGGCGATCGTGCGCGCGCAAGGCGAATCGCGACGGATCCGGATCAGGCGGCTCTCGCCGCCCTGAATCTCCGCGCCGAGCCTCTCAGAATGCGAAAACGAACCCGCCGTTGACGTCGCCGTTGGTCAGCCAGTCCCGGCGATCGCTGTTGCAGTCGTCGAAGAACGAGTCGCATCGGCCGTTCCGATTGCTCCGGTCGTTCCCGTTCCGAACGCGCGTGCCGTAGTAGCGGCCGTCGAACCGCATCCCGAAATTCGGAGTGAACATGGTCTTTAAGCCCACCGCGGCGCTGGCCGTGAACTTGTTCTCACTGCCGGCCGAGGAGCCTGCCACGTGCGGGTCCAGGCGCGCCGAGCCGGCGCCGAGGCTCACGTAAGGGGTCAGGCGCGGGTTGCGGCCGAAGTTGAAGGTCATGTACCCGAGGTAGTAGTCGATGTCGAGATCGCCCAGCCGGCGCGATCCCGGCCCGAAGAGAGCGCCCCCATCGTGCGTCACGAAGAAGGTCTCCGTGCGCGAGTACTGCAGCTCGAGCTCGAAGGACCGCGTCACCAGGAATCCGATCCGTCCGCCGAACGTCGCGTGATCGTCGACGTCGACGTCGGAGGTGAAGAGCGCGTTGGTGCCCCGCGAGAACTTGCCGCCGAAGAGATACCCCCCGAAGGGATTGATCTCGACGACGTTCGACCGCGACTG
>JBDUBP010000093.1:0-13334 GCA_040004075.1 Acidobacteriota bacterium | reverse complement strand
GGATCGGAGTGTTCGTCTCCTCTCACCTCCTCGCGGAGGTCGAGCTGATGTGCGACCGCGTCGCGATCATCCATCGTGGCCGAACGCTCGCGACCGGGCCCGTGCGCGAGCTCCTCGACCGGCCTCGCGGGCCGCATCGGTTCACGGTCCGTCCGGCCGCCCTGGCGATGTCGGTCCTCGGCCCCTTTGCCGAGAGCGGCGCCGCGGAAGCGGAGGGCGAGGAGAGCGTCGCCGTGAACCTCTCGAAGGAAAGAGTTCCGGAGGCCGTGCGCGCGCTCGGGGCGGCCGGCGTCGAAGTCTTCGGAATCGAGCGCCCGGCGTCTTCTCTCGAAGAAGTCTTTCTCGAAGTGACCGGAGGAGAAACCGTATGAGGCGGCTTCAAGACTCTCAACCCTCAACTCTAAACTCTCAACTCTCATGAGAGTTCTGCCGCTCGTCGAGAACGAGATGTTGAAGCTGTGGAAACGGCGGCGGTTCCGCCTTGTTCTCCTGATCCTCGTGGGGCTCATCGGAACGATCGTGTTCGCGCAGGTGCAGGGGCGGGAAAAGTTCGGATCCAAAAAGGACTGGCGCATCGACACCCAGGAGCGGGTCGCGAGGATGCGGAACTGGGTGCGCCAGGGGCGGATGCCCGACACCCAGAAGAACTGGATGCAATTCGAGATCTCGAGGCTCCAGTACCACCTCGACCGGAACATCGATCCCGAAGCCGTGTCGGGTCCGCTCTTCACCCGGGGGTTCGCGAACGCGGCGAGCTATCTGCTGCTCCACCTGCTGGCGATCGTGTTCGCCGCGGACGTGGTCTCCTCGGAATTCTCGCAAGGGACGATCAAGCTGCTTTTGACGCGACCGATCTCCCGAAAGCGCGTGCTGGGATCCAAGCTCGTCGCGCTGCTGCTGGCCATCGGGCTGACCGTGCTCGTCGGCGGATGCGTGGCGTACCTGTTCGGAGGGATGGCGTACGGGTTCCGGGGTTGGGGCGTGCCCATCCTGACGGGATTCCGGCAGACGGCTGGGACGTTCGACGCCTCCGGGGTCCGGGCCGTTCCGCTCTGGGAAGACGTGATCGCGGTCTTCGGCCTCGCCTGGTTCGCGGCGGCGGCTGTCGGAGCGATCGGATTTCTCGCGTCCGTTCTCCTGCGCTCGACCGCCGCGTCGATGGGGACGATGTTCGCCGCGCTGATCCTGGGGACGATCCTGCCGCGGCTGGCGCCCACGTGGGCGTTCCAGAAGTACCTCTTCCCGACGAACCTGCCGCTGCCCGACTACTACTCCGGCTCTCCGCCGCCGATCTCCGGAATGACCCTGGAGTTCTCCGTCATCACGCTCGCGGTCTGGGCCCTCGCCGCCGTCACGCTCGCCTTCGTGGTGTTCACGCGAAGAGACGTGCTGGCGTGACGGCGCCGACGCGCCGACGCGCCGCGGAAGGCGGGAGGGAACGGGAACCGGAATCGGGAATCGGACGACGGCAAACGAACGGTCGTCCAATCACATCACGCGAGGTGAAGCCTCCGAATTCTCAACCCTGAACTCTCGACTCTCAACTTCTTCCACCGCTCAACGCTGACCGCTCAACGCTCAACGCTCTCCTCGAGACATTCCCGCAGCGCGTCGAACAGCATGTGCACGTTGACGGGCTTATGCAGGACGGCGGCAACTCCCGCTCGCTCGATGCGCCGGCGGTCCTCGTCGGCGGTGACTCCCGTCAACGCGATCACCGGAAACGTCACCGGTCCCTTTTCCCGCAGCCCCGCGAGCCATGCGGCGCCGTCTCCGTCCGGCAGCGTGATGTCGAGCACCACGACCTCCGGCGCCTGAGAGGCGATGCGCTCCGCGGCCTGCGAAAGGTCGCTCGCCTCGACGACTTCGTAACCTTCCGACTCGAGGAGGCTCTTGAGCCCGTAGCGGGACGAGCCGTCATCCTCGACGATAAGCACCCGGCGCGCATGGCCGGAGGGAGCGACGCCGGCCGGCTCGGTCCCGCTCTTCCATCGCTCGCCCGAAGGCTCTCCGTTGTCGGCGAAAGGCAGCTGGGGCAGCGTGATCGAAACCCGCGTTCCTTCTCCCTCCCGGCTGTCGAACAGCAGGTCGCCTCCCATGAGCTCGACCAGTTGTTTCGAGATCGACAGGCCGAGCCCCGTCCCTCGCGGAGCCTCGTCCTTTCCGGTTCGGATCTGCCGGAAAGGCTCGAACGCCGACGCGATCAGGTGGGCTGGAACTCCGCTGCCTGTGTCTTCGACTTCAAACGCGAGGCTGTCCTGCCAGGGCGTGGCGCGCAGGGTGACGGACCCTTCTTTCGTGTACTTCACGCCGTTGGACAGCAGGTTGATGAGAACGCGCGACAGCTTCTCGCGATCGAGGATGGCCATCTCCGGGAGATCCGGGGAGAGATCGACGGCCAGGCGGATTCCCTTCGCCGCAGCCTGCGGCTCCAGCATGTCGCCGGTCTCGCGCAGAAAGGACGCGAGCTCGATCCTCTGCGGGTGCAGGTCCCGCTGTCCCGCTTCGAGCTTGGCCAGGTCGAGAATGTTGTTGATCAGCCTCAGAAGCGTCTCCGCGCTGTCGCGGATGACGCGCACGTCGTGCAGCCGCCGGTCCTCGTCGGCCGGAGTCTTGCCTTCCCGCTCGATCAGGTGGGACAGGAGGATGATCGTGTTCAACGGGGTCCGAAGCTCGTGGGACACCGTCGACAGAAAGTCGGACTTCAGGCGGTCGAGCTCCGCGAGCTTGTCGTAGGCCTCCGCCCGTTCGCGGATGGTGCGCCCCTGCATCCGGATGGCCCGGCCGATCCGGATCAGGGAGCGGGCGCGCGCGCGGAGCTCCGCGCTTTCGATCGGCTTTCCGATGAAGTCGTCGGCTCCCGCCGCGTAGCCGCGCTCCCGGTCGATGGTCCCCGCCGTGACGAGCAGCACGGGCAGATACTCGGGGGAGGTGGCGATCAGCTGGGACGTCAGCTCGTAGCCGGTGTCGTGCCCCAGCATCACGTCGACGATCGCGAGGTCGAAAGAGGAGTCTTTCCGGAAGATCTCGAGAGCCTCCACGGCGCTCGCCGCGGAGACGACGCTCAGGCCTTCGGCAGTCAGATCCGCCGCCAGCACTTCCGCGACCTCCGGCTGGTCGTCGACGACGAAAACGCGCGCGGGCGCGTCTTCAGCGGCCGGGTTCGGCTTCGCGGCCGCCGGCTGCAGCGGCGCGGCGCCCGTCGCCTGAAGGAAGGAGCTCACGAGCGACGCGAACGTTTCCCCGTCGATGGGCTTGGCCACGAATCCGTCGCAGCCCGCCGCCAGCGCGCGCTCCCGGTCGCCCTGCATTGCGTGCGCGGTGACGGCGATGACCGGTATGCGCGCTGTGTCGGGCGCCGACTTGATCGCGCGAGTCGCCTCCCATCCGGACAGAACGGGAAGCGAGAGGTCCATGAGCACGAGATCCGGCAGGAGCTCCCGCGCCGCGGAGACGCCCTCCTGACCGTCGTTCGCGGTGAACACCTGGTGCGAGGCGGCCTCGAGGAGCATCCGGACGAGCGCGCGGATATCGGGTGAGTCTTCGACGACCAGGATCCGCGCCATCAGCTCCTGCCTTTCATGCCGTGGCCGGAGCTGCCGACGCCGCGCGGGTCTCCTCGATCGTCGCGAGCACTTCGCGCACGAGCGACTGAAGGTCCTTGCCCTTTCGGAGGACCCGGTGGGCAGAGCCGTTCAACCGCGCGTGGTCCTCCGGCGTCAGCTCCTTGGATGTGACGATCACGACGGGCAGATCTCTCCATTTCGGGTTCTCACGAATGCGGTAAAGGACTTCGAAGCCATCGGGAGGGGGCATCATAAGGTCGAGGAGCACCGCCGCGGGGCGTTCCCGCTCGAGCTCCACCATCGCCTCCGCTCCGCCGCCGACCCCCTTGGGCCGGAACCCCGCCGCGACGAGCTCCTGCTCCACGACGGCGCGCACGTCGGGATCGTCGTCGACGACCAGCACGTGCCCGCGGGAGGCGAGCACACCGGCGCGCCCGAGCGAGCTCAGGAGCTCCGGGCGGCCGAGAGGTTTCACGAGATAGTCGAAGGCGCCGAGCGCGAGCCCGAGGGCCCGGTTTTCCGTGACGGACAGGACGATCACGGGAATGCCGCGCGTCTCGGGCGACTCCTTGAGCTCCCGGAGGGCGTCCCATCCGCTCATGCGGGGCATCAGGACATCCAGGAGAACGACGTCGGGCCTCTCGACCTTCGCCAGCCTGACCCCTTCGGCGCCGTCGCCCGCCTCCAGCACGCGCAGGCCGTAGGGCTCGAGCTCGAGCGAGAGAAGCCGCCGGACGCCTTCGTCGTCGTCGACGATCAGGACGGTTCGGGTTCCCGGCCGGTCCCTTTCGAAAACGGGAGCCGCGCTCGGCGCGGGCAGGGGAGCCGCGTGGAGCGGAAGGGTCACCGTGAAACGAGACCCCTGCCCTGGCTCGCTCTCGAGGGAGACCGTGCCTCCCAGGAATCTCGCGAGCTTCTTCACGATCGCGAGGCCGAGGCCCGTTCCTCCGCGCCCCCGGTGTTCCGCGCCTTCGCCCTGTCGGAATTCCTCGAAGATGGCGCCCTGCTCCTCCTCGGGGATGCCGATCCCGGTGTCTGCCACGACCAGCGCCCATCGCCCGCCGGTGCGCTCTTCCGCGCGGATGGAGATGGAGCCCTTCTCCGTGAACTTCAGCGCGTTGCCGATCAGGTTGGTCAGAATCTGCGTGAGCTTTGCGGGGTCGGACGTGATCTGCGTCAGGCCCGGCGCCGCCGCCGTCGTCAGCCTCAGACCCTTGCGGCGTGCGGCGTCCCGGTAGTCCGCCTCGACCTGAGAGAGGAATGAGGCGATGGTGATCGGCTGGCTGTCGACTTCCGCCTTTCCGGACTCGATCTTCGAGATGTCCAGGATGTCGTTGATCAGACCGAGAAGGAGCTTCGCGTTGCGCTGGACGCGCTCGAGGCTGTCGCGTTGCGCGGCGTTCAACGGTCCCTGGTTTCCACGAAGAAGCGTGCCGGTGAATCCCAGGATGACGGTCATGGGAGTCCGAAGCTCGTGGGAGACGGAAGCGAGGAACCGGTCCTTCAGCTCGCCGGCGCGCTGGAGCTCGGCGGCGGTCCGGCCGATCCGGCTTCGCTGCTCCTCCAAGAGCTCGTTCTGCTCCGCCAGCCGGCGCGACTGTTCGGTGACCCGCTCGTTGGCCGCGGCGTTGGCGAGAGCGACGGCGAGAGAAGGAGCGATTGCCGAAAGGGCGTTGCGGGTGCGGGCGGTGAACGCCGTGGTCGCCCCGAGCGCGAGCACGCCGACGACGTGGTCGAAGTACACCAGCGGAATGTGCGCGGTCTCGCGCGGGAGAATTCTTCCATCGAGGACGTTGACGGTGGGCGTCTTGGGGTCGACGGACAGATATGCGGGCCGTCGCTCCTTTGCCGCGCGCGCCGCCTCCTGACGTCCCACGGCGCTGTCGCCGTCGGATCCGCCGAGCGACACGACCGCCTCGAAGGCGCCCTCCGCGTTCGGAAGATAGAGGACACCCGAAGCGGCGCCCGTGACCTCGAGGATCTTCTCCATCGTGGCGGTGCCGAATCCGGAGAGGTCGTTTACGGTCGCCGCCACCGTCAGGATCGCGTTGACCGACGCTTCGATGTCTCGCTCCTCGAGCGCGCGAGCGCGAGCGGCGAACAGGTCCGCGACGCGGTTGAACTGCCGGCCGAGCTCTCCGGCTTCGCCGTCCCATTGCTCGGGGAGGCGCGGAGGCGTGCGGCCCGACGCGAGATCCTCGAGCCCCCGCGCGCCGGCGCCCAGGGGCACGACGATCCGGCGGCCCACGTCGGAGAGGATCCAGAAGATGCCGACGATGATCAGGATCGCAAGCACGCCGATCGCCCGGGCCGCCGAGTCGCGGGAGTCCTTGAGGCGTTCTTCCGCGAATGCCTCGCTTCTCGCAAATCGCGCCTCGAGCTCCGAAAGGAATTCCCGAAGTTTGTCGGCGGCGGGCCTCGCCGCATCATCGTGGATCTGCCGCGCGGCGGCCGGCTGATCGGGGTTCCAGGCGGCGATCGCGCGGTCGGCGGCTCTCGAGTAGATTTCCTCGGCCGATTCGGCGCGTTCGAGCGAGCCGCGGCTTCCGACGGTCGTGGCGCGCCGGCGGATCGCCCCGAGAGCCGTGCGCATCGAAGTCCGCGCCACGTGGTGCCGGGAGAGGTCGTAGCCCTGTCCTCCCGAGATGTAGCGCTCGAGAGACTCCTCGGAATCCTTCAACCCTCCCTGCGCGTCGAGCACGCGCTGCCTGAGGTCGGTGCTCTGCTCGATGGCGAGGGTGACGTCGTAGAGGCTCAGGACGGTATTGACGGTGTAATAGAGCCACGCGCCGAGGATGGCGAGACCGACCGCGGAATAGATCCTCAGGCGCGTCCGCAGGGCCGATCGGGGCCCGGAGGGCGGGGCGGGGCGCTTGTTCATGGGTTTTGTCTCTTGCCCGGAAACAGTTGTCATACGATGCCTGTTCCGGATCCTCCGGTTTTAGCAAAGAGGATGCCCGTTGGCCCACATTGACGACCTGGCGACCCCTGCCAGGCGCGATTTTCTGAAACGGTTCTTCCACGATATTGCGACGCCGTTGTCGGCCGTCTCGCTGCACCTGGAGGGGGCGGATCGCCGCGTTCGCCGTGGAATCGACCCGACGGAGTCTCTCACGGTGGCCCGGACCGAGCTCGCCAAGGCGTTCGACCTCTTCGACCGGGGGCGGGAGTTCCTGCTGGAGGATCCCGGTCCGGCGGCGCCGTTTGACCTCGACCCGGTCGCGGCGGCGGCCACGGCGGAGCATCCCGGCGTCCGCCTGGAGGGCTCGACCGGAGCGTCCGTGACGGGCAGCCCGAAGGCCCTCGCCGCGGCGCTCGGGGCGCTCATCGTGAACGCGATCGAGGCCGCCGGCGCCGACTCCGTCCGGGTGCTCCTCGGCCGCGACGACGGCCACGTCTTCGCTCGCGTCGAGAATCCCGGTTCTCTGCAGACTGACGATACCGACGCTCTCTTCTCGCCAAAATCCGCCGGGAAGGGAAAGGTGTGGGGAATGGGACTGTCTCGCGCGCGGGTGGCTGCGGCGGATGCGGGCGGAACAGTGCGGCTCGAACAGCATGGCGATCGCGTCGTCGCGACGCTGGACCTACCGGAGGAACCTCGTTGAAAGTTCTCATCGTCGAAGACGACATGGCCACGCGCAAAGGGCTCGAGGAGTCCATCAAGGACCTCGGCGGAGAGCCCTTCTCCGTCGGAACGGCGCGGGAGGCGGGAAAGGCGCTCGGGGATTTCGACCCGCGCATCCTGATCGTCGACATCCATCTTCCCGACGGAGACGGGATCGAGATCCTGAAGCTCGCGCGGGAGGCGGACCCCGATCGGGAAGGGATCGTGATCACCGGACAGGGCTCGATCGACAATGCCATCGAAGCGCTGCGAGCCGGCGCCTTCGATTACCTCCTGAAGCCCCTCCGCCCCGCGCAGCTCGAGGTCGTCTTCAACCGCCTGGCAGACCGGCGGCGGCTGGAGACGGAAGTCGAGACCCTGCGCGCGGAGTTGCAGGAGACCGGCCGGCTCGGAGATCTCGTCGGACGCTCCGAAGCGATGTCGCGCATCTTCGACGTCATTCGCCGGGTCGCGCGCTCCAATGCGCCCGTTCTGATCACCGGCGCGTCCGGCAGCGGAAAGGAAGTCGCCGCGCGGACGATCCACCGGCTGTCGCGCCGGGCGGGCAAACCCTTCGTCGCCTTCAACTGCGGTGCCATCTCGCCGACCCTGATCGAGAGCGAGCTGTTCGGCCACGAACGAGGCTCCTTCACCGGCGCCGAGAAGCGGCGTCTTGGATACTTCGAGGAAGCGATGGGCGGCACGCTCTTCCTGGACGAGATCACGGAAATGGGAGCCGAGCTCCAGGTCAAGCTGTTGCGGGTTCTGGAAGACAAGACACTTCGGCGCGTGGGCGGATCGCAGGAGTTGAAAGTCGACGTGCGCCTGATCTCCGCGACGAATAGAGACCCCAAAGACGCGATTCGCGAGGGCAAACTCCGGGAGGATCTCTACTATCGATTGAATGTCTTTCCATTGTCGCTCCCGACACTGGCGGAGCGGGCGGACGACATTCCGATTCTCGCGGAGCATTTCCGCAAGCTCATAGAGGAACAGGAGCGTGCGGGCGTCATCGGCTGGGAGCCACGGGGCCTCGACCTTCTCCAGTCGTATTCGTGGCCCGGGAACGTGCGAGAGCTTCGCAATGTCGTGCACAGGGCCTATGTCATGACGGAAGGCAAGACCATCCGCCCGGAAGTGGTCGAAGCGCTGCTTCCGAGAGCGGAATTGAAGTCTGCGGGAACGCGAAAGAAGGCCGCCCCGCGCAAGGAGAAAGCCGCCGCCGGGCGGCGCAAGTGACTCGGCAGAAAGGGCGCTGACTATCGGCTTGACAGTCCCAATTCGCCTGGCAGTCGCTGTTATAAACTGCCAGCCGCGACCGCGAGTGTGGCAAACAACCGGCAATGTCTGGCAACTAGAGGAAAAAAGATGACAAAGTTGACACCGAATCAATCTCACTATGTCCTGAATGCATTGTTGTCTCAGAAGGCCGTGCGCCCGACGCAGGTCGAGAAGGCTCTTCGCGGCCGCGATCAGGAAATTCGAAACCTGAGAGAGCAGCTGGCTTCGCTCGAGAGCCTGTCCGAACGCGGGTCCCGGGCGTCCGGGCGGCGGCGCGGCCGGCCCCCGGCGGATGGCCGCCCGGCGGCAAAGCCGCGGGCGCGCCGGGCAATGTCGCCGAAAGTCCGGGCACTCCGGCGGCTCCAGGGCAAGTACATGGGTTATGTGCGCGGGTTGAAGCCTGCGGAAAAGGCCCGCGTGCGAACGGTTCGGGAAAAACAGGGAATGAACGCCGCCATCGAGCTTGCGACCTCACTGGCCGCGAAGAGCTGAGTGACCGCGACCGCGCCGGCCCGCGGCCCATCGCGGAATGGTCCGGGTCGCCGGTTCCTTGAACGGTCTCCACGCCGCGGAGGACAGTCCTGCACCGATGACTGAAAGGAAGACCGACCCACCCCGGCCGGCGCCGCCGCGCGCCCCCGGGACCGGACATCACCGGCTCTCCCCGGACGAGTATGAGATCAAGATCCGCTGGGAGAAGGCGCGCCGCGTCATCGAGGTCTCGTCGATCGGGGTGAAGTTCGAGTTCAACAGCGGGCTGAAAGTCGGCGTGATGTACCCCATCACCTTGAATGCGCCCGGCGTGTCGGTCTCCACGACCCTCGAAGTGAGCCGCTGTCAGCTGGTGGTCGCGAGCGGCCGGTTCTTTCTGGTCGAGGGACGGTTTTTTCCGTACGTGGAATAAGGCGGGCGCCGGGCGCTCGGCGGCGAAGGGCGAAGGGCGAAGGCGAAGGGCGAAGGGTCGCGAAAAAAGCCGGGATTCTCAAAACGAGACCGAGTTTTCCTTCGTTTCCCGTTTCCCGTTTCCCGTTTCCCGTTTCCCGTTTCCCGTTTTCACGCCGTCTTCAAGAACCGATACGCCACGTGCCAGGCCGAGACGCGGGCTTCCCGGTCCCGCACCCACTCGCCCGGTCGAAAGCTGCGGACGAGGTCCTCGATTCCGAGCCGGTGCGCGCCCGGCGTCGCCACCCCCGTCACCTTCCGCAGGGCCACTATGATCCAGGCGAAACCGCCGGGAGAAACGCGGCGAGCGATGGCCTCGAGGATCGCCTGAGAGCCGACGCGGTCCTCGCGCCACAGAAGGACCCCCTCCCACGGATCCTTCACCGTGCGCAGCGCGCGGCCTTCCACGACGCGGGTCTCCTTGCCCGCGCGCTCCTTCATCGCAACTTCCAGGAGCGCGCCGGGAACGTCGACGAGCAGGAGCCGGTCCGCGGCCGCGAGCTCGAGTCTCGAGGCGAGCTCCGCCGGGCTCTTCAGCGGCAAGTCCATGGCCTCATCCTAGCGGTGGTCTGAGAGGAAGCCGCTCATCGGGACCCTTCGCCTTTCGCCTTTCCGACGGTTCGTTCAGGCACCGTTTCGTGTTCCTTGCGCGGGACGGCCGCGATCGGCCGGCGGCCTTCCGCCCGGATCCGCGCGGTCCGGCGCGCTCCTTTGGCATGACCTTCGCTCTTAGTCCCGGCAAGTGCGGCGCTTGGCCCACTTTGAACGAGGAGGATTTTCATCATGCTCTGGACCATCTTTGTGATCCTGCTGATTCTCTGGCTTCTGGGCCTCGTGTCCGGTTACACCATGGGCGGGTTCATCCACATCCTTCTGGTTGTCGCGGTGGTCGTGCTGCTGATCCGGCTCATCTCCGGGCGCCGCGTCGTCTGACGCCGCCCCTGTAACGCCGAGGACAGGGAGAACGCGCCGGGGGGGGAAGCCCTCCGGCGCATTTTCCGACCGCGCGCCGGTCTTCGGTCCCGCCCTCTCCCGCTCCCGCTCTTACGAACGCTTGAGGAGCGCCCAGACGAGGTAGGCGAAGAAACCGGCGCCGGCGATGAGCACCAAAAATCCCGAAGCCGGCGACGCCTTCAGCACCATCTGGTAGAGCAGGTAGAACAGGATTCCGAAAACCGGCAGCACCAGCAGGCCGAGGTAGGCCGCCGCGGGCCGCTTTCTTTCCATCGGAAGCACCTTGAGAAGCTCCAACTGCCGCGCCGCGTCGGACGGCAGAGAGGGACGCTCCACCCATTTCAAGGCCTCGGGCTCCGAGAACCCCTCCTTCAACCCGTCCGGGAAGGCGGCGCCGCAGTAGACGCAGTGCTCCATGCGCCATGCCGCGATCTGCCGGCCGCAGCTCGGGCAGAGGGGGCCGCCGGGTCTGGATTCGGGGCTCACGCCCTTCGATCATAGAGGCTTTTCTCCCCGCCGCGTCCGTTATGCTGCGGAGGGATGACCTCCAGAATCCCGGTCGGGCTGCTTGGAGCCACCGGCACCGTCGGGCAGCGGTTCGTCGAGCGGCTGGCGGGGCACCCCTGGTTCGAAATCGCCTGCGTGGCGGCCTCGGATCGGTCCCGCGGCAAACCCTATGAAGAGGCCGCTCACTGGCGGCTTCCTTCCGCCATCCCGGATCGGCTGGCGGGAATGCGGGTCTGCGGGCCCCTCGACGAGCTGCCGTGCCGGCTGGTGTTCTCCGCTCTCGATGCCGCGCTCGCGGGCGAAGTCGAGCCCGAGCTCGCCCGCCGCGGGATCCTCGTCTTCTCCAACGCCTCCGCGCACCGGATGGACGATGACGTTCCGCTTCTTCTGCCAGAGGTCAATCCGGACACCCTGCGTCTTCTCGAGCGGCAGCGTCGCGAACGGCGCTGGACCGGGGGAATCGTGACGAACGCGAACTGCTCGACGATCGTGCTCGCCCTCGCGCTCGCCCCCCTGCACCGCGCGTTCGAGATCGAGCGGGTGTTCGTCACGACGATGCAGGCGGTCTCCGGGGCCGGCTACCCGGGGGTGCCTTCTCTCGACATCCTCGGCAACGTGATCCCGGACATCCCCGAGGAAGCGATGAAGATCGAGCGGGAGACGCGCAAAATTCTCGGCGAGCTCTCGGGGGAGCGCGTGGCGCCCGCCACGTTCGAGATCTCGGCCATGACCTACCGCGTCCCCGTCGAGGACGGGCATACCGAATCGATCTCCGTCGAGCTGCGGCGGAAGGCGGACCTGTCCGAACTTCATGCCGCGTGGGAGGAGTTCCGCGCTCCGGAGGGCGTCCGGGGTCTCCCGTCCGCGCCCGAACGGCCGATCGTCACGATGCCTCTCCCGCATCGCCCGCAGCCGCGCCGCGACGTGGACCTCGGGGGCGGGATGTCGGTCGCCGTGGGCGGCCTGAAACCCTGCGGTCTGCTCGATTGGAAATTCACGGCACTCGGCCACAACACGATTCGGGGCGCCGCCGGCGCCTCCATCCTGAACGCGGAATACGCGTGCGCGACCGGGCTTCTAGACTGACCGCCTCCCGGGCGCGGCCCGTCGGCACGGGCGCCAGCGCGTTTCCGGCGTCCTCGTGATCGTTCAGAAATTCGGGGGGACGTCCGTCGAAGACGCGGCCGCCCTCGAAAGGCTTTCCGGGATCGTCGGCCGGGCGCACGCGCGAGGTGATCGCCCGGTGGTCGTGGTTTCCGCAGTCGGCCACACCACCGATCGCCTGACGGACGCCCTCTCTCAGGCCGCTCAGGGCGACGGCCGCGAAGCGAAGAGAACGTTGACGCAGGTGGCTCGCGACACGCTCGCGGTGGCGGGGAATGTCTTCGCGGAGCGTGCCCAGCCCGTCGAGGCCGAGCTCGCGCCTTTTTTCTTGGCGCTCGAGAGCATGGCCGGCGCGGTCGCGGTGCTCCGTTCGGTCCCGCCTGAGGCGCGCGATCACTTTCTCGCTCAGGGCGAACTCATTTCCTCGCTGCTGGTGTCGCGCGCGCTCTCTCTCCGCGGCCTTCCCGCCGTGCGGGTCGACGCGCGGGACGTTCTCGTCACCGACGCCCACTTCGGCCGCGCGCAACCCGACTTTGCCGCGACCGCGGCGCGCGCCCTGGAGCGGCTCGGCGGACCCGCTGGCCGCGGGGAGATACCCGTCGTCGGCGGCTTCGTGGGCGCGACGCCGGACGGCCGGACCACGATTCTCGGGCGCGGCGGGTCGGACTACAGCGCCGCGATCTTCGCGGCGGGACTCGGTGCCTCGCTGGTCGAAATCTGGACGGACGTCGACGGCATGATGACGGCGGACCCCAGGATCGTGCCGGAAGCGCGCGTGCTCGAGACGATCTCCGCGGAAGAGGCCTCCGAGCTCGCGTATTTCGGCGCCCGCGTGCTTCATCCGCTGACCCTCGCGCCCGCCATCCAGAAGGGGATCCCCGTCAGAGTGCGCAACGCCAGGAAACCCGAGGGCTTCGGGACCGAGATCCGCTCGGGCGCGCCCGGAGGGACGGAAGATGTCCGTTCGATCGCCTGCAAACGCGGCATCGCGACTGTGGACATCTCGACGAGCCGTATGCTGCTCGCCGCCGGATTCCTGCGGACGATCTTCGACGTGTTCGCCCGGCACGAGACCGCCGTCGACATGGTCTCGACTTCCGAGGTCTCGGTCTCCGTGACGGTGGACGACCTCGAGCGGCTGCCGCAGATCCGCGACGAGCTCGCGAGCCTCGCCGAGGTGGAGGTGGCCGGCGGCCGCGCGATCGTTTGCCTCGTGGGAGAGAATCTGAAGTTCACTCCGGGAATCGCGGCGCGGATTTTCCGCGCGGTCGAGGACGTGAACGTGCTGATGATCTCGCAGGGGGCTTCGCGCCGGAATGTTTCCTTCGTCGTGGCGGAGGAGGACCTGGATCGGACGGTCTTTCTCCTCCACCGCG
>JBDUBP010000216.1:0-13559 GCA_040004075.1 Acidobacteriota bacterium | reverse complement strand
CTGGTACGGGCAGAGGTCCGACAGGAGAAAGGTGGCGAGGTTCGCGATCTCCTCTTTCCGCCCGAAACGGCCGAGAGGGATGCGGGACAGAGCGTTCTTCTCCGCCTCCGGGCTTGCCATGAGCCGGGAAAACGCGCCCTCGGTCGGGATGGGCCCGGGCGCGAGGGCGTTGACGCGGATGCCCGCGTACCCCCACTCGACGGCGAGCGAGCGCGTCATCGCGAGCACTCCGGCCTTGGCGCACGCGGACGGCAGGGCGAACGCGGTTCCGGTCCACGCATAGGTCGTCACGATCGAGACGATCGCGCCCGGCGCCTTGCGATCGAGCAGGTGGCGGCCGACCTCCAGCGAGCAGTAGACGGATCCGTGCAGCACGGTCCGGACGACCGCGTCGAAACCGTTCGGCGTGAGGTCTTCGGCCGGGACGAGAAAGTTCCCGGCGGCGTTATTGACGAGGCCGTCCACCTTCCCGAAGCGTTCGACGGCGCGAGCGACGAGCGCCTTCACCTGTTCGGGCTCGCGCACGTCGGCCGCGAAGGTCTCGACTTCGCCGCCTTCCCGCGCGGCGGCGCGGATCTGCTCCGCCGCTCCCGCCAGCCGGTCCGCGCGGCGCCCGGCGATCGTGACCTGCGCGCCGTGCGCCGCGAACGCGGACGCCATCGCGAGGCCGAGCCCGCTCCCTCCTCCCGTTACGAGAAGGGATCGTCCGGCGAGAGCGCGCGGGTCAAACATGGTGTTGAAACATTGGGGAACCTCCAGCCGCGGCGTAGACTCTCACGAAACGAGGAGACCACCATGCTCGATCGGCGCGCCCTGCTCCACTCTCTCTTTGCCGCGCCCGCCGCCATTCTCGCCGGCTCGCGCCTGGCCGTCGCAACGGAAGGTCCCTGCCTTCCCACCGCGTCGGACGTGGCCGGTCCCTTCTACCTGCCGGGCGCGCCTCGGCGCCTGAATCTTGCGGCCTCGAGCGAGCCCGGGGACCGGATCGCGATTCGGGGCCGCGTGCTGTCGGCGGACTGCCGGACCGCCGTGGCCGGCGCGCTTCTGGACGTGTGGCAGGCGGACGCGAAGGGCGATTATCACGGGAAGGACGAGCAGTACCGGCTTCGCGGCCAGGTCATGACCGGAGCAGACGGCCGTTACGAGATCCATTCGATCCGGCCCGGGAACTACAGGCAGGAAAACGGCTGGCGGCCTGCGCACATCCATTTCACCATTTCTGCGCCGCGTCACGAGCCCGTCACGACGCAGCTCTACTTCCGGGGCGACCGCTATCTCGCTCCGCACGACTCCTGTGGGAGTGAATGCCATTCCGACGACGCCCACCGCATCGTCGCGCTCGACTCCGACAACGGAAGACTCACCGGCCAATTCGACGTGACGTTGAAAAAGGCGTAGGGAGGCTGAAAGGTTATTCGTTCTTCCCGATTCCCGTCCAGTTTTCCGCCTCCGTCTTTCGATTCTCGATTCCCGATTCCCGGCCCCCGTCCCCCGTCCCGCCTTTGCCCTGCCGCCTACCGCCTACCGCCTACCGTCCTTCAGGTACTTGTCGAACCAGGCGACGACGCGAGTGTCGCGGTCGAGCTGGTGCTTCGGGTCGCGGATCGAGTGCCCCTCGTTCTCGTAGATGACGAGAGTCGTCGGGACCCCGAGGGTCTTCAGGGCGTGCCAGAACTCGTAACCCTGCGGCGTCGGGACCTCCGAGTCGCGGTCGCCATGGAGGACGAGGGTCGGAGTCTTCACCTTCTTGATGAACGTGATCGGTGAGGATTTCGCGTAGACCTCGGGATCGTCGTAGACCGAGGCCCCGAAGAAAGGGATCAGCCACTGGTCGATGCGGTTCTGCCCGTAGTAACTCTGCCAGCTCACGATCCCGGCGCCGGCGATCGAGGCCGCGTAGCGGTCCGTCTGCGTGACCGCCCACATCGCCATGTATCCGCCATAGCTCCAGCCACAGATCCCCAGACGCTTCGGGTCGATTGGCGCTGCCTGCAGCGCCGCGTCCACCCCGCGCTCGATGTCGCGAAAATCTCCGTACCCGAAATCCTTCACGTTGGCCGCCGTGAAGGCCTCTCCCTGCCCGTAGCTTCCGCGGGGGTTCGGAAGGAACACGAAGTAACCCTGGCTCGCGAGGATCGCCGTCCAGCGCGACGGCCAACCCGCCATCGACGCGCTGGACGGGCCGCCGTGGACGACGACGATCATCGGATACCTTTTCGACGCATCGAAATCGGCCGGGTAGACGAGCCAGCCCTGGACCGCGGAGCCGTCGCTGTCCCAGGAGAGGCTGCGCGCCTCTCCCCAGGCCGAGGCAGTTCCGGCGTTGATGCGCGTGACGGGGTCCCAGCTCCCTACGGCGCCGGCGACGACTTCCGGCGGCTGCCGGAAAGAAGAGCGTACCGCGGCGGACGCCGGGCCGGCGGTGGCCATCGTGAAGCTCTTGATCACCGCGGGCGCGCGCCAGGCGGTCGTGATTTTTCCCGAGGCATCGAGCGTGGCCACGCCTTCGTCGCCTTCGACGTACTCGGTGAAAACGATCTCTCCCGAGGGGCGCCAGAACAGGGAAGAGGCGGACGCCTTCATCCCGGGCGTCCGATTCTGCGCCGGTCCTCCCGCCGCGGGGACGGTCCAGATGTCCCCGCCCGTCGATCCCTCGTCGCTCATCAGTCCGTGGATCACGGCGATCCGGGATCCGTCGGGAGACCAGCGGGGACAGGCGATCTGGAGCGGGGGCTTCCAGACCGACCGCGTCCCGCTCCCGTCGGCCTTCACGATGTACAGCCGGGCCGTCCAGTAGTTGTCGGTTCCGGAGCCCTCCGCCGCTTCGGCGGCGAATGCGGC
Organism: Acidobacteriota bacterium; assembly: GCA_040004075.1. Taxonomy (GTDB): domain Bacteria; phylum Acidobacteriota; class Thermoanaerobaculia; order UBA5066; family Gp7-AA6; genus JALYUA01. The sequence continues at coordinate 10,718 of JBDUBP010000216.1, read as the reverse complement.
GCCGTCGGGAGACCAGTCGTAGTCATAGACGTAGAGATTCCCCGGCGACACCTCGCGGATCCGGCCGGTCGCCGCGTCGGCGACCGCGATCCTTCTCTCCTCGATGGTCTCTTCGACCACCCCCGAGTGCGGCTTGTAGGCCGTCAGAGCCCCCGGCTCCTGGGTGGATCCGGCGATGAAGAGAAACGCGATCGACCGGCCGTCCGGCGACCACCGCGGGTCGTCGAGCTGCCCCTGCACCCTGGTCAACTGCCGCGCGGGGCCGCCCGCCGCCGGCGCGACCCAGACCTGCGCCTGGCCGTCTTTTGCCGCGTCCGACAGAAAGGCGATCCGCTTCCCGTCGCGAGACCAGACCGGATGGTGCTCGTCGCGCGCGCGCCCATCCGCCACTCCGGTGACGCGCCGCGCCACTGACCCCGGCGCGCCGACGTCCGCGACCTCCACCGTGCCGAGCTTCCAGGCGCCCTTCCGGTCCTTGATCTTCCGGACCCAGGCCACCCGTTTTCCGTCGGGGGAGAGGGCGACCTGCCCGAACTCCTGCACGTCCTGAAGCCGCGCGAGCAGGTTCTCGAGGGCCGGGTTCTTTACGGCGGCCGTGATCGGCGCGGCGCACAGCGCGGCCGCCAGGAGTACGGAAAGTTTCTTCATGAAGGCAGGATAGCCGAGCGGGGAAGTTGAGCGTCATGCGTCGAGCGTTCGATTCTCGATTCTCGATTCCCGATTCCCGATTCCCGGCTTCCGTTCGCCTCCCGCCTGCCGCCTCCCGCCTACCGTCTCAACTCAAATCCACCCACACGCTCTTCACCTCGGTGTACGCCTCGAGCGCGTAGTGCCCCCGTTCGCGCCCGAAGCCCGACTGCTTGTAGCCGCCGAAGGGAAGGCCCGGATCGTAGAAGTTGTAGGTGTTGATCCAGACGGTGCCGGCCTTCAAGGCCTTCGCGGTGCGCAGCGCCTTCTTGATGTCGCGGGACCAGACGGCGGCGGCGAGGCCGTAGATCGTGCTGTTGCCGACGGAGACCGCGTCCGCCTCGTCCTTGAACGTCAGCGTCGAGAGAACGGGACCAAAGATCTCCTCGCGGGCGATCGTCATCTCCGGCGTCACGCCGTCGAAGACGGTCGCTTCGAAGAAGGCTCCCTTCCCTCCTACGGCCGCGCGGTTTCCGCCGGCCACGAGCCTGGCTCCCTCGGCTTTTCCCGATTCGACGTACCGGGCGACGTTGTCGCGCTGCTTCTCCGAGACGAGGGAGCCGAGCCGCGTCTTCGGGTCGAGGGGATCGGCCGGGCTCATCTTCCGCGCACGCTCGACGACCTTTTCCATGAGGGCGTCGTGCACCGACTCCTCGACCAGCAGGCGCGATCCCGCCGAGCAGAGCTCGCCCTTCCCGTAGAAGATCGCGTTGATCGCCCCCCGCGCCGCCGCCTCGAGGTCCGCATCGGCGAACACCACGTTGGGCGACTTTCCTCCGAGCTCCATCGAGACGCGTTTCAGTGTGCCGGCGGCCGCCCGGAGAATGGACTTGCCCGTCTCGGTCTCGCCGGTGAAGGAGATCTTGTCGATTCCGGGGTGCTCCGCCATCGCGGCGCCCACGGTGGCGCCGGGGCCGGGGACGACATTGAAGGCTCCCGGCGGGAGTCCCGCCTCGGCCAGGAGCTCCGCGAAGAGAAGGGCCGTGAGGGGCGTGACGGACGCGGGTTTCAAGACGACGGTGTTGCCGAGGGCGAGCGCGGGCGCGATCTTCCACATCGCCTGTAGCAGCGGGAAGTTCCACGGGGTGATCGCGCCGACGACGCCGATCGGCTCCCTCAAAGTCATCAGGAGGGCGTCGTTACGGGACGGAAACGTGTCGCCGTAGAGCTTGTCGGCCGACTCTCCGAAATACGAAAGGCACTCGGCCGCGGCGGGCACGTCGATCTTGGCCGATTCGAAGATGGGCTTGCCGTTGTCCAGGGTCTCGACGCGGCCGAAGGCGTCCGCGCGGGAAGCGAGGAGGTCCGCGGCGCGCAGGAGAATTCGTCCGCGCTGCCGGGGTTTCATCGCGGCCCACGGCCCGCTCTCGAACGCCTTGCGCGCGGCGGCGACGGCCCGGTCGAGGTCCTCGCGGCCCGCTTCCGCCACCTGCGCCAGAGACTCCCCCGTGGCGGGATTGGTCGTCTCGAACGTCTTGCCGGAAGCGGCGGACGCGAAGGCCCCGTCGATGAACAGGCCCGTCTTCAAATTCGACTCGGTCGCGACGGACATGCGATCTCCGAAGCTGTCAGCTCTCAACTCTGAGCCCGAAAACTGAAAACTGATGACTGAAAACTATTTCGCCTTGAACTTTGGGACCCGCTTCTCCTGGTTGGCGGCGATCCCTTCCTTCGCGTCCTCACTCTGGAAGAGGAGCTGCTGGAGCTCGCGCTCGATCGACAGCGCGGACTCGAGCGGCAGGTCCCACCCGCTCTGAACGGAGCGCTTGATGCGGCCGACGGCTTTCGCGGCCTTGTTGGGCGGCACGAACTGGCGGGCGTAATCCATGATCTGCTGCCACCACTCCTCCGCGCCCGCGTCGATGATCTGGTTGATGACTCCGAGATCGAGCGCTTCCTCGAAGGAGAAGGTGTTGCCCGTCACCATCAACTCGATCGCCTTCGACTTGCCGACCATCTTGGCGAGCCGCGCCGTTCCGCCGGTGCCGGGCAGAACGCCGAGCGTCACTTCCGGAAGGCCGATTTTTCCGGCGTCCTTGCGCGCGATCCGAAGGTCCGCCGCCATCGCGATCTCGAGCCCGCCGCCGACCGTGTGGCCGTTCAGCGCGGCGATGACCAGCTTGGGCGTGTGCTCGAGCCGGAGAAGTGTCTCGTTCGCGTGGAGGCAGAAGAAGTACTTGAAGCCCGGCGTGACGGCGTTCAGCATCCCGATGTTCGCGCCGGCCGAGAAGAACCGGTCGCCCTTGCCCCTCAGGACGATCACGTGGACGTCGTCGTCGAACCGGGCCTTCAAGAACGCCTCGTCGAGCTGCCGCATCATCGCGTACGTGTAGGTGTTGGCGGGCGGGTCGTCCATTTCGATGACGGCGATTCCGTCTTCGGCGCGGTAGTTCACGACCGTGTGGTCGAGCGTCGCGCTCGTCCAGTCCCGGGTCTTCGCAGGGGTGCTCATGGGTTACTCCTATCTCGAACGGGGGAGGATATCAAAGGGGCGGAAGGCGGCAGGGGGCAGGCGAACCGGGAGGGTCCGGGCGCTCCGCCTCCCGCCTCCCGCCTACCCCCTCCCGGGCCTCACAAGCCCAGTATCGACCTCGCAATGACGAAATAGATGAAGAGTCCCGTGGCGTCCACCAGCGTGGCGATCAGGGGCGCGGACATGATCGTCGGGTCGATCTTGAAGAGCGTCGCCAGCATCGGGATCGTGGCGCCGACCGTGTTGGCCCACGTGATGATCACGAGAATGCTGACGCCCACCGTGATCGCGAGAGGAAGATTGCTCGAGTTCCACAGCATCGCGCGCCCGAATCCGACGATTCCGAGCAGCACGCCGAGTGCGAAGCCGCTCGCCGCCTCCCGCGCGACGACGCGCCAGAAGTCGCGGAGCCGGATCTCTCCGACCGCCAGGCCCCGCACGATCGTCGTCACGGTCTGGGAGCCGGAGTTGCCGCCTGTCCCGATCAGCAGCGGAATGAAGAACGCGAGCGCCACGACCTTGGCGAGCTCCCCTTCGAAATGGCGCAGCACTGTGCCCGTCAGCGTCTCAGTCACGAAGAGGAGGAGCAGCCAGTTGAACCGCGCCCGCACATTGCGCCACGGCTTGCTCGCGAAGTAGCTGTCGGTGGCCTCGTGGGTGACCGGCGCGCCGGCGAGGTGCAGCATGTCCTCCGTCTGCTCCTCGATGAGAACGTCGATGACGTCGTCGACGGTCACGATCCCGAGCGGCCGGTTCTGCTCGTCCACGACCGGAATCGCGTGCACGTCGTAGCGCGACACGAGGCGGGCGACCTCCTCCTGCGGCGTCTCGGGGTGCACCGTCTTCAGCGACTTCTCCATCAGCTCCGAGATCCGTCGCGACGGAGGGGCGGGAAGGAGCCGCCGCAGGGAGACGAACCCGATCAGGTGTTCGTGGTCGTCCACAACGTAGAGGCTCTGCACCGTTTCCACTTCCGGGTCGATGCGCTTCAAGTGCTCGAGAGTCTCGGCGGCGGTCCACTCGGCCCGGATCCGCGGAAATTTTTCCGACATGAGGCGGCCGGCGGTCCGGGGCGCGTACCGGAGGAGCCGTTCCGCCTCCGCCGCGTCGCGGGGCGACATGCGCGCCAGGAGGGCCTCGCGCTGGCGCTGCGTCAGGTGCTCGAGGAGGAAGGTGACTTCGTCTGCGGGAAGGCGATCGAGCTCCGGCCCGAGCTTCTCCGGCGACGCCTCGTGGAGGATCAGCCGGAGCGTCTCCCCGTGAAGCTCCGAGAGGACGGCCGCGCCCTGTTCCGGGGGGAGCATCTCGAAGACGAGAACGCGATCCTCCCGGGGGAGGTCCTCGAGCAGCTCCGCGACGTCGACGGGATGAAGGTCGGCGAGCGCGGCCGGAAGCTCCTTCGGATTTTCCCGGATCAGCTCCTCGATGTCGGGGCCGATGACCTTCGCGACGGACATTGAGGAAAGTTATCAGTTGTCAGTCGTGAGTTATCACTCGGAACGGACTCGTTCGTCGGCTATGGGTTGTGGGCGTCTGCCGCCGGATCCACCCAGTCGGACGTTCCATCGGGATGAAATTCGCGCTTCCAGATGGGAACGGTTCTCTTGATCCGGTCGATGGCCGCGCGGCACGCCGAAAACGCCTCCGCGCGATGCGGCGCCGACGCCACGATCGCCACCGCGACGTCGCCCACCTCGAGGACTCCCACCCGGTGGCGGACGGCGACCCGGGCCTCCGGCCATTCGAGCGCCAGGCTCTCCACGATCTTCCCGATCTCGGCCTCCGCCATCGGGCCGTATGCCTCGTACTGGATGCGCGCCGTCGCCTGACCCAGGTGGTGGTCGCGGACGACGCCGAGAAACGTGCAGACCCCGCCGTCGGAGGAGCGCACCGAGCCGAGAAGGGAAGCGGGGTCGATCGGGGCGTCCGTCAGGTACATCGGACGGAGCGGAGTCAGCCGCCCGCGACCGGGGGCAGGAAGGCGACCTCGTCGCCCTCCGCGAGCAGGGTCTCGGGACCGGTGTACTCGCGGTTGACCGCGGCCGGGGGCATCGACCCGGTCCGCAGGAGTCCTGGCATCTCTCCCGTGAGCTCCCGCCAGAGATCGGAGACCCTGGAGCCGCCCGCCACCTGCCGCTCCTCGGAGTCCCGCCCGGCGACATCGCGGAAAGTGGCGAAGTAGAGAAGATGAACGCGCACGAGCGAAGTGTAGACCGGGAGGGGCCGGGAAACGGGAAACGGGAAACGAAAGGAGAACCGGTCGCGGGGGGACCTGGAAGCGGTGCGGCAGGCTTCGTCCCCGGTATGACGCTCACGCTTCAAACGCAAAAACGCTCAACGCCACTTGTATCTATCCGACCGGTCAGTTATATTAGCCCCCGATGCGATCCGCTGCTCACGAGGCTGAAAAAAGGCTGGTGCTCCGGAAGGCGGCGTTCCGGGAGGTCGCGGAGCGCGGCTTTTCGAACGTCACGCTCGAGGACATCGCGGTGCGGGCGGGGGTCTCGAAGGGCGTCACCCTCTATTACTTCGACTCGAAGGACGCCCTCTTCCGCGACCTCTTCTCCTGGCTGATCGAGTCCATCCACCTGCGGATGCGCGACGCGGTCGAAGCCGCCGACGGCCCGGTCGAAAAGGTGCGGGCGCTCGTCGCGCTGATCTTTCCCTCGCCTTCCAAGAACCGCGCGTTCTTCCGCGCTTACGTCGATTTCTGCGGCCTCGCGGCCCGGCGGGAGTCCTTCCGGCAGATCGGCGAGCGCTTCTATGCCGGCTGCCGGGAGATCGACCGCGCGATCGTCGAGGAGGGCATGCGCAGGGGCGTGTTTCTTCTCCGCGACCCGGCGGAGACGGCCTCGACGCTCCGCGCCATCTTCGACGGCCTGATGCTGCAGTGGCTGACCGAAAAAGACCCTGAGGCGTGCTTCGAGGCGTATCGGGACCGCTGCGGGCGGGAGCTTCTTCACTATCTGCTGGCGCCCGGAAAGACCGCGGCGCGCGCAACGAGCAAAACGAAAGCGAGGCCGCGATGACCGTCGAAGAGCCGCCTTCTGCCTGCCGCAACGAAGGGTGCGGGCGACCCGCCGTCCGTGGCGAGCGCCTCTGTGAGTCCTGCGCGATCGAGCGGTCGCTCTTCCGGCGCGACGAAAGGCCTTCCGGAGCCCGGTCCGCGGGCTCTCCGCAACGCCGGCCGGGGTAGAATTCGTCCCCCGATGAGTCCTGCCCCGACGTTTCCGAGAACGATCGTCCTCGCGGCGCCGCGCGGCTTCTGTGCCGGCGTGGTGCGGGCGATCGACATCGTGGACCTCGCGCTCGAAGCGGCCGGCGCTCCCCTGTATGTGCGGAAGGAGATCGTACACAACCTGCACGTCGTCCAGAGCTTCGAAAAGCGGGGCGTCCGGTTCGTGGACGAGTTGAGCGAGGTGCCCGACGGGCAGACCGTGATCTTTTCGGCGCACGGGGTCTCCCCCGCGGTGCGCACGGAAGCGGCCGCGCGCGGGCTCACGGTCTTAGACGCGACCTGCCCGCTCGTGACGAAGGTGCATCTCGAGGCGATCCGCTACGCGCGGGCCGGATTCGAGATCATCCTGATCGGCCATCCGAGTCACGAGGAGGTCGAGGGGACGCTGGGCGAGGCGGCCGATCGGATGACGCTGGTCTCGACCGTCGCGGAGGCGGAAGCCGTGCCGGTGAAGAACCCGGAGCGGCTGGCGTTCCTGACCCAGACGACGCTTTCGGTCGAAGACACGCGGCCCATCGTCGCCGCGCTCCAGCGCCGCTTCCCCGGCATCCAGGGGCCGGCGCGCGCGGACATCTGCTACGCCACCCAGAACCGGCAGCTCGCGGTCCGGGCGATCGCGCGGCAGGCGCCTGTCATTCTCGTCGTCGGCTCGAAGAACTCGTCGAACTCCAATCGCCTCGTCGAGGAGGCGGAGCTGGCCGGCGCTCGCGCCTACCTGGTCGACGACGTGTCGGGAATGGACACGGCGTGGCTCGAGGGAGTGAGCGCGGTGGGAGTCACGTCCGGAGCTTCGGCGCCCGACTTCCTCGTCGACGCGATCTTGGAGACTCTCCGCAGGCTGGGCGCGACCGAAGTGCGCGAGGTCCGCGTCGTTGACGAAGACGTTTTCTTTCCGCTTCCTCCGGAGCTCGCCGCGCTGCGAAAGGCGCGGGAGAACACGCTGGCGCCTTCCGTTTAGGAGTCTGTCCGAATAATGTCCGTCGCGAGCGCGGTGAGGCCGAAGCGAGAGCGGGAGCGCAGGGCTTTTTTGAGCGGGGGACTGCCGAAGTCCTCTGCTCAAGATCCGCCCGAGCATTCCGTTTGCAGCGAGAGACACGCTTTCGTGCAGCAGGAGATTACGAGGACAGGCTCCTAGGCCGCCGAAGCAGCCGACCGCGGCGAATCACAAGACAGACGGCCGGAAGACGGAAGACGACCAAAGGCGCCCATGAGCGAAGACGACCTCGAGAGCACCGCGCCGTTGCGCGCCCCCGAAGAAAAGGGCGCGGTTCCCCGCCGCCTCGTCGAAAAGGTCGCTTTCGTCACGGGAGCGTCGCGCGGCATCGGAGAAGCGATTGCCCGACGTCTCGCCGCCGAAGGAGCGCGCGTGGCGCTCGCGGCCAGAAACCTCGGAGCATGCGAACGGATCGCCGCGGAGATCCGGGAGTCGGGGGGAGACGCCATCGCGATCGAGTGCGACGTGACCCTCCGCCTGTCGATCAGCAACGCGGTCGCCGAGGTCTCCGCGAGGTGGGGCCGGATCGACATCCTCATCAACAACGCGGGTCAGGGAGGCCCCACGCCTCTGGATGACCCGGACGATTCGCGGTGGAACTCGATCATCGCGACGAACCTGACCGCGGTGTTCCGCGTGACGCGCGAAGCGGCGCCGTTTCTGCCGCAGGGCGGCCGGATCATCAACCTGTCGTCGGTCGTCGGGCGCTTCGGAGTCGCGGGGCTGGCGGCGTACTCCGCCTCCAAGCACGGCGTCATCGGCCTGACGAGGACGCTCGCCCTCGAGCTCGCGCCGCGGCAGATCACCGTGAACGCGGTTTGTCCGGGCTGGGTCGAGAGCGAGATGGCGCGCGAGGGGTTCCGCCAGATCGGCCGGATGAAGGGAAAGTCGCTGGATGACGGCCGGGAGACGGCGGCGCGCATGGCCCCTCTCGGCCGGGTGCTCGACCCCGCCGAGGTCGCGGGGCTCGCCGCCTATCTCGCGTCCGACGACGCGAAGTCGGTCACGGGGCAGGCCATCGTGATCGACGGCGGCCAGGTGATGCCGTGAGGAGGAAGTCGAGGGTTGAGAGTTGAGAGTCGAGAGTTGAGAGTTGAAGAAGTGAGAGAGTCTTGGGAACTGAAAACTGATAACTGACAACTGAGAACTCATCCGGAGGCTTTCATGACGCGCACGGAATTTCTCGAGTCTCTCGATCGTCTCGTCTCCGAAAAGCATCTGTTGAAGCACCCGTTCTACGTGCTCTGGAGCGAGGGCAAGCTCTCGCGCGAGCAGTTGCGGGAGTACGCCGTCTCTTATTACCCGCATGTGGCCGCGTTCCCTCGCTACGTCTCAGCGGTCCACTCCCACTCCGATGATCCGGTGCTGCGTCAGGAGCTGCTCGAGAATCTGATCGAAGAGGAGCGCGGGGAAGCGAATCATCCGGCCCTGTGGCGCCGGTTCGCGGCGTCTCTCGGCGCGCCGTCCGATCTTTCGGCGCAGCCGCGCACGCCGGAGGTGGCGGCGCTCGTCGATTGCTTCCTCGACACGACGGGCAAAGGCTCGGTCCCGGAAGGGCTGGCGGCGCTCTACGCCTACGAGTCCCAGATTCCGGAGATCGCCCGAACCAAGCGGGAAGGCCTGGCCGCGTTCTACGGGATCACCGACGCGGATGCCGTCCGCTTCTTCACCGTCCACGAGGCCGCCGACGTGTGGCACCGGGAGGTCGAACGCGAGGCTCTCGGGCGGGTCGCGGACGGCGAGGGCGATCGGCAGAAGGCCCTGGCGTCCGCGCGGAGGTGCCTCGACGCGTTGAACGCGGCCCTCGACGGCATCCTGCGCGAGACTCCGCGGGCCTCGTGACCCGGACGTGATACGCGCGGTCCTGTTCGACGCGGGGTTGACGCTCGTCCATCCGAGCCCTCCCGTCGAACAGGTCTACGCGCGGGAGCTCGCCGCCGACGGCGCCCGCTTCACGCTCGAGGAGCTCGACGCCGCGCTGACGAAGACGTGGCAAGAGATCCACTCTGCCGGCCGCGGGAACCGCTACGCGGGCGTGCAGGGCGAGGGCGCGTTCTGGGCGGCGTTCGTGAACCGGGTGCGCGGGCGCCTCGACGGGGGCGCCATTTCCCCCGGGTGCTTCGAGCGCCTCAAGGCGCACTTCCGCGAGGCGTCCTCCTGGGCGGTCTACCCGGACGTCGACGAGACGCTGCGCGAGCTCGAGCGCCGGGGGCTCGCCCTGGCCATCGTGTCGAACTGGGACTCGTCTCTCCCGGCGCTTCTCGAAGCGCTGTCACTCGCCGGCAGGTTTCAGACCATCGCCGTCTCCGCCATCGAGGAGACGGGAAAGCCGGACCCCGAAATCTTCCTCCGGGTCTGCGCGCGCATCGGCCTCGAGCCGGCGCAGTGCCTTCACGTGGGCGACTCGCGGCGCGAAGACTTCGACGGCGCCCGCGCCGCGGGCCTGCGCGCGGTGCTGCTGGACCGAATTGGCGGCCATCCGGATCTTGGCGCGGAGGATCGAATCGGCTCGTTGACGGAGCTCGCGGCGCTGGTCCGGGGGGGAACGGGGGCCGGGAATCGGGAATCGGAAATCGAAAGCCCCATAACTCTTGACTCTTGACCTCCTCCGAACGCTCGACGCTCAACCGTTCCTCCGGCCGCGGTCCACCTCTTGCAACACCGCGGCATATGACAAACGAGACACCCGGAAAGATCACGCCGATCGGTGAGCCGCCGGCTCCCGGCAATCCGAGACCGCCCGTGCAGGATCCGATTCCGCCGACGCCGCCTGCGGAAGAGCCGCCCGCGCGTCCCCCCGCGGAGGATCCTCCGCGCCCCGGCGACCCTCCCGACGAAAAGCTCCGCTGACGCCGGCCACCCGGGAGAAAACCGGTCGCGAAATCCGGGTCACCTGCTATCCTGCGCGCCAACTTGAGCCTGGTTTCCCAGCTCCTCCGCCGCAAGTCTCTCGACGCTCTCGTCGCGGAGACGGAGGAGCCCGGGCACCGGTTGAAGCGCGCGCTCGGTCCCTGGAACGTCGTCGCGCTCGGAGTCGGCGCCATCATCGGGGCGGGCATTTTCGCGACGATCGGAACCGCGGCGGCGGGAGACGCGTCCCGTCCGGGCGCCGGACCCGCGCTCATCCTCTCCTTCGTGCTGACGGCGGCGGTGTGCGGGTTCACCGCGCTCTGCTACGCGGAATTTGCCTCGATGGTGCCGGTGGCCGGCTCCGCGTACACCTACTCCTACGGGACGCTCGGGGAGCTGGTCGCGTGGATCATCGGATGGGACCTGATGATCGAGTACGCGATCGGCAACGTCGCGGTCGCGATCTCGTGGGCCAA
>JBDUBP010000091.1:0-13657 GCA_040004075.1 Acidobacteriota bacterium | reverse complement strand
TACTTTTTCTTCGGTGTCGCAGTCGCCGTCGGGGTTTCTGTCGGCGGCAGCGGGGTCCGGGTCAAGGTGGGGCTCGGAGGCACCTGAGTCGGTGTCGCGCTCGGCGGAAGGGCCGTCCGACTCGCGGTCACCGTAGCCGTTCTCGTCGGTGACGACGTGAACGAAGGTGTTGCCGTGACAGGCAGCGGAGTGAAGGTCGCCGTGGCGGTCGGCGTCGCTGAGGGCGCAACCACCGTCCACGTCGGAGTGGCCGAAGCCGTTGGAGTGAGGCTCGGCGTCCGGCTCGACGTCGGGGTTGGATTGACGACGGTCCCGGTGGGTGTGGGCGAAGGAGCTCTGGTCTGGGTCGCAGTTGGCGTACCGGTGGGAGTCGATGTCGGCGTCGCGCTCGGAACCGCAGTCCCCGTCGGGACGGCCGTCGAAGTCGCAACCGGCGTCGCGGTCGGGGTTGCGGACGCGATCGCGGTCACCGGGGTCGCGGTGGGACCTCCCGGGAGTGTCGTCACGGTAGGTGTCGGAGAAAAGAGCGGCGGCAAAGTTGCCGTCGGAGCCGCCGTCGGCTCGCCCGGGGGCAGTGTCGCGGTTGGCGGGGGGAGAGGGGTCGGCGAGCCGACGGTTGCCGGCGCGGTCGGCGGGTCCTTGAAACAGGCGACCGAGAAGATCGCGACGGCCAGAAGGGCCGAAACTCTCCCACATAAGGCGGAAAAAATCCTTCGCACGCATTTCCCATAGCAAAAGACGCACCGCCACGAAAGAACGGGGCAGAAGGAAACACCCGCATCCGATTCTCAGGGGGTCGGCGTCGCGGTCCGGGTCGGGGTTTGCGTTTGCGTTTGCGTTTGCGTCGGACTCGCGGGAAGGGCGGTCGCGGTCAGGGTGGCGGTCGGAGATGGACTGGGGCTCGGGGTCGGAGAAGACGTCGCGGTAAACGTGGGAGTCACGGTGGCGGAGACCGTGGTCGCCGTGGCCGTCGGAGTAGCCGTGGGCGTAGGCGTCGCAGTCGGTGACGCCGTGGGCGTATTGCTCGCAGTCGCAGTCGGCGGAAGAGCGGTCGCAGTCGAGGTCGGGGTCGGCGTACGAGTCGGAGTGGAAGTGACGGTCGAGGTCGGCGTCGCCGTCGGCGTCGCCGTGGGCGTTGAAGTCGACGTGAACGTGGGGGTCGGGGTGGGTGTCCGGCTCGGAGTCGGAGTTGGAGTCGCGGTCGGGGGGATGAACGTGCCGGTCGGGGTGGGGGACGGTGTGACGGTGATCGTCGGCGTCGGCGTGACGGTCGGCGTGGGCGTGGAGGTCACCGTTAGAGTCGCGGTTGGAACGGCCGTCGCGGTCCCCGTCGGGAGAGGAGTCGCGGAGGCGGGTGGTGGAATCGTCAGAGTCGGGGTGGCACCCGGGGTCGCAGAAGAGACAGGGGTCGCCGTCAAGGTCGGCGTGGCCGTCGGGGTCGGATTCCCCGTCGGGCTCGAGAGCGGCGTCGGGGAAGACGGGACCGGCGTTTCGGTGACGGAGGGCACCGGGCCGGTCGGGGTCACCGTCGGAGTCTGGCTGGGAGAAGCGGCGGGGAGCGGACTCGCTGAAGCGACCGGCGTCGGCGAGTCGATTTTCGGGGCAGTCGGAGGGTCGTTGAAGCACGCGGATGAAACCAGGAGCAGCGCGGCGAGTGTCTTGGCGCCCTTCGAGTTTCTCGATCCGCAGCCTCTCATTTTCGGCCGACGATTTCGGCCAGGGCGACGGCCGCGAACTCGGCCTGCTCCGTGCTCATTTCGGGAAACAAGGGCATGCTGATGGCTCGATCAGCGACCCACTCGGTACGGGGGAAGGTCCCGGCCTTCTGGCCGAGCCACTCGTAGGCTTTCTGCAGGTGCACCGGCACCGGATAGTGGATCGCCGTTTGCACGCCGCGAGCTTCCAGTGCGGCGCGCACGGCATCGCGGTTCTCTACGCAAACGACGAACAGATGGTAGACGCTCTCCGCCTGCGGGCCGTCTTCGAGCAGGACAGCCCGTGTCTCCGCCAGGGCTTTCCGGTAGAGACTCGCGATCTCGATTCGGCGCGCGGTCCACTTGTCGACGTGTCTCAATTTCACGCGGAGGACGGCGCCCTGAAATCCGTCCATCCGGTAGTTGAATCCGATGTGGTCGTGGTAGTAGCGGCGCGTCTGCCCGTGGTCACGAAGGGTCCGCGCCAGTTCTGCGACCCTGTCGTCGTTGGTCGTGAGCGCGCCGGCCTCCCCATAGGCGCCGAGGTTCTTGCCGGGATAAAAGCTGAACGCCGCGGCAAGGCCGAAGCCCCCGATCCGCTTCCCGCGGAAGCGCGCCCCGTGAGCCTGGCAGGCGTCCTCGATGACGGCGATGTTGCGGTCGGCCGCGATCTTCAGAATGGCGTCCAGGTCCGCGGGTCGACCGTAGAGGTGTACCGGAACAATCGCTTTTGTGCGGTTCGTTATGGCGCGCCCGATCTGACGGGGATCGATGTTGGCCGTCGCGGGGTCGATGTCGACGAACACCGGCCTGGCTCCGACATAGGAGATCGCCTCGGCGCTGGCGATGAAGGTATAGGGGGTGGTGATCACCTCGTCGTCCGGCCCGACGCCGGCCGCGAGGAGCGCCAAGTGAAGCGCGCTGGTCCCGCTGTTCAAGGCGACGCAGTGCTTCGTCTCACAATACGCCGCGAACTCCGTCTCGAAGGCCGCGACCTCCGGCCCGAGAATGAAAGAGGCGTTACGGCAAACGAGATCCAGCGCCGCGACGATCTCATCGCGCAGTTCACCGTATTGCGCCTTCAGGTCGAAGTAGGGAACATTCATTCGATACCGCTCCTCAGGTCAAACACTCGAGAAATTGTTCACCCGGACCCTCTCGGAGGAAGTCGGAGGTGAAAACCGGCAATCCACGATTCCACGCCAGGTGGGGTGCCGGCATCCTGGCGTTGCCGTCTGCGGTCGCCTCTCCGTGCGTCAACCTTTTCCTGCTCCGGACCTCCCCCGACCGAGGTCCCCGAAGCTGACCCGAACATCGCGATGGAGCTGGCCTGGCAACATCTCCGCTCTACCCTGCGCGCTGCACGAAATGTCCTCGATCGTCTCAATCTACACCGACGACCTGCCCCCGGACACGGACCACAGGACCACAGCGTTTCGCACCAGACGACCTCATGCGCGGCAACTTCCGAGGCCGGGACCGTACTTCTAGGGCTGGAACGGAACTTCGATCACCGTCCAGGCCTCGACGGCGTGGCCGTTCTTACGGGCGGGCTCGAACGTCCATCGCCGAATCGATGCGATCGCAGCCTCCGTCAAAGGACGAGGTCCGCGCAAGGCCTCGAGCCGGAGAGGGCGTCCCGTCTCGGACACGAGCACGCGCACGATGGCCGTACCCCCGAGCCTCGCTTCACGCGCGGCCCTGGGATACGCCGCGGGATAAGAGCGGGCCACGCGAGGCGAAGTGTCGGGGCCCGATGTCTCGCCGGATGGCTCCGGGGGGACAACCGCGACACGCTGCGGCGGATCCGGCCCGGATGGAGGCGTTTCACGAGGCCCCGGAGGCGCGGCCACCCCGAAAAGAGGCCGCCCGAAACGGGCCTGAAAATCGGCCCTGGCCGGTGGGTCGACCTCCGCTTCCCCGCAGGCCGGGAAACGGCGCTGGACGTCCGACAGTCTCGCCCCCGAGGATTGTGCCTCGGGGCGGCGTCCCGCGGCGTCTTGCGCGAGCGCGAGGTAGGCGAGCGCGCGGCAAAGCTGAGGCGGTCGGTCGAGGAGCCCGAATGCTGCGATTCGCAGCAGGTCTATGGCGTCAGCGGGACGGCTCGAACGGTAAGCGACGAGCCCTTCGCGGAGACGCGTCTCCGAATCCTGTCCCGCCGCGGAGGAAGACATCGCCACCCACAGGATCGCACCCATAATGGAGAGCGCCGGCACGCCACGAAGCACAAGAACGCTCTGGAAGCGGAAACCAGCGCTCCTCCACCCACGAGATTCGAGTGTGGGTCGCTGCCCTCTGGGCGGCAGTTCCGCCTGAGGCAAAGTCCGCACGCGCAAATTGAGCTCCTTCCCAACACGGCTCTCGCAACGCTTCGCTCCGTGCAAATCCCGCGCCCTCAGCGGGGGTTCAATCGGACACGCACCGTAGCGAGGTCGGCCGGCGCGTTCGAGGAGGAGAGGACGCGCAGGGTGCGCAACGCGCGGCCCGGGCCGGAGATGGTGACGTCGTGGACGCCTGGGCCCGGAAGCTCGATCGGATCCGCGGCCGTGACGCTGGGAGCGGGCATCTCGGGTCCTCCGTTCACGCGGACGACGGCATCCGCCGGGTCCACCACCAGGGCCAGAAAGCGGCGGGTCGTAGCGACCGGAGGGGTCAGGCGCGCGAAGGGCATTCGAGAGGTCCGGACCAGGTCGTCGCCGATTTCCGCGAGCTCCGTATCCGCGTTGGCGGCGGCGTCGACCTCCGCTTCATAGGGGCGGTAACCTGGTAACTCGAGACGGATGAGATGCGGACCCCGGCTCAAGGGGAAAACGAGTCCGCCTCCGAAATTGTCCCAGTCGTCCACGATCCCGACGTAGCGTCCGTCGACGAAGACGCGGGCCTGCTCCGGCGACAGACTCAGCCTCAGCGCGCGCCGGGCGCGAAAAACCGTGGCCTCGGGGGCGCGCTCTCCCGATGGGGGCTCGGGGGGCGCCGGCGGGGGAACGTCCCGGCTGAGCGTCGCCCCCGGGGTCAGCGGAGCGGAAACCGAAGTCGCGGCCCTCGCTCTGGGAGAGGGCGCGGGCGGCGGCGGTCGCTCGAAGAGGGCGGGAGCCGGCGTCGGTGTCGGCCGCGGAGCGGGCGCGGGGCTCGGCGTCGCGAACGGGATCGCCTCGAACGGAATCCGCACCGTCGTCCAGGTCCGGACCGGCTCCCCGCCCGCGACCGCCGGCTCGAATCGCCACTGACGGATCGCCTCCTCGGCGGCTTCCGTCAGTCCGAGAGGCGCGCCCTGCACCCGCTGGACCTCGATCGGCATTCCCTGTTCCGAGATCAGAACCCGCAGCACGACGAGGCCTCTCAGACGCCGACGGATGGCTTCCGCTGGATAGGTCGGCGGAACCATGTGAATCACTCGAGGCGGCCGGTCCACGGATTCGATCCGGACGGTTCTCGGCGGTCGAAGCGTGATCGCGCCCGTGGGAGGCGCCGCGGCCGTGGCGGCGGGCGCGGCGGCCGTGACGAGGGATCGAGGCGTCCGGGTGGGCATCTGGGGCACGGGCGTCCGCGTCGCCGTCGGGGGCACGGGCGTACGGGTGGACGTCGGCGGCAGGGCCGTCCGGCTGGGCGGAATCGGGGTGCGCCTCGGCGGAACCGGGGATGCCGTCCAGGTCGGAGGCTCGGTCGTTGGAGTGCTCGTGGGCGGCACGGGTGTCGTGGTTCGGGTCGGCCGCAGCGCCGTCGCGGTGCGGGTCGGCGGGACGGCTGTCGGTGTCGGGGTCGGCGGAATCAGCGTCGGCGTCCGCGTCGGAGTCGGCGTGCGGGTCGGGGTTGGCGTCCGCGTCGGCGGCAGCGAGGTCCGCGTCGGCGGGACCGGAGTGGACGTGCGCGTCGGAGGCACGGCCGTCGCGGTCGCGGTCGCCGTCGGCGGCGGCGGCGGCGGCGCGGGAGTGCGGGTGGGCGAAACCGGCGTCGGGGTCCGCGTCGGCGGAGAAGCTCGAGTGGGCGGTGGAGGTGTCGCGGTCCGGGTCGGAGGAGGAATAACCGCCGTGGGCGTGGCGGTTCCCGTCAAGCGCGGCGCGGCCGGAACCGACGTCGCGAGCGGCGGCGGAACCGGGGTTGCCGCGGGCGGGGCGGTGGCGGCCGGGCGCGCCGGCGCGGTGGCGGCCGGCGTCGAGGACGGCGGGGCCACCGGCCGGGGCGACCGCCCCGGACCGGGCGGCTCGCCTCGAGCCACCGGAGCGAGATTCGGAGCGTCCTGGAGACGCGCCGGCGGCACCCGCGCTCGCAGAAGCCGCTCGAAGGAGGAGCGCGCCGCGGGCTCGAGAGTCTCCGGACCGTAGTTCGGAAACCGCTGTTCGAGATCCACGAATCGGAGCAGGGTCCCGTCCGCTTCGGCGCGGTGGCCGGCCGCCTCCTGTGCGAGGGAGAGCCGTGCCAGCGCTTCGGAAAGCCTCTCGGGCGCATCGAGGAAACCGAAGCTCGCGGTGCGGAACTCCTCCCCGGCTTCCCCGTACCGCCCGGAGTCGTACGCCTCTTTGCCGGCGCGCATCCGCTCCTCGAGATAGTCGTGGTTCTGTTGCGCCTCCACCGGCGCAATCCCGAGAAACGCGGCGACGAACGCGCCGGCAACGATGAGGCGACATCGCATAACAGTGGACGCGGCCGCAGGCCGATCCAACAGGCGGGCTGCAAGATCCGCGCCCCGCGGCTCTCGCGGAGGGGCTGGGAGCGGCGCCGCGGGACACGGTTGCGCTGCTATCCTGCGCGCGTGACGGGAGCCGTGGCCGGAGCGCGCATTCTGGACGGGACGGCGCTCGCCGCGAAAGTGCGGGAGTCCGTCCGACAGGAGGCGGAAGAGCTTTCGAACAGGGGCCGTCCGCCCCACCTGAGGGTGCTCCTCCTCGGAAGCGATCCCGCCTCGGAAGCTTACGTCGCCTCGAAGACGAAGGCCGCGCGCGAAAGCGGCTGCACGGCGGAGACCGTGCGGCTCCCGTCGGGAAGCTCGCCGGGCGCGCTCCTCGCGGAGGTCAGGCGAGGCAACACGGACGAGCGGGTCGACGGCCTCCTCGTGCAGCTGCCGCTCGAGCCCGGGCATGACGTCCGGCGAATCTTCGACACGATCGACCCGTGGAAGGACGTCGACGGAGTGAATCCCGAAAACGTCGGCCGTCTGCAACAGGGCCGCCCCCGGTTCACTCCCTGTACCCCCGCGGCCATCCTCGCCCTGCTCGACAGCGCGGGCGTGCCCATCTCGGGGCGGCGCGCCGTCGTGCTCGGCCGCAGCGACATCGTGGGAAAGCCGGTCGCCGCTCTCCTGACCTCCAGGGACGCGACCGTCACGCTCTGTCATTCGAAAACGCCCGACATTGAGCGCGTCTGCTCCGAGGCCGAGATTCTAATCGCCGCGATCGGAAGGCCGGGGTTCGTGACACGAGAGCACGTCCGTCCGGGCGCTGCCGTCGTCGACGTCGGGGTCAACCGCCTCTCCCCCGGCTCCGCCGCGCCGCCGCACCTGATGGCGAACGCGCGCGTCCGCCGGGCGTTTGAGGAGCGGCGCGCGGTGCTGGTCGGGGACGTCGATTTCGAGGCCGTCGCTCCGATCGCGGGCTGGATCTCGCCCGTGCCGGGGGGCGTCGGGCCGTTGACGGTGGCGATGCTTCTCGCCAACACGGTCTTAGCCGCGCGGCTCGCCCGCGAGCGACATCGCGCCGACGAGATGGATCCGCTCACCCTGTAAAAGTCATCAGGAGTCAGTTGTCACTTCTCCTTCTCAGTTTTCAGTTCTCTCGACTCTCAACGCTCAACTCTCAACGCTTCGACCTTCCCATCATGACCACCCTTCTTCTGATCAGCAGCTCCACGGTTCACGGCGGGGGGTATCTTGACCACGTCGAAGCGGCTTTGCTGGAATTTCTTTCCGGAGTCTCCGAGCTTCTCTTCGTTCCTTTCGCCCTCCACGATCGCGACGGCTACGCCGCGAAGGCGCGGGAACGGTTCGCGCGCCTTCAGATTCGCGTGAATTCGGTCCACGAGGAGCGCGATCCGCTCGGCACGATCGCCCGGGCGCCAGCGATTTTTGTCGGCGGAGGAAACACGTTTCGGCTGTTGAAGACACTCGAAGACCTCCGATTGCTCCGGCCCCTGAGAGATCGCGTGCTGGAAGGCGCTTTGTACATCGGCTCGAGCGCCGGGACCAACCTCGCCTGTCCGACGATCAAGACGACCAACGACATGCCCATCGTCTCCCCCGCCTCTCTCGAAGCGCTGAGTCTGGTTCCCTTCCAGATCAACGCGCACTACCTCGATCCCGACCCGGAGTCGACGCACGACGGCGAGACACGGGAGGAGCGCATCCGCCAGCTCCACGAGGAACCGGAGAACACCGAGCCCGTGGTCGGGCTGCGGGAGAACGTCTGGCTCGAGCGGCGCGGGGGAACCCTGCGATTGGCCGGGCCGCGGGGCTCGGGTGCCCGGGTCTTCCGGCAGGGGCGCGATTCGGAAGAGTATGCCGCCGGAAGCGATCTGTCTTTTTTATTAAGTTAAGTCGCCAAATACTCCAGTAGACCAGTCGGTAACAAGATGGAACTTCCGAATAAAAACTTTTAGGTTGATATACGAAAAACTTCGTACTAACTTGTTCGTATGAACGATCGAGACCGATCCATGACGCCAGGAAACGCGCCTCCCCCGAGACCGACCGACGCCGAGCTCGAAATCCTGCGGGTCCTCTGGGATCGCGGCGAGGCGACGGTGCGGGAAGTCCAGGAGACCGTCGAGCGGCGCCGACCCGCCGGGTACACGACCGTCTTGAAGCTCCTGCAGATCATGACGGAAAAGGGTCTCGTGGAACGCAACGAGTCCGAGCGGGCGCACGTCTATCGGGCCCGCCGCCAGCGCCAGGAGACCGAGAAGCAACTCGTAGGAGATCTCCTGGAGCGCGCGTTCGGCGGATCCTCCTCCCGTCTCGTGCTCCAGGCGCTCGCCACGAAGACGGCCTCTCCCGAGGAGATCGCCGAGATCCGGGAGTTTCTCGACCGCGTCCCGGGAGGCGACCGGTGACCGGCTGGCAGGGCCTCTTCGACGCTCCCGCCGCTCGCGCCCTCGCCCGGGCCCTTCTCGATTTCCTCTGGCAGGGCGCGGCCGTGTCCGGGCTCCTCGCACTCACGGACCTCGCGGCACGGCGCCGGGGAGCCGGACCGCGCCTGCGCTACGCGCTTTCCTGCGCGGCGCTCGCGATCATGGTTCTCCTGCCCGCGGCGAACTTCCTCCGCCGCGCGGGAGCCCGGCCCGATTCCGCCGCGCCTGCTGCCACGGCCTCCCCGGCACTCGACGCGGCGGCCGGCGCCGCGGGGGCGGGGCCGGCTTCCGCCGCCTCCGCGATGGGATCGCTCGACCGCTTCGGACCGGCTTCGCGGATCCTGCTCGCCGGCTGGTTCTCCGGCGTGCTCGTCCTCTCGCTTCGCCTCCTGGTCGGATGGAGAAGCACAGGGCGGCTCGCGCTTCTGGGGACCTCTCCCGCGCGTCCGGAGATCCTCGCCTCCGCCGAGCGACTCGCGCGGCGCCTCACTCTCTCGAAACCGGTCCGGATCCTCGAATCGGCCGCGCTGCAGGTGCCGGTCGCGCTCGGGGTTCTCCGTCCGGCCGTCCTCCTGCCCGTGTCGTCTCTCACCGGCATGCCCGTGAAACAGATCGAGGCCCTGCTCGCGCACGAGCTCGCTCACATCCGCCGCCACGACTATCTCGTCAACCTGATCCAGAGCGCCGCCGAGACGCTGCTCTTCTACCACCCGGCTGTCTGGTGGGTCTCGAGCCGGATCCGCGTCGAGCGGGAAAACTGCTGCGACGATCTCGCGGTCGCCGCGACCGGCGACCCGATGGTCTACGCGCGCGCCCTCGTCGAGCTCGAGGAGCGCCGCAATCTCGGTCAGGCCGGCGCGCTCGCCCTGGCCGCGGATGGCGGCCAGTTGTTCGGCCGCGTCGCGCGGCTCTTTCCGGAGACCGCGCGCGTCCGGCACTCCCGCCCGCGCTCCCGCGTCGCCGGGGCGCTCGGCCTCGCCTGCGTCGTTCTCGCCGCCGCCGCCGCGCGCGTCTCTCCGCTGGCGGACGACGGCCTCGACACCGCGGCTGTGCGAATCTCCGCCGCGCGCCCGCTCCGGCAGGCCCAGCCGGCCGCCGCCATCCCCGCCCTCGCCCCGGTGCATTCCGCTCTCCCGAGCGCCGCAGCCGCCCCGACCGAAATGCTTCCCGTCCCCGCCGCCGCCGGCTCCCCGGCCTCGAAGGAGGATCTTCCCGTTCCGGAGGTCGCCGTCGCCGCGACCTCGCCCGCGCCCGCGAGCGCCCGGGTGCCCGCCCCTGCGGCTCCCGCCGTTTCGCCTGCTGTGCCCGACGCGGTCGTCGAAGCCGAGCCCGCGGTCCCGGAGGCCTCGCCCGCACTGCGCGACGACGAGCTCGTCTCGCTTCGCCGGCACGGGGTCACGCCGGAGTTCCTGCGCGAGATCTCGTCGCTCGGCTACAGGCGCGCCAGCACGGACGAGCTGATCGCCCTGCGCGTTCACGGCGTTTCGACGGAAGACATCGCGCAGTTCCAGAAGATCTTCGGATCCGTCTCTCTCAGGCGATGCATCGCATTCCGAATCCACGGAGTCACTCCCGATTGGATCCGGGCGATCTCCGCCGCGGGCCTTTCCCGGATGACCGCGGAAGAGGCGGAATCGCTTCGCATCCACTCGGTCACCCCGTCTTATCTCGAGGGATTCCGCCAGGCCGGGTACGGTTCCCTCACGGCCGAGCAGGCGCTCAACCTCAAGATCCACGGAGTCCAGCCGCGGGACGCGGCGGCGTGGCCGGGGTCGGAGGGATCGCGGCCGGCCTTAAACGAGCTCGTTTCGGCCCGAATCCACGGCGTCGACGCGCGCTTTGCCGGGGAGATGCGAGAGGCGGGATTTCCGGCGGCCGGAATCGAGGAGTTGACGGCGTTCCGGATCCACGGGATCGACGCGGCCTTCGTCCAGGCGATCAAGGCCGCCGGTTTCCCGTCTCTCTCGGCC
The DNA here is from genome assembly GCA_040004075.1 of Acidobacteriota bacterium. Taxonomy (GTDB): domain Bacteria; phylum Acidobacteriota; class Thermoanaerobaculia; order UBA5066; family Gp7-AA6; genus JALYUA01. The sequence goes on along the minus strand of JBDUBP010000091.1, from coordinate 2,934 downwards.
GACGACGCGGTTGCGTTCCGCATCCACGCCGTCACTCCCGACTTCTTGCGCGAAATGCACCATCTGGGCGTCCGGACGCCGAGCGCCCACGACGCGACGGCGTTGCGCATCCACGGCGTCACGGCCGAATTCGTCCGGTCTCTGGCGCGAGAGGGGTATTCCGGCCTCTCGACGGACGACCTCACCTCCCTCCGGATTCATGGAATGACGGCGGAGGACATCCGCCGGTTGACCCAGGACGCCCGGGCCCGCCTCTCGGTGGACGATCTGCTCGAAGCCCGGTTTGAAAGAAGGAGCTCCCGATGACTTCGACGCGTTCCCTTCGCGCTCTCTTTGCCACCCTCCTCGCCGTTCTTCTTTCCTCCGCGTCGCCGGACTCCCCCGCCCGTGCCGCCGCGATGGCGCCGGACCCGGGCGAGGCGGCGGCCACGGGGCTCGACGGACGCTGGGTTCTGGACTTCGACCGGGACGATGGCCGTGCCCAGCTCTCCATGGAGCGGCGCTCGGGCGGCCACCACTCGCAGAATTCCTCCGGGTTCCGGCTGGAGGAGTTCCGGGATCTGCACCGCCCGGCCGGACGCGACGAGGTCCCGGCACGCTTCTCCCTGGTCCGGGACGCCGGGACCTTCACGTTCGAGGGGCATCTGGATTCCACCGGCGGCGCCGGGCGCTTTCGGTTTGCCGCCAATCCCGATTTCGAGCGGGCCTGGAGCGCCGCCGGGCGGGGAAGCTTGTCCTCCGAGCAGATCTACGCGATGGCGATGCACGACGTGAGCCGCGCCTTCATCCAGGATCTTCGCACTCTCGGGTACGAAGATCTGTCCGCAGACCGGTTGATTGCGATGCGCATCCACGGCGTGAGCGCGGACTGGGTCCGGGATCTCCAGTCGCTCGGATACCGCAAGGTGGCGGCAGACCAGCTGATCGCCTTCCGGATTCATGGAGTGAGTCCCGCGATGATCCGGGAGCTTTCATCGCAGGGCTACGAGCGCATCTCTCCCGATCAGCTGGTCTCGATGCGGATCCACGGCGCGACGCCCGAGTACGTGCGCGCGCTTCGCGCCCTGGGATATGAGCGCATCCCCGCCGACGAGCTCGTGACCATGCGGATTCACAACGTCAGCCCCGATTTCGTGCGCGCGCTCGGCGCTCAGGGCTACAAAAACATCCCTCCCGACTCGCTGGTTTCCATGCGCATCCACGGCGTCGAGCCGCAATTCGTCCGCGAGCTGTCGGAGCTCGGCTTCCGCCACGTCTCTGTCGACGACCTTGTGTCGATGCGGATCCACAACGTCACGATCGACTTCGTCCGGCGAGTCCAGGCCCGCGACCGCGACGTCTCCGTCGACGAGCTCGTCTCGCGCCGCATCCACGGGCGGACGGAGTAGCTGTTCGAGGACCCCGAACTGGAAAACTGAAGACTGACGACTGAAAACTGTGAACTGACGCCAACTGTCCGCATCCGGACACCCGAGTCCCGCGAGCGGCCATTCCCGCCGTCTCCCACCCGCTGACCGCCTTTCGTTTCAGGAAGATGCGCGCGACCCGCTCTGGCACGCGCTTCGCCATTGTCGGATGCGATGGATATCGTTCGAGAAGACCTCTCTCAGAAGCGCAAGCGCAAGCGGATCTTCCTCGCGGGAGCCGGCGTGGCCGTCGTTCTGCTCATCACGCTCGGGCTGTCCCGCTTGAAGCCGGCGGCACCGACCGTCGAGAAGAGCGCCGTGTGGATGGACACCGTGAAGCGCGGACCGATGCGCCGCGAGGTCCGCGGACCCGGATCGCTGGTGCCCGAGTCCGAAGGCATCCTCCAGATCTCCGCCTCGACGGATGCGCGCATCGAGCGGCTCCTGATCCAGCCCGGAAGCACGGTCGCGCCGACAGCCATCCTGCTCGAAATGTCCAACCCGGAGCTCCAGCGCGACGCCCTCGACGCGGACTGGCAGCTGAAGGCGGCGCAGGCCGAGCTCACCAACACCCGGGTCCGCCTCCAGAAGGAGCTGATGGACCAACAGGCGGCGGCGGCGACGATCCAGTCCGACTTTCACCAGGCCCAGTTGACGGCCGAAACGAACGAGGGTCTGTTCAAGGACGGCCTCGTCGCCAACCTGACGTTGAAGCTCTCGCGCGTGCGCGCGGAGGAGCTCGCGACCCGTAACGAGATCGAGCACAAGCGGCTTGCGGTCTATTCGGATTCGGCAAAGGCGCAGGAAGACGTTCAGCGGGCGAAGGTCGAGCAGCTGCGCGCGCTCGCGGATCTGAAGCGCTCGCAGCTCGAGGCCCTGCACGTGCGCGCCGGGATCGCCGGCGTGCTGCAGGAGCTTCCCCTCCAGGTGGGACAGCGCGTCGTTCCGGGCACGACTCTCGCGAAAGTCGTCCAGCCGAACAAGCTCAAGGCGCAGCTGAAGATTGCGGAGACGCAGGCGAAGGACATCGTCATCGGCCAGCCGGCCTCGATCGACACGCGCAACGGCATCGTGCAGGGCAAGGTCTCCCGCGTGGACCCCTCGGTGCAGAACGGCACCGTGACGGTTGACGTCGCGCTGAAGGGCGAGCTTCCGAAGGGGGCACGGCCGGATCTGTCCGTCGACGGCACGATCGAGCTGGACCTTCTTCCCGACGTCGTCTCGGTCGGACGGCCCGCCTTCGGGCAGGAGCAGAACCTCGTCACCCTCTTCCGCGTCAACTCCGAAGGAGACGAAGCGCAGCGCGTGAAGGTGCGCCTCGGAAAGAGCTCGGTCAATACGGTCCAGATCGTCGACGGATTGAAGCCCGGAGATCGCGTGATTCTGTCGGACATGAGTGCGTGGGACGCGTATGACCGCGTCCGATTGAAGTAGCCGCCCGAAAAAGGAGAAGCATGAGCGCCAACGGAACACCGGTCATCCGCCTCGAAGGCGTCACGAAGGTCTTCTTCACCGACGAAGTCGAGAC
>JBDUBP010000260.1:0-13683 GCA_040004075.1 Acidobacteriota bacterium | reverse complement strand
CGTAGCGGCGTAGCGGCGTAGCGGCGATCCGGGCGGGATCCTACCCGCGGGGCCACCGTTCCGGCAGCAGCTCGCGCAGGGTGACCACACGCTCCTCGCCGACGACGACCAGGCTGTCGAGGTTCCCGGAGTGGATCTGGGCCATCAGCTCGCGGCATCTCCCGCAGGGCGCGAGGATGCCGTCTCGGCCAATCGCCACGACGGATCGAATTTCCGACTCACGGCTCTTCATCATCTCGGCGACTGCCGCCTGCTCGGCGCAGAAACCGAGGCCGCAGGCCAGATCCGCGCAGATTCCCGTGTAGATCCGGCCGCTCACCCCGCGCACCGCGGCGCCCACGGTCCCCGCGGCGAACGCGCCCTCCAGCGCGAACTCTCCCTGAACGCGCCGCGCCGCATCGATCAACTCGCCGACCTCGGGCAACATGCCGGGAAATCGTATCGAAGATCGACGCTTCCGTTTCGCATGCCTTCCAGAGATGAGTGTCCGGGTCCTCCGGGCTAACCCTTACCCCTTCGGCAACCGCACGCGCATTGACTGAGCGATGGTCTGAAAGTCCCGGCGGCAGACCTCGAAGAGGCCTCGCCGAAAGGCGTATCCCCAGTGGCGTTTGTCCGCGATGAAGTCGAGCCCCTCGATCAGGGGGGCGATCGGGCTTTCCCGGCTCTTCGAAAACTTCACGTTCCGCCGCCATGGGTGAAAGCCGGGCCGCATCTCGACTCGGTAGGGGGTCTCGTCCGTCACGCGACCCACGGCGGTGAACGCCTGTAACGTCTCGCCTCCTCGAAATTCCGTGCGAGGCGAATAGAAGGCGATGAAGTCCCCTTTCGCGATCCGCCGGAGCCGCGTGGCCCGGCCGTGGTCGGCCTGGGTGAACCCGCCCCGCACGCCCACGCGAACGTGCTCGCGAGAGATCGTGTTGATCCAGTAGCCCACGCCAGCGTGACGCCTCAGGCCTCGTCGACCGACGTCACCGAGTTCAGTCGTCCTCCCAGCACCGGCCGACTTCCCGCACCTCGACCGTCGACCACTCCGCCGCGGGACACTCGCCTGCGATCGCGATCGCTTGCTCCTTCGTGGCGCAATCGAGCAGAAAGAAGCCGCCCAGGATTTCCTTGCATTCGGCGAAGGGTCCGTCGAGGACGGTTCTTCGGCCCTCCCGGACTTCGACGCGGACGCCCTCGGATTCGGGCTTCAACGCTTCGCTCGCCTTGTGCAGTCCACGGGCCTCGAGATCTTCGGTGAAATGCTGCATCCGGTCGTAGGCGGCGCGCCCCTCTTCGACAGAACGGCTTCGCCGCTTCTCAGGCTGCTCGAGGATCATCAACATGTACGGCATGCTCGTCCTTTCTCGCGTGCCCATCTTAGGGTCGAACGCGTCGCAAGTCTTCGGGATCCGGGCGCGAGAAACTTCCGAGACCCCTCTGACCGACAGAGAAATCGCGTCTCACCGTTCGAGTCGCCGCGACGGCCACCCGTTTTCGGACGGCCCCCGTTGCGGTCAATGGGAGAAGTCCGCTTTCCGGTTTCACGCGCCATGCGAACGCGGGCATAGCAGGGCGGATGACAACGGAGGCCATCATGATCTGGGGCCTGTCGACGTCCGCGTTTACCCTCGTGCACGTCGTCTTGAGCGTGGTGGGAATCCTCGCGGGACTCGTCGCGATGTTCGGGCTCATCGCGGGAAAACGGTTCGACGGCTGGACCCTGGTCTTCCTCGCGACCACGGTGGCGACGAGCGTCACGGGTTTCGGCTTCCCTTTCGATCCCCTGCTCCCGTCCCACAAGGTCGGCATCCTGTCCCTGATCGTGCTCCCCGTCGCGATCGCGGCCCGCTATGCGTCTCATCTCGCGGGCGGCTGGCGGCGGACCTACGTGATCTGCGCCGCCGTGGCTCTCTATCGCAATATCTTCGTGCTGGTGGTGCAGCTCTTCCAGAGAGTCCCGGCGCTCGAGGCGCTCGCTCCGGCGCAAAAGAAGCCGCCGTTCTTGATCGCGCAGCTCACGGTTCTCCTTCTTTTCGGGGTCGTCGCCGTTCTCGCGACGATCCGGTTTTGCGGGGAACCGGCGCACGCCGCTCCCCAGGAAAAAACATGGATCTGCGACCCGTTTACCGCCTGACGATTTTCGTGCCGCCCGAGCACCTCGAGGCGCTCATCGATTCCATCCTGAAAGTGACGCCTCTGGGACACGGGACGTAGGACCGGGTCTGCTGGTGGACCGGCGAAGGGATCGAGCAGTTCCGGCCGCTTGCCGGGGCTCACCCGGGCCTGGGAACCGTCGGCGAGCTCACCCGATGCTCGACCGTGCGGCTCGAGCTCATGCTCGATCGGGACCCCGTCCTCCTCGATCGCGTTTTCCGCGAAGGGATCTTTCCGGCGCATCCCTGGGAGGAACCGGCCGTCTTCGTGGACGAGAGCTCCCTGACGTCCGCGGGGCCCTGAATCGCCGTCCCCGGTCGAGCCGCCGGTTCAGTCGGCGGGGTCTCCGATTGCCTCTTCCCCTTCGACTCCCGCGCGGGCCCCTCCGGGGCGGTCCGACGCCGAGGGCTCCGTCTGCCGTTCGGAATGGCGGCGGTTGCGCCGGTAAGCCTCGAGGTAGCGGGCGTCCTCCGCGTACGTCGTCGGATACACACCGGGGACGGGCCGGGGAATCATGTCCCCGTCCACGTTGACGAACGTAAACACGCACGAGTTCGAGAGCGCCCGGGTGACGCGATCCCGGCTGATACGCTCGATGTTGACTTCGACGCAGATCGAGGTCCTTCCGGTGAAGACCACGCGGGATACGAAATGCAGCTTGTCCCCCAGCCGGACGGGTTGCAGGAAGTTGATGCGGTTGACCTTGAGAATGACCGGCCGCTCCGGCGCGATTTCCTCCGCGTTGATCGACGCGAGCTCGAACGCGCGGCGGATCAGGTATCCGCCGAAGATCTTCTGGGGGACGTTTTCCTGCTCCGGGTACATCTTTTCCCAGTTGCTCGTGACGAGCTGCGAGACCAGACGGCCGGAAAACCCTCGATGGTCCTGCGCGGCATGCAGCGCCGCGAGCAGGGCGTATTCCTCCCGATCGGGCGGTTCGGTCGCTGCCGCCTGCTGCTGGCGGTAGCTCTCGCGCCGCGCGACCGCCTTTCGTTGGCGCTCCTCTTCCAATTCGTCCGCGCAGTCGAGCGGGAGGACGGCGATGCTCCGGCTCATGTCGCCGTCTCCGGCGCGCGCGACCATCGTGAAGTAGCACGATGCGAGGTGGATCGGGTTTCCGTCCGGATGCTCGATCCGGATTCCGACCTCGAGAGAGGTCCTCCCGACGTAGTTGATCCGCGCCCGCAGGAGCAGGTCGCGGGTGACGTCCGCGGGCTCCCGCAGAAGGATGTTGTCGATGGCGGCTGTGACGACGCGCGCTTCGGGATCCGACCGCCGCGCGTAGGCAAGCGCGGTGTCCTCGGCCAGCTTGTCCAGAACCTCCAGAAGCAGGTCGAACCGGATGTTGCCGGCGAGGGGCTCGTCCACCATCATGAACCGGCGCCTCAGGGCGACGTCGGTTGAAAAGGAAAGCCGAAGATCGTGGCTGGTCTCGGCGGGGCGGGGCATGGTTCCTCCGGAAACTTCGAGCATAGCCCGACGATGCTCCTCCGGGGCCCCGACGGGGGTGCGAGGCCTCGAACGCATCGTTTCGCCGCTATGATTCCGTCGATCGAGGAGGAGAATTTGCCGGAATTCCTGCAGCCGGGCGTTTACGTCGAGGAGGAGGATGCGGAGTCGACGTCCGCGGCGCGGACGCCGCCCTCTCTCGACGACCCGATCCTCGAAGCCCTGGCCGCCGATGTCCGGCTGGCTCTGCGAACCCACGTGCCGGACTGGACGGACTGGAACGAATCCGACCCGGGCACGACCCTCATGGAGGCCTTCGCGTTTCTCGCGGAGGGCCTGATCGTCCGAGCCGATCTGTCCGAACGGGGACGCATCGCCGCATCGCGCGCCGCGTCAGCGCTTTCCTCGGTCGGTCCCGACGGGAGCGCCACCGCGGAAAGCCTCGATCGTCCCGTCTTCTTCAGCGGCCAGTTGCTCGACTCCGCCACGCTGACGGCCGAGCAGGACTACCACCGCGAGAAACTCCGGCGCCACAACCGCGCGCTGATCGGCTACGGGACCGTATCCGGACTGGACGTCCGGATCGGCGACACCGAAGCCTCCGGCGGCCCGCACGTGGTGGTCGAGCCGGGTCTCGCGATCGACCCCCGGGGGGAAGAGCTCCGGCTCCCCTGTCGGGTCCGATTGAGACTGCGCGCCGCGAAGGGCATCCGTTTCGTGACGGTCAAGTTCTGGGAGACTCCCCGCCCGTCGGCCCGAGTCCGGTCGGTCGAGGAGGCCTGCCTCATCGGCATCCACCCGGAGGTGATCGCTCCCGCCGTGCCCCTGGCCCGCCTGTTCCATTCGCAGGGCCGCTGGCAGGTCGACCCTGAGTTCAAGCGGCCGCGGACCTCATCACATCCGTGAGCCCGAACGCACAACTCTCGACTCTCAACTCTCAACTCCTCTAAGGCAGCTTCACGTTGGAGAACGAAAAGGGGACCTCCCCGAACGAGCGGGCCGTCTTCAAGCGGACCTGAAGGGAGGCGGTCTCCGGGATCGGGTCCAGCACGCGCACGATTCGATAACCCTCGAGGTCCGTCGTCCCGTAGGACGAGATGGCCGCGCCGTCGGCTGCGGCCAGGTCGAAGGAGAAGATCTTCTTGCCGGGATCGTCCACCTTCAGGATCAGGTCGTTTTCTCCGACGTTGGAGAACAGCCTCTCGAAGACCCCCACGAGCGCGTCGGCCATCCCTTCCGCGACCTCCATCCCGAGTGCGTCGGATTTCTTCGTGTTCTTCTTTTTCTTCGCCGGCTCCGCCTTCTTCGCCGCCTCGGCGCGGGCTTTCTCTTTTTCGAGGCCGGCCTTCGAGAGCACCTGGATCGTGACGCGCTGGCTCGCGAGCGCGGCAGAGGCGAGCGGCTTGTCCTTTCTGGCCATCACCCGATCGATCTTCACCGTCGCCGCCGGATCTCGGGACGGGAGATAGGTCTCGAGGACGCCTTCGACCGACGTGAGGCTTCTGGCTTTCCGCGACGGGCTGCCGAGGGTCACACGCGGGGTCGGCGGGTCGTTCTCGCGGGCCTGCTGCCAGCCCTCCGCGCCCTGCGGCGAGCGCTTCCCGGAGGGATCGGCCAGGTTCTTCCCGGTGTCGTCGACGGCGCGCGCCACGCTCGCTCGCGCCGACAGCACCGCGCTCGCGTCCTCTCCTTCCAGCTTGAACGTGATGGCCAGCTCCGGCCCCGGGAAATCGCTGGTGGTGCGCCGGTCGAACACCGAATCCACCGTGACCTGAATCTTTGGCGGCGCGGCGGGCGGCGGCGGGGCGGAGGACGGAGCCTTCTTCGGCGATTTCTTCGACTGCCCGGCGGCCAGGCCCGGCGCAGCGGCCAGGAGCGCGCACGCCAGGACAACGGGAACGGCCCCACAGAACCCGGCCCTCATGGCAGCGCCACTTCCTTGAAATTGATGGGCACGGACACGATCGACTTTGAAGTGCGGAGAGTCACGACGAGTGCCGCGTCGGCCGGCGGCTTCTCTGAGAGATCGATCTTGACGAGCTTGTCTTCTCCCCCGCCGGAGGTCCCTCGGCTCGGTGCCCTCAGCTCGGTTCCGTCCGCTCCCACGAGGTCGATCGAGATGATCTTGCCGTCCGGATCCTTCGTCTCGATCAGAACGCTAGTATCGGTCGGTTCTTCTCCGCCCAGGGCGGCGACGGCCTCCACGAGCGCGATCGCCTGCTTGATCTCGGCGTCGGTGGCGCCCTGCTTCTTCGCTTCCGCGGTGATCTGCTCCTTCGTCGGGCGGTTCTGCTGCTGGCGGGCCTTGTAGGCGGCCGCGGAGAGCGGCGTGATCTCGACCTTCGCGGACTTCAGGGCCGAGCTCGAAATGGGTTTGTCGAGTCTCCCCAGGAATTTCTCGTACCGCTGCTTCGTGTTGGGGTCGCGCGAGGGGATGAACAGCTCGAGCTCCCCCGCGGCTTCCACAGTCGACGCCTCGCGGCTCGGGCTCGAGAGATTGATCCGGGGTCCCGGGCGCCGGTCGGGCGAGAACTCCTCGAAGTCCCGCGGCTTGTCGCTCTTTGCGGCTTTGTAGAGGACCGTCCCGACGTCATCCTTCGCGGACTTCAGCCGCGCGCGGAGAGCCTTTACGTCGGAGAGCGCGCCGCCCGCGAGCTTGATCTCGATCGAAAGACCGCTCATCCGACCGTCGGAGGAGCGCTGGTCCTCGACCGCGCCCGCGGAAACCTTCACGTCCTCGGCGGCGGAAAGCGGAAAGGCGAGAAGGAGCATCCAGACCCACGGGACAGGGCGCCGAGGGGAGGACATGGTTCACCTCCAAGCAAAAAAATGTCCTGGCTGGCCTCCAGCTTAGCCATTCTCGACACCACACTCTAGAGGCGGACTGTGCAGGTCTCGGCTCGCTCCCCCAGTGTGTAAGTCCCGGCTCGCCTCCTGCCGGAGTCGCCTCAACGCCACAGTCAGGACGCGAGCCGGCGCGCTCCTCCCCTCTCCACCCGCGACAGCGGGGGGAGAGGAGGGTGAGGGGGGCGAGACGCATCGAAGCGAAATCAGCAGGGAGACTGCCCCTCACCCCTCCCTCTCCCCGGCGCGCGGGGAGAGGGAGCGGAGGCTGCTTTCAGGTCTCCGCGGGCGCCAGCACGTCCGCGAGATCGAGCAGCATCCGCCGCCCGTCTCCCGTCCACGCGCTCCCGTGCATGCACGCGAGAGTCTTCGGCCGCGTCTCCGCGAGCTTCCCGAGAAGCGCGCCCGCGCGGGTCGAATGGGAAAAATAATCGAGCTGCGCGCGCATCGCTTCGCTCGGCCCCAGGATGTCGTTCGACGTCACCGGGGCGTGCTGCGCGCCGGGCTGCGTGAAGAGATCGCCGCAGAGGAGCGTCCCGGTCGACTCTTCGAACAGATACCCACATTCCCAGCCATGCGGCACGTGAGGGGCGTCGATCCACCGGACGCGTCCGCGGCCGATGCTCATGACCTCCCCATCCGCGAGCGGCCGCGGCGGGCGATCGGCCATGTCCTCGATCGAGACCATAGCCGCGATCTGGCTGCAGAGCGGCCGGGCGGAAGGCGCCACCGCCAGAAATTCGTTCAACGAGCCGCACTCGTCCGCCTCGACATGCGAGAAGCCGATCCACCGCAGGGACTCGACCGGCATCACCGACGCCACGGCCTCGCGGACGAGGGGAAAAAGCCGGCGCGGTCCGGTGTGGAAGAGCACGGGGTCCTCGTCCGCGATCAGGTACTGATTGAAGCTGAAACCGCCGGGCACGACGGTGACCGGCGTTGATATGCGATAAATCGAGGGAGCCACTTCGTCGACCCGGGTCCCGCTCTGCGGATTCGTGATCACGGGTTTGACCTCCTGACGTCCGTCCGCGATTTTACCGGCTCGGAGACGCGAGCTTCACGGAAGGCCCGGACTATCGTTTCGACGGCGGGAGCGGCGCGCCGCCAGGAGCGGATACTGCCGCGAAAGCCGCTTTCACGCGCTCGCCGCGCAGCAGGAAGACCACCGTCGCGAGGCCGCCCGCGAAGAGAAGACACAGGCCGAGTGCGCCCGAGAGAAGGATGGCGCGGTGAGCGTCGGACAGCTCTCCAGAATGACGGGCCTCCGCCGGGACTCCGCTCCACGCCCGGATCCAGACGAACGCGAAGACCGCGCAGTAACAGGCGAGAAGCCCGCACGCCGCCTGCATCGCCACGCGGGCCCAGGCACGCAGGCGAAGAAGCCCGATCGCGCCGGCCCCGACGAACGACCAGAAGATCGCCTGCGCGATCTTCAGCTCCGTCAGGTGCTCCAGGAGGGGCCGGAGATAGGGAGGAGCCGGCTCGCGGCCGAAGGAGCTCTCGAGGAGCGCGGGGATCGCGGGCCGCATGACGCGCCAGATGACGAGGTCGATCAGGGCTCGGGCGACGAACAGCGCCGCGATGACGAACGCGGTCCATCCGATGACCGTCACGGCCCGCGGCCGCTCGGGAGGATCGCTCGGAGTCATGCGTTGGAAGAATAGTCCTCCTCCGGCGGCACAGAGAGAATGCGCTTCCTCCCCGCTCGGGGAGGGCTACGAGAGCGCCGAGCCCTCCTTCGCAAACTGAGCGGGACCGGCTGATCCGCCGATCCAATTCATCCGCTCGGAGCGGGAGCGAGCGCAGCGAGCGGAAGCGACGGACTATCGCTTCATCGCTCGGTTTGCTTGACCGAGACCGGCGGCGCGAAGTTGCCTGGCAGTTTCTTTCCCGCCGCGAGCTCGGCCTTGAGGACGTATCCGAGACCCTCCTTCGGCTGCAGGCTGATCTTGTAGTTGTACGTCACGCCCTTTTCTACGACCGGCTCGGGAAGACGCTCGAGCGTGCCCGCCTTCTGGCCCCTCGAGTCGTACACCGTGACCTGCCTGTAGTAGTCGTCGTCCAGCTTGACGAGGATGTCGAGTCCGCACATCGGACACTTCATCCACCACAGAGGATCGAAGATCGGGTAACAGAGATAGGGCTTCGATTTGCAGATGTTGCAGAAGAACGGCGTCTTGTTGCAGATGCTGGTGTTGATCTCGAAGAAGTACGGATCGATCGACGGCGCCACGACCTTCGTGTGCGCGGCATCCGAGTAGAGCTTGTGCGCCGTCCAGTCCACCTCGCGCTGAAACGTGACGCCGCTCATGAAGTTCGCCTTGTCCGGGTAATTGCTCGCGGAGAACATGCCGACGAAATTGCTGCCGGCAGTCACGAGCGACGCATAGTCGCCGATGTAAGGAGAGTAGGTCGCTGTGGGGGTGGTCGCGCTTTGTCTGGCGAGAAGGATTCCCGGCGTCGCGAAGGTCGTCGCGTCCATGTTGTTGGAGCGCGCGAGCCGGGTCTCCCACTTGCCCCCCGTCACGCTCTGGAACAGCACTCCGACGATGCCGATGTCGTCGATCGCGACCTGCGGATTCACGGCGCCCGTCACCGTCATGAGATCGGGGGACCAGTCCACTCCCCGGTTGACCGATCGCCGCACGTGGATCGTTTCGCTGTTCGCGCCGTTAGAGTCTCCCCAGGCGACGTAGACCCGGTTGCTGTTACCCGGGTCGACCGCGATCGAGACGTTGCTCGCGCCGAGACGGTTCTGTCCCATGGTCCCGGACGCCAGGGTCAGCGCGGTCGTGATGTACCGGCCAGCCACCGAGTCGCTCGGGTCCGTCAAGGCCGCGAAGGGCGTGGCTCCGGTTCCCCAGTTGTCGTCGCGCACGACCACGAGCCGCGGCGAAGAGCTCCAGTCGTGCAGGAACGCGGCGTACACCGTGCCGTCGCTGTGCGGGGCCGCCACCTGAGCGAATCCGTCCTGGCACGCCGTGTTGCGCGCTTCGATCACGTCGAGCGTCAGCGTCGGAGCCGCGGCGGCGGCGTCCTGCGAGACGTCGAACGTCGACGTGCGGCCGGAGGGAGCGCCGCATCCATAGCCGTTGTTGAACCCGACATAGAGCTTGTCCTGCGAGGCGGCGGAGGTCCTGGCGCTGGTGTGCGGCTGGTCGACATTGCCGGTCCGCGTGTCGAGGGTCGTCATCAGCGTGGAGGAGAACGGATCCTGAGATCTCAAGACCGTCATCGGCCGTCCCGCAGTGGCCGAGCTGAGAATCCCGCCGTACAGCCAGCTCGTCTTGTGCGCCACGGCGCCGCTCAGCGTCGAGCTGAAGGAGAGCGTGATGTCGCCCGTCGGAAATCCAGCGCCGATTTTGCTCGGGACGATGCTGGCGAGCGCCCACGTGAGCCCTCGGTTGGTCGACACGAAAATCGGCGCGGCCGCCGTGACCATCGGGCCCCCCGTGAGGTTGTCCCACGTGAAGGCCGCGCCGGCCATCCGATTGAAGTCGTTCGGATCGACGGCGAGGGTCGGCTCGGCGTCCTGGTTCGTCTCGCCGCTGCGGCTGGCCGGCGTCATGTTGACCAGACGATCCGCCGCGAAGGCTGGAAGGCGGAGCGACAGTGCGAGGAGAGCGATGAGAAGGAAAGTGGCGAAGGAGCGGTCGCGCGGCGTGCTCATCACTTCACCTCCTTCGCGGTCGAGAGCAGGTCTCTGACGCGCGCCTCGTCCCCCGGCGGAAGCACGTCGGACGGCTCGATGATCACGTGGGCGGGTTGTTTGTCCATGAAGGCCACGAGGCCGGAGGACCGGTGTCTGGCCGCCTCTTCCGGGCTCAACGCGTGCGTGATGAAGACCGAGTCCTGGCCCGGCTTCAGCTTCGGCACGTTGAACCAGACGATGTCCCGGCTCGCCGGAAAGACGACGGTCACGACGTTGCCCGCCTCGCCTCGCAGCGGCTTGACGACCTTGACGGCGGCGACGTGCCAGTCCGGGTCGTGCTCGCTCGGCCGCGTCGGATGAGGCTTGCTGTCTCCCGTCGCCGCGGCGGCGGCGGCCAGGGGCTGAACCGTCTCGACCACCCCTCGAAAGACGAGCGTGGCGGACGCGAGCCGCTCGACGACGGGCCTGTCTCTGCGCGCCTGGACGCGCCGCTCGATAGACGGCGCCGCCCGGGAAGCCGCGACATTCGACGCGATCTCCCCTTCGTCGGCGATCGTCAGCGTTTTCCCCATGTAGCGCGGGTTGCCGAAGAAGGTCGCCTCCTGGCCGACCTTGAGGCTCCCGGGTCGGCTCAGGATGACCGTCGCGGTCCGCCCCGCCTGGTCCCCCGCGATCTCGCTGCCGGCGTACATTTTCGTGATCCGAATCACCGCCGTGCTGGCGGAGGCGGCCACCATCGGCTCGTTGCTGGCGTTTGTCTTGACGACCTTTCCGCGAACGACGATCGCCGACCGCTCCGTCAGCGCCGCCGCGTCATCGTCCTGTCCGAGGGCCGGGCCACTCGCCACGAGCGCAGACAGAGCGGCGGCCGCGGCCAGAAACGCGGAACCCCCGCGGCCGGTTTTCCGATGAGAGCGGCGGCCGACGACCGCACCTATGCCGTTTGCCGCGTCGTTCCAGGTGTTTGTCATGGTCCGCCCTTCAAAAAAGCCATTGGCACAACGATCCCTGCCTGCTAATCGCCCGGATCGTCAAAAGGGATAGCGGGATAGCAGGGATAGCAGGGATAGCAGGGATAGCAGGGATAGCAGGAATCGAGCAAGTGGCGGCCAGATCCCGTATAGAGGGTTGACCGCGCGGCGCCGGGTGGCAGGGCGCCGCGGTTGACGCGGCACCCGTTCAGGACGCGGCGGAGGGCGATGCTGTCGGCCCGGCCCTGCGGATTCGCGGTCGCATTTCCTCTTGCGCCCTCCGGACGAGCCTCGCGCGGTAATACGCGCGGCTCCCTCGCGGAATCCCCAGGATTTCCGCCGCACGCGCGACCGTGTGGCCGCTCCGAATCAAAGCCAGCAGGTCTCTCTCGGGTTGTGGCAGCACGGCCGCGACGCGATCGAGCACCTCGTCGCCTTCGAGGCGGGACGTGTCGGCGGAACAGACCGGCTCCGGAATGGCGTCGATCGGGACGCCTTCGCGAATCCGCAGCCGGCCCGAGCGCCGCCGGAAGCGGAGGACGTAGTTCTGCGCGACCGCGGACAGCCAGGGAGCGGTGAGCGCGAGAGTCGGCGAGCCGGTGCGGAGAAGCCAGGTCCAGATGTCCTGTGAGACGTCTTCGGACTCGGCGCGGCCGATTCCGGACTTGAGGCAGACGCGAAGAAGTTGAGAGCAGATCTCGGCCGCCGCGTCCTCGGAGTAGCCCGGGCGCGCACCTTCCGTCTCGAACCGCGAGGAGCTTCGAGCCATTCAGACCTCGCAGGATTGCGAGATCTTTTCACTTTCCTTCGAAAATTCAAGTTTCCTCCGCCACCCCGGGCTCGGGGAGCGGGCCGTGCGAGGGAAAAGGCCCGATTCCCGTCCCGGGACCCCCCTCAAACGGTCTCGCGGATCTCGTCGAGGCCCTTTTTCGTCAGTACGGGCACGCGCGCGTCGGCTGCCGGATAGCCGGCGATGATCAACATGTACGGCTGCTCGTGTTTCGGGCGGCCCAGGATCTGGCGAAGGAACTGCATCGGGCTCGGGGTGTGCGTCAGGGTCGCGAGTCCGGCGACGTGGAGCGCCGCGAGCAGGAACCCCACCGCGATGCCGACCGACTCCCCGACGTAATAGTTCTTGTGCTTGCGCTCCGTCCCATCGGCGAGCAGCGCCGGCTCGTAATCGATGCGAAAGACGGCGATGACGCACGGCGCGTTCTCCAGGAAGGGCTTGCGCCAATCGGTGCCGAGCGGCGCAAGATCGGCCAGCCACTCCGGCGTGGCGCGCCGTTCGTAGAACTCGCGCTCCTCCGCCTCGGCCGCCTCACGAATCCGGCGGCGGACGTCGGGATCGCGTATGACGACGAACTTCCACGGCTGCCGATTCGCGCCGGAGGGCGCCGTCCCGGCCATCTCAATCGCGGCGTCGATGACGCCAGGGGGAACCGCCTCGGGATCGAATTCGCGCACCGTGCGCCGAAGCCTGAAATTCTCCAGGAGACGGCGGCATCTCTCCCGCGACTCCTCGGCCGAGATCCGTTCGAAGCGGAGCGGAAGGAATGGATGCGGCATGCGAGCTCTCCATGGTTCGGACGCTCGGGGCGTGTTCGCCGGGCCGGTGTCGTGAAAAGCTTTCACCCCTGATCCCGGATGAGCCGGCGGCCCGCGCCTCTATTTTCGCTGCGACTCGGCTGACCCCGCCTCGAAGAACCGCTTCGTGAGCAGCACGACTCCGATCAATTGGACCCACTCCGAAAGGACGTTGCCGACGACCTGACCCCACTTCGACTCCGGGTCGACCCGGGAGTACGCGAGGAGCCAGCCCACTCCCGTGATCACGAGAACCAGCGTCAACGAATGCGCTTCGAGCCAGCGCGGGATCTTCCACCGCAGTTTTCGCGGCATCCGCTTGCTCTCCGAAGAGCCTCGTTCATAAAGGTACTTCGTCGCGATGACCGTCACGATGACGCCGGACCAATCTGCGATCGCGTTGCCGAAGAACGAGCCCGCGTGCGTCTTGGGATCCGCCATCCGGTAGAGGACGACCCAGACTGCGAAAATAGCGAGGGCGACCAGAGTGAGGGAGTGCTCGCGGAAGAAGCCTGGCTTTTTCTTACGCGCCACGGTCGGGATCGTATCCAATCAGAGAAGCCGTCTCCGGAGGCCTGGCCCCGGGTAAATCGGACACGGCGCAGTCAGGGGAACGACGTGAGCCTCCTGTGTGAATCCCTGGCGTTTCTCCGCGGCGGCGGCGTTTCGTCTCGTCCACAGCAGCCCGCCGACGGGAATCAGGTATCAGATTGAGCCCAGGCCGCCGTGTCCACCAGTCTGATCCGCTGATCGGGCACAAAGCTCCGTGGGCGTGGCCCATTCCCGCGCCGGTCTTCCCGGCGACTGCGGCCACACCGCTCACCGAGCGGATCACGGGGCTTGCATCACTTTATTGTCCGGCACGCGATTCACCTCGACGACCGCGACTTTGTTGTCGCCGCTGCAGGCGAGGTAGAGCCTGCCGTCGGGCGTGGCAACCATATGGCGAATGACGCCGCCGCCGGAAGGAATCGGCCAGATTTGAAACGATTTCGTTCGAGGGTTGAATACGACGAGGGTGTTCGGGTGGACTCC
>JBDUBP010000187.1:0-13720 GCA_040004075.1 Acidobacteriota bacterium | reverse complement strand
GGCTGATCGGCATCGGCCTCGTGGTCGGGGTTCTCGGCGGGTTCTTCGGGGTGGGCGGCTCGTTTCTCGCCGGTCCCGCCCTCTACTCGCTCGGCTTGCCGATGAACTTCGTCGTCGGGACCGACCTCGCGCACATCATGGGCAAGTCCGTCGTCGCCGCGAAGAAGCACCGGGCGCTCGGCAACGTCGACTTGAAGCTGGGCTTGATCATGGTGGGCGGCACGATCGTGGGGGTCGAGCTGGGAGCGCAGCTGGTGCAGGTCTTGAAGCGCCTCAATCTGACGGACATCGTGCTCGGCGGCGTCTTCTCGACGATCCTGATCATTCTTTCGCTGTTCATGGCCTGGGAGAGCATCGGCGCGCTTCGAATGCGGCGCCTGATCGCCACGGGCCGCATCAAGACGATCAAACGGGACCGCATCCATTTCACCGCTCTGGTCAAGAGGGTGCAGGCCCTCCGCCTCCCCCCTTACGTCTCGCTGCCCGCCTCGGGGATCGCGAAGATCTCGCTCTGGCCGATCCTCGCCGTCGGGCTGGCCGGCGGCTTCTTCTCGGGCCTGCTCGGCGGCGGAGCGGGATACATCCGAATGCCGTCGCTCGTCTACGTCCTCGGCGTTCCCACGCACGTCGCGATTGGCACCGACCTGTTCGAGATCATCATCTCGGCCGGATACGGAACGGTCTCCCACGCGATCAAGGGCAACGTCGATATCCTGATCGCTCTCGTCATGCACACGGGCGCCGCCGTCGGCGCGCAGATCGGAGCGGCCGCGACAGAAAAGTTCCACGGCCCCTGGATCCGGCTCGCGTTCGTTCCCCTCCCCCTCCTGGGCGCCGGCCTCCTCCTCTGGGAGCTGTTCCACAAAGGGGCGATGAAGCTGTGACCGAAGACGGCCCGGAGAAGATCCTCGTGCTCGTCGACAGGTCCTCCGCCGCGGAGACCGCCGCGCGCGCCGCCGCCGCGATTGCCGCGGGCCTGGCCGCGCCGCTGATCATTCTCGGGGTCGCGGGGCGGTCGGACGAGGACGCGGGGCTGGAGGCGGCTCTGGCGGCCGCCTACGAGATCGCGCGGCCGGGAGTGCCCTCCGTCGAGAGCATCCGCGCCACAGGCGATCTCTTCGAGGTCGTCTCGCGGCGCACGGCGGAGACACCGACGTCGCTCGTCGTGGCGGGGAGCGGAACGCGGGGCGCAATCGGCGGGACGGTGTGGAGGCTGGTGCGCGAGCTGACTCCGCCGGTCCTCGTGACGCCTCCGGGCGCGTTCTCGCCGAAGCGGGCATTGTTCTGCACAGGCGGGGAGCGGTTCATCGAAGAGGGCGCCCGGTTCGCCGCCCGGGTCGCCGCAGCGCTCGGCGTGACCGTCACCGTGTTCCACGTCTCGCCGGATCTGCCCGGGATGTACGGGGATCGGCTGCGCGAAGGCGAGATCAGCCCGCGCGAATTCCTCGCCTCGAATTCGAGGCTCGCGCGAAACGTGCGCCGGCAGATCGAAATTTTTCGGCTCGCCGGCGCCGGGGCCGAGCTCCGCCTCGCGGCCGGTGACGTCGTCCGCTGCGTCCTCGACGAGGTGCGCCGCGGGCAGCACGACCTCCTCATCGTCGGTTCGTCCCCCCGCCGGGGGGCGATCCAGACCTACATGCTGGGCGACAGGACCCGGGAGATCGTGGGAACCGCGGGGCGCCCGTTTCTCGTTCTGCGTTCCCAGCCCCCCGGCTTCTGGACGGAGATGTGGCGAAGCCTCAAGGAAGGCGCCGCCGGGGCCGGTGGGGACGCCGGCGAACCCTCTTCCGCCGGCGACGGCACGGCTTCTTCGGGGGATTCCCCCGCGCCCCGCCGCAAGTAGGCGCTCGAAGACGGCCCGCTTCCGGCGCCGGTACAGAATCGGGCATGAGACCGATCGTCTGGAAAATTTTTCGCGGCCGCTCGCGCCGGTGGGTCTTCAATTTCTTCCCCGCCTTTCGCGGGACCGGCGGACGCGTCACCCGCGTCTCGGAGGACTTTCGCGAGATCGACGTTTCGGTGCCTCTCAACTGGCGCACCCGGAATTACGTCGGCACGATCTTCGGGGGCAGCCTCTACGCGGCGGTCGACCCCTTTTACATGATCATGCTCATCCAGACGCTCGGGCCCGGCTACGTCGTCTGGGACCGCGCCGCCGCGATCCGCTTCCGGCGGCCGGGCAGGGACACGCTCGCCGCGCGGTTCCGGCTGCCGACGAAGGAGACCGACGCCATCCGATCGATCCTTGAGACGGAACGATTTATCGACCGGGTGTACACGATCGATCTCGTGGACGCCGCCGGCACGGTCCACGCGACGATCGAGAAGACCATCTACGTCCGACGCCGCGACCTGCCTGTGGCGCCGGCGCCGTTGATATGATTCGGTAAAATCTTCATGGCACATTTTTCCGGGATTTCCATCTTCTTCCCGATGTGGAACGAGGAGTCGGGCATGCGCCACGCGGTGGCCGCCGCGCGCGAATCGTGCGAATCCCTTCAGGCCGCGGGCGAGGTGGACACCTGGGAGATCGTGATCGTGGACGACGCGTCCACCGACGCGACGGGACAGATCGCCGACGAGCTCGCCGCGGCCGATCCGAGGATCCGGGTCGCTCACCATGCCGTCAACCGGCAGCTCGGGGGCTCGATCCGGACGGGACTCGACGCAGCGCGCTACGAGCTCATCCTGTACTCCGATGCGGACCTGCCGTTCGACATGGGAGAAGCCGCAAAAGCCTGCCGCCTGATCCGCATGTATCGCGCCGACATCGTCTGCGCGTATCGCCACGATCGCACGGGAGAAGGCGCCGTCCGCGCGCTCTACAGCTACGGATACAACCTTTTGATCCGTCTCTTCTTCGGGCTTCGCATCCGCGACGTCAACTTCGCCTTCAAGCTCTGCCGGCGCCGGGTCTTCGAGCACGTGCAGCTCGAGAGCGAAGGCAGTTTCATCGACGCGGAGATCCTCGCCCGCGCCTCGCGCCTCGGATTCCGGATCATCCAGTTCGGCGTCGACTACTTCCCGCGTACGCGAGGGCTCTCCACGCTCTCATCCTTCGCCGTGATCCGGGCGATGCTCGGCGAGATGGTTTCGCAGGCCGCCGGCATCCGAAAACTGTCGCCGCTCCCGGAGGAGGTCCTCGCGCTGCCGGAGGACAAGGGGCAGGGATCGGCCGGCGTGGCCTCGGGACCGGTCGCCGTCCCGGGACCTTGACCCGCCTCCTCATCGTCAACGCGGACGACTACGGCCTGACCCGCGGCGTCTCCCGCGGCATCCTCCGCGCTCACCGGGAGGGCATCGTGACCAGCGTTTCGATGCTTGCCGTCGCGCCCGACTTCGACGTCGCGGCCCGCGATTTGCGCGCGGAAGGCGCGGGCCTGGGGGTCGGTGTTCACCTCGCCGCCGTCGGAGAGGACCTGCCGCTTCTCGAGCCTGAGAGAATCCCGACGCTCGTCGAGCGCGACGGACGCCTTCCGCTGACCTGGAGGCGCTTTCTCCGCCGGGCGCACCGGGTCTCGCCTCGCGAGCTCGAAGCGGAGTTTGGAGCGCAGATCGAGCGCGTCCTCGCGGCGGGGCTCTCGATAGACCATCTGGACACTCACCAGCACCTGCACCTCCTCCCGCGGGTGCGCGCCATCGTGCTGGCGCTCGCGAAGAGGTTCCGGGTTCCCGCGGTTCGCGTCCCTCGCGCGGGCGCGCGCCGTCCCGCGGGGCTCGCGGTGCAGTGGCTCGCGCGCGGCCTCGACCGCGCCGTCGGCCGCGCCGGCCTCTTCGCGCCGGAAGGGTGCGAGGGCTTCGACGACTCGGGAAGAATGTCGCGCCGCTCGCTTCTGCGCGCGATCGAGCGAGCCGCGCGCTCGGGCGCGGCCTCTGCCGAAATCCTGCTTCACCCGGGCGAGGTGAGGGACCCCGACCGCGGCAGGTACGCCTGGGGCTACGACTGGGGTGGCGAGCTCGAGGCGGCGCTCGACCCGGAAGTCCGCGCGGCGGTTCTCCGGGCCGGCTTCCGGCTCGGCACCTTCCGCGATCTCCCGTGGGGCCCGCGGTGAACGCCGCCATCCCGGCGCCGCTGCTGGACCTCTATGAAGGACAGCCGGCGCGGGTCCGCGCCCACATCCGGACTCGGTGGCGAACATGCCCTTTCCCCGCGGTCGCGGCGCTGGTGCCGGCGACGGGGCGAATCCTGGACTTTGGAAGCGGGCACGGCCTTCTGGCGTCCTGGCTCGCGTTGCGATCCTCCGCGCGAACGGTGGTCGGCGTGGACGTCGATCCCAATAAGATCGCTTCCGCCCGGCAGGCCGCGGCGCGAGCCCGATCGCGGGGGCTTCCCGCCGCGGAGTTCCGCGTGGGCGCGTCGAGCGGGTTTCCGTCGGGACCGTGGGATGCCGTTCTCTTCGTCGACGTGCTCTACCTACTCGATCCCGCCGGGCAGGAACGCGCGCTGCGGGACGCCGCGCGCGCGCTCGCTCCCGGCGGTGCCGTGCTCGTCAAGGAGACGTCCCGTCATCCGCGGTGGAAGGCGGCATGGGCGGAAGCGCAGGAATTCCTTGCAGTGCGAATCCTTCGGATCACGGCGGGAGCGGGGATTCGATTCCTGGCGCCGGCCACCTATGCCGGATGGCTGGAAGCGGAGGGGCTGGCAGTCGTCGGTGCGCCGGCAGACCGCGGCTATCTTCATCCCCACCACCTGCTGGCCGCGCGACGAGGCGCAGCTGTCGGCTCTCAGCCCGGCGGAAATGCATCCGAGGGAACCGGAGACCGAGGCTGAGAACTGAAGGCTGAGAACCGAGAACTCCCCCATGCTCGACCGCAACTCGCTTCGCGTTCTCTCCGAGGCTCTCGACGTGCTCGAAGGAGGATTTCCGTCTCTGCCTTCGATGGAAGACGCCGGCGGCGCCAGCCCCGCCTTCGAGGGGGTTCTTCTCGAAGTGGCCGGGCGCCTCCGCGACAACTACCCGTACTTCCACCCGCTCTACGCCGGCCAGATGCTGAAGCCCCCGCATCCCGTCGCCCGCGCCGCGTATGCGCTTGCGATGTGGATCAATCCGAACAACCACGCCTTGGACGGCGGACGCGCCACCTCGGCCATGGAGAAGGAAGCGGTCGCCGGCATCGCCGCGATGTTCGGGTGGACCGCGCATCTCGGTCACCTGACGGGCGGCGGAACGATGGCGAACCTCGAGGCGCTCTGGGTCGGCCGGCAGCTGTCGGCCGGGACCGTCCTCGCTTCCGAGTCCGCGCACTACACCCACGGCAGGATCAGCGCGGTGCTCGGCGTTTCGTTCGAGGCGATCGCCTCCGACGCGCGCGGCCGAATGGACGCAGACGCGCTCGCGGCGCGCCTCTTGCGCGGCGGAGTTTCCACGGTGGTCGCGACGATGGGAACGACCGCGACGGGGTCCGTCGATCCCCTGCCGGAGATCCTGGAGCTCCGCGAGCGGCACGGGTTCCGCCTTCACGCCGACGCGGCGTACGGCGGCTACTTCGGTCTCGTCGGCGACCTCGCGCCGGAGACGCGGCGCGCGTTCGCGCGACTCGGCGAGGTGGATTCGATCGTCATCGACCCGCACAAGCACGGACTCCAGCCATACGGGTGCGGCTGCGTCCTGTTCCGAGACCCGTCGGTGGGCCGGTTTTACAAGCACGACTCGCCGTACACATATTTCTCGTCGACCGAGCTGCACCTGGGCGAAATCAGCCTCGAGTGCTCGCGCCCGGGAGCCGCCGCGGCGGGGCTCTGGGCGACCCAGAGGCTCATGCCCCTGGAGACGGGGGGCGAGTTCGCGCGGGGACTCTCACGGTCGCTCTCGGCCGCGCGGGCGCTTCACACGCTCATCGGGAAAGACACGCGATTCCTCGCGGCGTTCGAACCGGAGCTCGACATCGTCGTCTGGCTCCCCCGCGCTCAGACGGCGAAGGAGGCCTCGGCCCTTTCTCGTCGAATCTTCGAAGAGGCCGCGCGGCGGGATCTCCATCTCGCGCTGGCGGAGCTTCCCCTGCGCTTCTTCGGCCCGTCCGGTGCGGCGCTGGGAGCGCCGGACGAGACGGCGACGTGCCTGCGCTCCGTCCTGATGAAGCCGGAGCACGCCGACTGGGTCGATCGCATCTGGAAGATCGTGGTTGACGCGGCGGGGAATGTGAGGGTTGAGGGTTGAGCGTTCAGCGTTGAGCGTTCGATTCGGTCACGCACAAGAGGACTGCAGGGCCAGGGAGAGGGTCACCCTGACCCCTGGATCACCACGTCACATTGTTCTCAGCGTGTTCGGACGCGCCATCGGGCGCGCGCGCCCGAACACGCCTACGCGACGCCCAGCGCGTTGACGAAGCGGGCGGCGGCGAAAAGAAGCAGCGCTCCAGAGGCGATCCACCAGATCAGCCGGCCGCGCGGGCGCGATGAGAAGAGGGCGTCCATTTCGAACAGGACGGGGTATACGGAGAACAGATACCGCGGCATCCCGGCCGAGAGACCCGTCGAGATCGGGAGCGCCAGCGCGCCGGCGGCCCAGGCTGCGTCGGCCCAGCGGCGCTTCCACGCGAGCCGGATGGTGAAGCCGGCGAAGAGAAGCGCCGCCGCATAGTCGAGGAGAAACATCGGCTCCGCCTTCCAACCCGCGTGCGAGACGTAGTCGCCGAGCTTCTGGAAGTACGCGGCGGCTCCCGCGAACGATCCGGCGCCTCGATTCCACCCGGCCTGCGCGCGGAAGAACAGTCCCGGCTCGCCATGAACGACGCCATCGGCGAAAATCCAGGCCCACACCGCCGCGAACGGCGCCGCCCCGACGAGAAGGGCGGGACGCCAGCGGTCCCGGAGCGCGACGCTCTCTCCCGGACGCGTCTCGAGGGCGGCGAGGAAGAGGGCGGGCGCCACGGCGAGCGCGGTCGGCCGGGTCAACCCGACGAGGATTCCCCAGACGACCGCGCGAGCCGTCCTCCCGGCGCGGGCGTCCCGAAAAGCGAGCAGCGCGAAGAGGAAGAACATCGACTCCGCGTACATCGCGGCGAGGAAAAAAGACGTCGGAAAAAGGAGCAGGAAGAGGACGGAGCGCCAGGCGCCGGCCTCTCCCAGGCGGTCCGCCCCCTCCCGGAGGAAGAGAGGGATCGCAAGAAACAGGCAGAGATACGTGACGAGCATCCCCGCATGAAACCCGTCCATCGCGAAGGTGTGATGGAGGACCTTCGCCGTCCACGGATAGAGCGGAAAGAAGGCGTGGCTCGAGGGTTGGCCGGCCTTCGGCGGCGGGCCGTAGCCCCACTCGATGATCGAGAGATACCAGCCGGAGTCGAACTTCGCATAGAGCGGCGCGCGCAGCTCCAGCGGGATGTCCCACTCGAGCCGGTGCTCGACCGGCAGGACGGTGCGCGCCAGCGTCCCCCAGACGCCGAGCGCCAGGACCCAGGCGGCGACGAGGAGCGCCAGGCGCGGCGGCCCGAGGTGAAGCCTGAGGAAGGCGGAAAATTTTTCGGCCGGGGACAAGGGGCTTAAAGGTATCAGGGGGCGGGGGGGGTGAGCGTTCAGCGTTGAGAGTTGAGAGAAATACGAAGCCCCTCGAATCCAGTTCGATTCCCGATTCCCGGCCCCGGTTCACAACGCGCGCACCGCGCGTAGCGCCGGTCCCAGCTTCTGGCGCGACTTCCAGAAGTCCTTCCAGGGGTCCCCCTGCGCCAGCCGTCGGGCGAAGCTGGCGATGGTAAAGCGGCCGGGAGTCAGCTTCGGGTCGACCTCGTCCCAGTCGAGCGGCGTCGAAACCGTCGCGCCGGGAAACTTGCGGACCGAGTAGGGCGCGACGACCGTCTGCGCGAAGCCGTTACGGAAAGGATCCAGGTAGACGCGGCCCTTCCGCGCGGCGATCCGGTTTTCCATCGTCAGCTCTTTCGGGTAAGCCGCGGAAAGGTGGTCGCCCAGACGCTCCGCGAACTCTTTGGCTTCGTCGGCGTCGGGGCCGACCTCGATCGGGATGAAGACGTGCATGCCCTTCTTCCCCGACGTCTTCGGAAACGACTTCAGGCCGAGGGCGTCGAGAGCCTGCTTCACCTTCAGGCCGGCGCGCGCCGCGTCCGCGAACTTTCCGGAGTCGGGATCGAGGTCGAAGCAGACCCAGTCGGGCTTGCGTGGGTCCTGCTGGCGCGCGCCCCACACGTGGACCGCGATACAGCCGAGGTTGACGAGCGCGAGCGATGTCTCTCGCTTTCCGCCGACGACGTAGTTGCGGATTCCGTTCTCGTGCTCGATGCGCCGCGTCGGCGTATCCGCCGGCATCGACTCCGGCTTCTCCTTCTGGAAAAAACACTTGCCGGTGATGCCGTTCGGGCAGCGCTTGAGTGACAGCAGCCGGTCCTTGACCCACGGCTGGAGGGCCGCGAAGATCCCGTCGTAGAACCGGATGAGATCGAGCTTGGTGTACCCCTCCTCCGGCCAGTAGATCTTGTCGGGGTTGGAGACCTGCAGGCCGGCGGACTTCGCCGGCGCGGCGGCGGCCGGCGTCTTCCGGACGGCGCCGGTTCCCCTGGCTCCGCGGAGCGGCGGCGGGGCCGTCGAGGCCGGTCTCTTCCCGGAGGAAGCGCCCGCGCCGCCCGTCTTCGCCGGAACCGTCCGGCCTTTGGCCGCTCGCGCCTTCATGGAATGTCCTTCGGCAACAGGCACTCTTCGGGCTTCTTGTCGTCGCGAAGCCCGAGGAACACCGGCTGCCGCAGCTTCCCGTCGGCGGTCCACTCCTGAAAAGCGACCTGCGCGACGAGCTTCGGCGCGAGCCAGACGGCCCCCTTCTCCCGCGGCGGCACGACGAAGGAAGACTTTCCCGAGACGAGCGGCTGGAAGGTCTTGTGGAGGGACGCGAGGAGCTTCTGCGAATAACCTGTCCCGACCTTTCCGACGTACCGCAGGTCGCGGCCCCGGTACGCGCCCATCAAGAGCGCGCCGAAGTGCGACCGCGACCCCGCGGGCGGCGTGTATCCGCCGACCACCAGCTCCTCCTGCTGGTGCACCTTCACCTTGAGCCAGTAGGTGCTGCGGCCGGAGACGTACGGAGCCACGGGGTCCTTGGCGACGAGCCCTTCCCAGCCCTTCTTCCGGGCGACCTCGAAGGCCTTGAGGCCGTTGGAGACGAGCCGGCGCGAAGGGAAGAGGCGTTCCGTGTGCCCGATCGCCTCTTCGACGGCGGCGCGGCGCACCGGAAGAGGCTCGTTTCTCAGGTCGACGCCTCCGCGGTAGAGGCAATCGAAGACCGCGTACACCTGCGCGATCTCTCCTTGCTGCAGGAGCTGAAAGCGGGACACGAGGCGGCGATCGAACGCCACGACCTCGCCGTCTAGAAGCAGCGCCCGGTCCGGCAGCGTCGCGATCGCCGCGGCCACCTCGGAGAAGGACTCCGTCCGGTCCTTCGCGTTGCGGGAGAGAAGCGTCACGCGGCTGCCCTCCTTGTACGCGAGGATGCGGTACCCGTCGTACTTTTCCTCGTAGACCCATCCGGGCCGGTGGAACGGCTCCGAGACGAGTGTGGCCAGCATCGGCTGCGCCCGGAAAGAAACCCGCGCGGCCGAGCGCGCGCGCGTGCTTGACGTCGGCCTCGAGCGGAGCGCCGCGCTTTTCGCCGTCACGCGCGGTTCGACTTCCAGACGGCCTTGCGCCCGCCGCGCTTCGGCGGCGTCAGCAGCTTCGGGTTCTTCGCCAGCTTCCGGAGGAGCGCGGGAGGATCGCCCGTCGCCGCCTTCTCGAGGTCGCCGCCTTCATCGCGCGCGATCTCGACCAGGATGCGCTTCGAGATCACGGAGCGCGGCTCCTCCTCCGCGATGTCGCGCGTGCCCGCGAACTCGTCGCGGTGCTTGATGAGCAGCCAGCTCGGGCGTCCGTCACCTCCCCGCGGACGAGTCCGGACGAGGACCCAGGAGCCGCGCAGCTTCTTTCCGTTCAGCGTGAACTTGAGGTCCCCCTTCTTCAGCGCGGCGTCGACGTCCGGGGATTCCGGCGTCCAGGTGCCGTTGTCCCAGATCATCACGGTGCCGCCGCCGTACTCCCCCTCGGGGATGATGCCCTCGAATTTCGCGTACTCGATCGGATGATCCTCGGTCGGCATCGCCATGCGCTTGACCGACGGGTCGAGAGAGGGGCCCTTTGGCACCGCCCACGAGAGCAGCACCCCCTTCCACTCGAGGCGGAAGTCGTAGTGCAGATGCGAGGCGCGGTGCTTCTGGATGACGTATCCGAGCGCCTTGGCGCGCTTCTTCGGAGCGGGCGTCTTCTTCCCCGAGGGCTCGGCCGTGACGGTGAATCGTCGTTTCTTCCAGTACTCGGTCAATGCCATGGCGTGGATCCCGTGCAATGGTCTTGCCGGGAAGAGGGCGCCGGGCGCCGGGCGCTCGCTTCGCGAGGGGGCGCTGGGCGCCCAACGCCTCCTCTACCACCCGCCCAGCGCCGCACGCCCGGCGCCCAGCGCCCGAACACTCTTTCCACCGGTTACACTCAAGGAAATGCTCGAAATTGTCCGGTGGGGGGCCACCGTCGAGCTCCTCGGGCTCGCCGTCCTGCCCCTGCTGCGCGCCGCGTTCGGGAACCGCCGCGACGCCGCCCTCCTGTCGCGGCCGGCGGGCCTCGCCCTGACCGCCTGGGGAGCCTGGGCGCTCGCGCTCCTGCCGCGGGTCCCCTTCGACCGGCGCGGTCTCCTCGCCTCGGCGGCTCTCCTCGCGGTCCTCTCCTGGGTGACGTCCAGGGCCGGCGCGCCCCGGGAGCGGAACTCCTTCTGGGGCCGGGAAGAGACCCGCGGCGCGCTCTTCTTCTGGATTCCCGCCGCGATCTTCCTCCTCATCCGCGCGTGCCTGCCCGAGATCCTCGGGCAGGAAAAATTCATGGACCTGGCATTCCTGAGCGGCCTCGCCCGCAACACCGCGATTCCCCCGCCCGACCCGTGGATGGCGGGCGGGACGATCAACTACTACTACTGGGGATACCTGCTCGCGGCGGCTCTCGTGCGCCTCTCGGGAGTGGCGACGACCGTGGCCTACAACCTCTCCATCGCGACGTTCGCGGGCTTCTCGTTCGCCGCCGCGGCGTGTCTCGGTTTTCGGCTTTCCGCGGGACGGTTCCGCGCCGCGCTTTGGGCGGGGATCGCCACCGTCTTCGCGGCGGACCTCGCGGGCGCATTCGACGCGTGGAAGGCGCCGCTCGGAAAGGGCTTCGACTACTGGCACGCCTCCCGGGTCATCGGGAAGGGAAACACCATCAACGAGTTTCCCTTCTTCACCTTTTTCCAGGCCGACCTCCATCCGCACCTGCTGGCGTTTCCCTTTTTCCTCGCGGCGTTTGCCACGGCCCATCGCGTACTGGAGCTTCCGCCGCGGCCTGCGGAAGCCGCCGCCGGCTGGCGCGGGCGGATCTCCCGTGCGTGGCCCTTCGCGCTCCTCGCCTTTCTCGCGGGCACCGCCCGCTCCGCGAACAACTGGACGCTGCCCGCTCTCGCCATCCTTCTCGTGGGCGTCTGCGTGCTCAGAACCGTTCCGGGAGGCGGCCGGCGGGCGTCCGCCGCCGATCTCGCGTGGGGGGCGATCCGGGGCGCCGGGATTCTGTTTCTCTCCCTCATCCTCTGGTTTCCGTATTCGAGCTCCTACGCGCTCCCCTCCCGCGGACTGGGACAGGCCACGATGCGGTCCGGGCTGCTCGAGTTCCTCCTGTTCTGGGGGCTGCTGCTCGCGGCTGCCGCGATCGGCCTTTCCGGCGGAGACGCTCCTCGCGATGAAGCGGCTCGGAGACGCCGCGACCTCCGCCGCGCGCTCGCCGGGGCGGCCGCGCTCGCCGCGGCCCTCGCGACCGGCGCGCCCGCGCTTCTCGTCCTGATCCCGCTCGTCCTTCTCGCCGGCGGGCTGGCGTGGAAGGCGCTCCGCGCGGAGCCCCCCGATCTCGATGCCGTCTACACCGCCTGCCTCCTGCTGCTCGGCCTCGCGATGGCGGCGGGATGCGAGTTCGTGTACTTCCGGGACTCCTACGGGCAGGAGCTCCAGCGGATGAACACCGTCTTCAAGTTCTATCACCAGGCCTGGCCGCTGATCGCGATCGCGGCGGCCGTCCTCGCCGAGAAGGCGTGGCGATCGGAGGGCCGATTCCGGAGCGTCCGGCGCTCCGCCCTCGGCGCGGTCGCGGTCATCGCTCTCCTCTATCCGGCGGACGCCCTCCTCTCCCGCTGGCGGCAGCACGAGGGCCGATTCACTCTCGACGCTTTCCCGTCGCTCTTTCAGCGCGCGCCGGGAGACGCCGCGGCCGTTCAGTGGCTCGAGTCCCACGCGAAGCGCGACGCCGTCGTGCTCGAGGCCACCGGCGACGCCTACAGCGAGTACGCGCGAATCGCCTCACACACCGGCATCCCGACGGTGCTGGGATGGGCCAACCACGAAGGCCTGTGGCGCAACAACGATCAGCAGGTCGGCGATCGGGCGTCCCTGATCCGCACGTTCTACGAGGGCCGGGACGAGAGGGTCGCGCTCGCGTTTCTGAAGCGGTACAAGGTCACCCACGTCGTCCTCGGAGACCTCGAGCGGCGGCTCTACCCCGCCGCGGAGCGCATCGCGTCCTACCCTTTCCTGTCGCAGGAGCTGCGCGGCCCGACCGCGGTCTACTCCGTTCACGCCGGTCCATGAAGATCGTCATGGCGCTCGACTATTACCGGCCCAACGTGTCGGGGCTGTCGGTGTACGCCGAGCGCCTCGCCCGCGGGCTTGCCGCGCGGGGCCACGCGGTGACGGTCGTCACGCACCGCCATGCGGCGCCGCTCCCGGCGGAGGAACAGGACGGAGGCGTGAGGATCGTGCGGGCGCCCGTGCTCCTTCGCGCCGGAAAGGCGCTCCTCTCCCCCGCGTTTCCCCGTTCCGTCGCGTGCGAGCTCGCCGCCGCCGACGTCCTTCACCTCCACTCTCCCCTCGTGGCGGCGATCCCGCTCGCCCGCCTCGCGCGCCGCCGGCGGGTCCCGCTCGTCGTGACCTACCACTGCGACCTCCGTCTTCCGCCGGGAGCGGCCGGCCGCCTGCTCGAAAGCGCGGCGCGGTTTTCCCAGAATTACGCCCTCGGGCGGGCCGCCGCGATCGTGCATTCGACGCGCGACTACGCGGAGAGCATTCCGGCGATCGCGGCCAGGCTCGACCGCTTCGTCGAGATCGCGCCCCCTCCGCCGGAGCCGCGTGCGGGTCAGGCCGGCGCCTCCGCGGCGGTCCTCCGGGAACGATGGGAGATCGGCGGCGCCCCCGTCATCCTCTTCGCCGGCCGGTTCGCCGCGGAAAAGGGACTCTTCGACCTGCTCCAGGCCTTCGAGACGGTGCGGCGGCGTTTTCCAGCCGCGCGGCTGCTCCTCGCGGGTGAAAAGGACCGAGTGCCGGGAGAAACCGTCGGGCGCCGTCTCGCCGCGCTCGCAGGCGATCGGAACTCCGGCGTCGTGATGCCGGGGCTCGTCGCGCCCGAGGACATGGACGGCCTCTTCGACCTCGCCGACGTGCTTGCCCTCCCCTCCACGAACAGCACCGAGTCGTTCGGAATGGTCCAGATGGAGGCCATGCTCCGCGGCGTCCCCGCCGTCGCCTCCGACCTGCCGGGCGTGCGACAGCCCGTGCTCCGCACCGGGATGGGCGAGCTCGCCGTTCCCGGCGACCCCGAGTCTCTCGCCGCCGCGATCCTGCGCGTGCTCGAGTCCCCGGCGGCGTACCGGAAGAACGCGCCCGCGGCGCAGGCCTGGTTCTCTCTCGA
>JBDUBP010000031.1:0-4094 GCA_040004075.1 Acidobacteriota bacterium | reverse complement strand
GGCGTGGGTCTGGTCGAAGATCTCGAGCGCCAGCCGGGCGACGTGGGTGGCGTGCAGGACCTCCGCGTTCGCGCGGCGGAGCAGCCGGTCCACGCTGCGGGCGCGGACGTCCCGATCCACGGTTCGCCGGGGCGCCGATCCCACAGCATGATCGAGAAGGATCCCCTCCCGCAGGCCGCGGTCTCCGACTACGATCGCGTCGGCGCCCGATCGCTTCAGGATCCAGGAGAGGAGGATTCCCCCCGGCACGGAGATATCGCGGCGGCGCGGGTCGAGTCCCGAGATCCTGAGTTTTTCTTTCGCCGTCGTGCGGCGGAGGATGCGGTTCACCTTCTTCAACCCATCCGCGGTCAGGGTTCGATGGCCGGAAAGAGTGCCTTCCCGCCCCAGGATCGCCCCTTCGTGCACGAGCGAAAGAGACTGAATCGTGCCCGACGAGCCGACGCATGTCTCGAAACCCACCTTCCGCACGGCGTCGACGGCGCGCCTGGCGACCGACTTGATCTCCCGCTTCATCTGCTCGCGATCCTTTTCACTCGGAGGATCGTTTCTAGAGTAACGGTCCGCAAGCCGGACCACCCCCAGGGGCAGACTCTCGGCCAGGAGCACCCGGGACCCATCGGACACGACGAGCTCGGTCGATCCGCCGCCGATGTCGACCAGAAAGAGTGGATCGAGCCGGGACGGAAACTCGCTCCGCACCGCCAGATTGATGAGACGCGCCTCTTCGTCTCCCGAGATCACGTCGACCTGGACGCCCGTCCGTTTCCGGACCGTGTCGACGAACTGCTCGGCGTTGGCGGCTTCGCGCACGGCGCACGTCGCCACCGCACGCACGAGCTCCGCTCCGGCGCCACGGATCGACCTCAGAAACTGCTCCACGGTGGACGCGCCGGCTTCCATCGCTTCGTCGGGCAGCCGGCCCGTGGCGAGCGTTTCGCTCCCCAGCCGCACCATGGACTTCTCCCTGGACAGGATCTCCAGGGCTCCGTCGTCCTCGACCGACGCGATCAGGAGCTTGATGGAATTCGTTCCGATGTCGATGGCGGCCAGCGAGGTCATGGCGGCGAGATTGTCACCCCGCGCGGGGGCAGTCGGATGAATTCGACGTGAAAAGCGCGTGAAGGGGCGCGGGGCGGCGTTCAAATCTGCAGACCAGTTCGTCTCCGTATAATAGCCGGTCCGTGACGGAACGCATCGCTCTCTGGAAGACCCGGGCGCGCTCGCTCGAGCGCGCGGAAAAGCAGTTCCGTCAGAAATCCCCGGAGGCCATCCACGACCTGCGCGTCGCTCTTCGCCGCGTCTCCGCGACCGCGACGGCGCTCGGGCGTGACAAGCTCGCGAAGAGATCCCGCAGATTCGTGAGCTCGCTTTCCGACCTGCGCCAGATCGAGGTGGACCGCGGCCTGCTCGCCCGGGTCCGCAAGCTCGGATGGCTCCCCGACGACGTCGCCGCCGGAGTGGACGCGCGGTGGGACGCCGTCCTCCGCGAGGGAGCCAGAGACGCGGCGCGACGCGTGCCGGAGGACGAGCTCGATCGACTCCGCCGCAAGGTCGGCCGCCTCTCCCGGGAGAAGCAGCGGGACCTGCTGGTGCGTCTGGACCATGCGCGAGACCGGGCGGAGAAGCGGCTGGCTCCCCTTCCGGAAACGGCGAGCGACCGCGCCCTGCATCGCTACCGTCTCGCGGTCAAAGAGGCGCGCTACGTGGCGGAAGACCTCGCCCTCGCGGGCCGCGCGGGACTCGGTCCGGAGATCGAGCAGAAGAAGAAGGTCCAGGACGCTCTCGGCCGATGGAACGACCTGAGGCTCTTTCGCGGGCATCTCCTCGCGACGCGGGAAGACGCGGAGCGCCGCGGCTCCGTCACCTTCGTCCTGGAACTCGACCGGCTGGCCACGGCTCTCGAGCCCGCCGTCGCCTCGGCGCGCGAAGAGGCGCTTCGCGCGGCCTCCGAGCCGGTCCCGGCGGCCTCAAGGTCCCGTCCGCACCGGGCGCCGGCGCCCGCTTCGAACGTCGTCTGAACGAGGCCGCCGCCTGAGCGGGGCCGCGTCTCCCTCTCCGTCGTCGGGGGCTCGACCCGCCGGCGCGCCGCGGCCGGCCCTCCTCCTCGGCGTCCTCATGGCCGTAACGGCGGCGGCAAAGCTCGCTCTCGCGTGGCGGTTTCCGGGGTTCTTGACCGGCGACGACCTCGAGATCGTCCAGACGGCGGCGAAATATGCCCTCGGCGTCGACTACCACCCGTGGGAGCTTCGGTGCCTGTTCCATCCGATCGCGCTCGTATGGCCCGCCTTGAAAATCGCGGCGATGGCGGGGGCGCGCGACCCGGCGCTGGTGACGTGGGTCTGCACCCTTCCTAACGTCGCCGTTTCCTCCGCGGGAATCGTGATCCTGTATGCCCTCGCGCGCCGGTGGGAGTGGCCGGTCCGCGTCTCTCTCGCGGCGGCGTTCCTGTACGCGCTCGCGTGGATGCCTCTGACGTACGGGGCGACGCCGTTTCCCCGCCCGATGTCAGCGACCGCCCTGATCGCCGCCTTCTGGTTCGCGAGCGCCCGGTCGGAGTCCGCGGGACCGCGGATCGCCGCCGGATTTCTCTCGCGGCGGCGTTTGCGATCCGCTGGAGCGAGGGAGTGGTCCTGGTCCCGCTTCTGGGGTGGAGCGCCTGGAGGTTCCGGAGCCCGCGGCGTGTGATCGGAATCGGGCCGGTTTCATCGCCGGCGCGCTCGTCTGCGTCGGCCTCGTGGATCAGCTGACGTGGGGGACTCCGTTTGCGAGTCTCAGGTCCTTCGTGCGGATCATGTGGCTGGAGATCCCCGCGGCCCGGCTGGCGATCGAGGAGCCGTTTCCCTGGTACCTGCGAACCCCGCTCCAGTGGGCGGGACCCATCCTCCTGCTCCTGGCCGCGGCGGGTTGGACGAACCGCCGCGGCCGCGCGCCTCTCGGCATTTCCCTCGCGATCGTGCTCGGAATGTCCGTCTTCGCCCACAAGGAGTGGAGATATCTCCAGTGCGCGATTCCCTTCCTCTGCCTGGCCGCGGCGGCGGGATGGGAGCGCCTCTGCGAAGCGGGCCATCGGCGGCTCGCCGCCGCGGCGCTTGTCCTGTGCCTCCCCTACGCCGTCGACCGTTCTCTCGCGCTCCTGCGGGACAAGACGTCCGGAGAGATCGAGGCGTCGCGGCGGATCCTCGCGATGGTCCCTGCGCCGCACGTTCTTGCGTTCGAGCAGACGTGGGCTTACGGCGAGCGTCTCTATTTCGGCAACTCGGTGGATATCCGCGAAATCGAGCTGCACCGGCCCCTTCAGCCGGCCGCCATCCGAAAGGCGGCGACGGGAGCCGACGTCGTGGGCGTTTACTCCCTCCACCTCGATCGCGCGAGCCTTCGCGAGCTCGCGTCACTCGGATTCCGCCCCGTCGTCAGCTTGAAGCGGGACACGTCGTATGAGTGCATGATCTTTGAGAGACGGGAGTCGGGAGGCGGGACGCGGTAAACACGAGCAGGCCGGGATAGGGAACGGGAAACGAGGGGAATCCCGGCTCGTCTTCGGAATTCACCCTCCGGCCCTTCCTCTCACCCGGCGCGTCGCGCCCATTCCCAGCGCCCCTCCGCCTCGCACCCCTAGAGTGCCTGACCTGCTTCGCACTCCTTCAGTTTCGGAAAAGACTCGAACGCCGGCGCCTTCGACTTTCCCTCCTCCCACGCGACAACGGAGGGACGCAGCTCGCGAAGGGAGAACACGAAGGTCTCGAGCGCGAGACCGCTCCCGGCGTTGTCTCCGTTCTCGAGCTTCTCGATGCCAGCATCGAGCAGTCGCAGGGACCCTCCTGGATGCTCAGAACGTCCCGCCTTCAGAAGAGCCGCGGCGATCTGGATCAGACCCTGGAGCACGCGACGCGTCGAGCCTGTTTCGACGAGCCACGCTTCCTCCCACACGTCGTGCGCCTCGAAGTACAGACCGCGGTTGAAGAGAGCGCGACCCCGGGATAGCAAGAGAGCCGTGGCGGAAGTCACACCGTGAAAGAAGAAGGGAGGCGCCGCGTCGGCGCCTCCCGAAGAGTCGAGGGCGCCTAAAAGCTGACTTTCGCTGCCAGTTGCAG
>JBDUBP010000234.1:0-4098 GCA_040004075.1 Acidobacteriota bacterium | reverse complement strand
CGATTCCCGATTCCCGATTCCCGATTCCCGTCCCTAAAACAGCTTCAGCAGAAGCACGTTGATCACGTATCCCGAAACGCCATGGGCGACGACCGGGACCCCGATTTCGGCGCGGAAGAGCGAGTTCTTCCACGGACCGTTCAAGGACGCGAGCAGGCCCGCGCCGGAGAAGTACCTGTTCTTGAATCCCGAGACCCGGTCGTTCAACACCGCCTGGTCGTAGAAGCCTTCGAACCGGATGATGTCCTCGATGTTGATCCCGTAGGAGAGGTTGGCGAGATACGCGCGCTCCGTGCGCAGGCTCCCGCTCTGGAATCCCCGCAGGGGATGGCCGGAGAAGGCTCCGAACTCGTATTTCGAGAAGCGATCGAGGTCCGTGCCGCCCAGATACGAGACGGCCACGTGCAGCTTTCGAAAGCCCGAGAAGTACTGGTCTTTCGACAGTGAGGCGTCCCACCGGAAGTAGTCTTTCTGCGACGGCTGGAACTCGGATGTGGCGGGATTGCCCCAGAACTCCCACTTCTGCCTGCGGAAGTAGTTCCCGGACACCGAGGCATTGAAGCCCGAGAGGTTCGCGACGAGCTTCAACTCCGCGCCGTTGGTCATGGTGTCGACCGGCGTCACGAAAGCGGGGCCGGTGTCCTTGTCGCGCTGGTAGTTGTCGTACTTCGCGAACACGCCGAGCGATGCCTTGAGATACGGACCGAGCGGATGCCCGAGGTTCAACTGCAGAACCGCGGGCAGGTGCTTGATCTTTTCGGCCGAGACCTGCGACCCGTTGCGGTAGGACACGTCTCCGAACGCCACGGCGGCGCCGAAGAGGTCGGCGCCGAAATCGAACCGGGTCCCGAGAAAAGACGGGTCGGAGTAATTGGTCGTGAGCAGCGCTCCGGCGAAGAAGACGGACAGCTGCTTGCCCTTCCCGAAGAGATCGAAGTTGAAGTGCTGGACCCCGATCAGAGGGATCGGGTAGTCGAGCGACTTGTCGTAGAAAGCGCCGAGGATGGCGAACGTGCTCTTCTTCGAGACCTTCATTTCGACGATCCGCGCCCCGGGCACGGCGGGATCGGGGATGAGGTTGCGCATCCCGACCTCGGTGTCGCGGATCATCTGCGACTCGGAGGCATAGGCCTTTGCGCGGCGATCGAGGAAGTCCGGCGAGTTGAGCTCGACCGTCCGCAGGACCACGTCGCGTTCAATCGCGGTGGTCCGACCGGCCGTCGAGAAGACCTGCGTTCCCGTGATCTCGAGCGGCAGCAGGAGATCGGGATGGCCGGGGACGGGCCGGTAATACTCGGTCTGGACGTTCGACAGCGTCTCTCCCTTCAAATTCATCTGGATCGAGTCGCGGCGGAGCAGGGCGAACGTCTCCTTGTCGATCCAGACGCTCCCGCGATAGACCGCCTTGCCCGCGAGGGAGCTTTTCGGCGTATAGGCGACGTGGTAAGCGCGCCGCCCTTCGGCGGTGCCTTCGCCCTTCAACTCGTAGGCGTAGTCTTCTGAGAGCCGGAGATCGAGCGGCAGCGTGGTGACCTTTTCAGGCTGCAGGATCGGGAGCTTCGGAAGCGTCTTCCCCTTCCACTTCACGCCGTTTAAATAGAACTCGTTCCACTGCCAGTCCGCCGGCTCGCCGCGCCGGTAGTAGAAGGGTCCGCGGATCGTCAGGTCGAAGGTCTCGTTGACGTCCGCAACGCGAAACCGCAGGGAGGCGTCCATGTCGCCCGTGTAGGACTCGATGCGCTCCCGCTGGCCCGCCTCCCAGGCCCGTTCGCGGGCCACGATCTCTTCCGCCGTGAGGCCGCGGGTCGCGCCGACCTCGACCGCGGTGCGCGCCTCTCCCCCGGGCCGCGCCGCCGGATGCACCACCACCGCGAGCGGGCCACTCGAGGGATCGAGCGTCAGCACCTTCGCTCCGCGCAGATCGAAGTCGCGGCGCGCGCCGGAGGCGAGATTCTCGACCGCCGCGGAGGCGAGCGCGCCCTCCGAAACGGACACCTGCGCGCGCGGGGACTGGTGCAGGAACATGATCGGCGTGAACTTCTTCGCGTCGAAGAAACGCACGGCCTCGTAGCTCTGGTCGGCAAGGGCGACGGCCGTCTTCGTGGGATCGGGCGAAACGTCCTCCGTGAAGTAGGACTGCAGGCGCTCGAGCGACGCGAACCCGGCCTCGTCGATTCGCGAGCCCGCCGCCGTCAGGGCGAGGAGCCGGACCGCGGCGAGGCTCTCGCGCGGGAACGACTCGAGGGCCCGGATCGCGTCCGAGGCCGGCGCGCTTTCGACATTGCCGACGACCCAACGGCCCGGAAGGGACGCTTCAATGCCGGCGGCGACCGCCTCGGGGCGCGCCACGATCGCGTCCGCATACGGCGAAAGGTCCTCGTCTCCCGCGGGCCGCGTTCCGAGATCGAGCCCCACGGACGCGTCGGGAGAGACTCCCCGGATCGCCGAAGACAGCTTCTTGACGGCGTACGGGATCCGCGCGGGGTCTCCCGTCGCGGAGGAAAGGTCGAGCAGCACGTAGGAGAGCTTCGGGAACTTCGCCAGCCGCGCGGCGAGCTCGGCCAGCGGGGCTTCGGCGAGGTCGCGAGCATCGACGACGAGAAGGCACTTCGAGACGTCCAGCGGGACAGCTCGCGAAGGTGCGAGTCGGGCGATTCCCAGCACCGGGGAGCGGTCGGAGCAAACGCCATCAGGATGCTCGGCCGCGATCTGCAGACGCGGAGCCGCCGAGAGCGCCCGGGCGTGGAGAAGCAGAGCGCAAAGAAAAGCGCCCGCGAGAATGCGGACGCCTGGAATCCGGGTCATCGCCAACGGGGAACCGGGAAAGGAAAACGATCCTTCCCGGTTCCCGAGGCGCGCCCCTCGAATGGCCTCCGAGTTTCTAACGCCGGGCTTTCTCGGCCGTCGCCGTCTTGTCGGGTGCGGCGGCTTCGGAAGCGGGCGGGGGAGTCTTGTCGATCGGGTCCGGAGGAAGGAGACCGAGGTGTTTCCGGAGCTTGGTCTCGATCTCGTTGGCGAGCTCCGGATTTTCCCGCAGGAACTGCTTCGCGTTTTCGCGGCCCTGCCCGATGCGCAGGTCTCCGTAGGAGAGCCACGCGCCCGACTTCTCGACGATCTTCGCCTCGATGCCCATGTCGAGAAGCTCGCCCTCGCGCGAGATTCCCTCGCCGTAGTTGATGTCGAACTCGGCCTGCCGGAACGGGGAGGCCACCTTGTTCTTGACGATCTTGACCTTCGTTCGCGACCCGACGACCGTGTCTCCATCCTTGATCGAGGCGATTCGCCGGATGTCGATCCGAATGGAAGAGTAGAACTTGAGAGCGCGTCCGCCCGTCGTCGTTTCCGGGTTGCCGAACATGACGCCGATCTTTTCGCGGATCTGGTTGATGAAGATGAGGCTCGTCTTCGACTTCGAGACGATGGCGGTCAGCTTCCGCAGCGCCTGCGACATGAGCCGCGCCTGCAGGCCCATCTGCGCCTCGCCCATCTCGCCCTCGATCTCGGCCTTGGGCACGAGCGCGGCGACCGAGTCGATCACGACGACATCGACCGCTCCGGAGCGGATCAGCATCTCGGTGATCTCGAGCGCCTGCTCTCCGTTATCGGGCTGCGAGACGAGAAGGTTGTCGGTGTCGACCCCGAGCTTGCGCGAATACTCGGCGTCGAGCGCGTGCTCGGCGTCGATGAACGCGGCGAGCCCGCCGGTCTTCTGGGCCTGCGCGATGATCTGGAGCGAGAGGGTCGTTTTGCCCGAAGATTCCGGGCCGAAGATCTCGATCACGCGCCCTCTGGGAACGCCGCCGACGCCGAGAGCGGCGTCCACGGCGAGAGAGCCGGTGGGGATCACCTGCATCACGGTCTCCGGCTGGTCGCCGAGCCGCATGATGGATCCCTTGCCGAACTGCCGCTCGATCTGAGTCAGCGCGGTTTCGATTGCGCGCCATTTTTCGGTGGATTTGATGCTGGCGTCCGTGGGTTTCACGCTCGACATGTCCTCAATCCTTTCTGCCTTTCTGCCGTTCTGGTCGTTCCGCTTGAAGGCAAGTGAGAAATCGTGCGCGTGGTGCGCGCAATTATAGACTCGGGCTCCGAAAGGCC